>JALHNI010000054.1 GCA_022843605.1 Bryobacter sp.
TTCAATTCCCCCGCCTGCACCAGCACATCCCCCAACTTGTTCAGGCTCACCGTCACGTCCCGCTGCGTCGCCGCGCTCCCGGGGTTCGCCGCCGCCAGCTTCTCGCTGATCCGCAGCGATTCCCCAAACCGCTCCCGCGCCTCCTTCAATTCCCCCGCCTGCACCAGCACATCCCCCAGTTCGTTGAGGCTGACGGAACGCTCTCGGTCACCGTCGGCAAAGTCGAGAGAGCGTTGGGCGGCTTCGCGGGCCTTGGGGAGATTGCCGAGGTCCATGTAGAGCCGGCGGAGTTCGACCCAGCCCCAGTGATACTCGGGATCGAGTTGTTGGGCTTCGTGCCAGAGAGGGAGGAGATCGGCAGTGGTCTTTTCGCCGCGATCTTTCATGATCATGGCGAGGGTGGCAAGTTCCCGGCGTTTGGCGGCGTTGCGGACCGAGGTGGCTTTCTCAGCGGCTTTGATTTCAGCGTTGGTGAGTTGCTCGATGATCGGGAAGGCACCGAGACGGTCGCCGTCGGCGAAGCGTTGCAGCGCGGTGGCCATAGCGGGGGTGGCGTCCTGAGCGAGACCGGAGAGTTGGCGGCGGTATTCGGCGACTTCGGTGGCGAAGGTGCGGTCGCGCTGTTCTAACTGTCTGATGAGTTCGGCGCGCTCGGCGAGGACGGCGTCCAGCTTGGCCTGTGCTTCGGCATGTTGCTCCCGCGTGAGGGTGAGGTCGTTCTTTACCTGACGGAGTTGCTGGTCGCGTTCTTCGAGCTGGGCCAGGTAGGCGCCTTCCTGCTCGGTGGCGATGCCGCGTTGGGCGGCGAGGCCGGCGGCGTGCTGGCTGACGAGGTCCTGGAGAAGGGACTTGATATCCTTGACGTCGGATTTGATTTCGGCGACTTCGCGGTGGAGGAGGTGGAGTGAGTCTTCGATGCGCTGGAGGGGGACGGTGATCTGGTGGAGTTGATCGGTGAAGCCGGTGAAGGTGGCGAGGGGGGCGGCTTGGGGCTCGCGGGTAGCGATCTGGGCGAGGAGGCGGGTTTCGAAGACACGGGCGAGGCGCGTGTCGGTTTTGAGCTTTTCGACGAAGGCGAGGGCGATGAGGCTGTACCAGTCGCGGGGGACGTTTTTGAGGTGGTCGGTGTCGAGGGTCCAGCCGTGGGTGAGGAGGTCCTCGACGACGGCGGGGAGGGCGTGGCCCGGGAGCCAGCGGGCGGTGTCGGCGGTGAGGTTGTCGCGGAGGGTTTGGCGCAGGTTTTGGAGGCGGGTGGCGGGAGCGGCTTGGGGGTCGAGGAGGAGGAGTTCGACACCGGGGAGGGACTGGGGGAGGGTGTTGTTGACGTTGTCGAGGTCAGCTTGGATGCCGCGGCGGAGGGTTTGGAGGTGTGCGGCGGTGCCGGCTTGCATGAGCGTAGTGGCAGAGGTGGATTGGGCGAAGCGGGTTTCGGACTGGCGGATGAGTTCAAGGGTGGCGAGGAGGTAGGCTTCGCGGGTGCCGCGTTCTAGGTCGTGGTTGAGTTTGGGATCGGTGGTGCGGAGTTGTTGGAGGAATGGTTTGGCTTTTTGGTAGGCGAGGCAGACGGCGGCGTCGGCGCGATTGCCGAGGACGCCGCCGAGGATCGACTCGAGGCCTTTGGTGACGCTGAAGTCCAGGAGGGAACTTGCGGCCTTAGTTGCCGTGGCGGTGAAGAGGGCGATGGTGAGGGGGTCCATGGCGCTTAGGAATTAGTGTAAGTGGTTTCTGCAGGTGGGAGTGGGTTGAGCCGTTGGGGAGCTGGTTTTCGCGTAGTTGGTTGAGGAACGATTCAATGATGAATTTGTTATTGGTGGTGATGATGACGGCCGGGTGGGATGCGGTGTTGCGCGTGGAGACAGACCGGAGAGTGGAAGTGTCGACGAAGACGGAGAGAGTGCGCGGAACGTTGGTTTCGGCGAATGAGATGGCGGTGGTGGTGCGGACAAAGGCAGGGGAGAAGCTACTGGAAAAGGCCGAGGTGAAGAGGGTGAAGGTGGCGGATCCGGGGAAGCGGGGGAGGAATGGGATGATCGGGACGGCGATCGGACTGGGAGCGGGCCTGGGGTTGGGGTTTGCGGTGTGTCCGGGGTGTGCGAACGAGGGGAATGGGGCCAAGTATGTGGCGCCGCTGGGGGCGGCGGGGGCGGGAGCGGGAGCGGCGGCGGGATTTCTGCCGACGCCTTACAGCACGATCTATGTAAGCCAGTAATGGAGTGCGGGCCAATCGGGGGAGTTACTTTTCGATAGACTCGTAACGGCATGTTACGAGTGATTGGGTTGGCGAGTTGGTTGGCGGCGGCGGGCTGGGCGGCCGAGCTGCCGGCGGAGGCGCGGGCTCTGCTGGACAAGAGCTGTGTGGGGTGTCATCAGGGGGCGAAGGCTCCGGCGGGGCTGGACTTGAAGGCGCTCGACTTCCGGCTGGAGGACGTGCATACGTTTGGGCGTTGGGTACGGGTGCATGACGCGGTGCGCGCGGGCGCGATGCCTCCGGGTGGCGGGCTGAAAGCACCGGAGCGGGCGGCTTTGTTGAAGGGATTGGCGGGGCCGATGGTGGCGCATGAGCAGCAGCGGACGGCGCGCGAAGGACGAGCGGTCTTGCGGCGGCTGAATCGTTATGAGTACGAGAATACGGTGCGGGACTTACTGGGTGCGCCGTGGCTGGAACTGAAGGATTCGTTGCCGGAAGACGGGATGGTGCAGCGCTTCAATAAGTCGGGGCAAGCGCTGGATGTTTCGCATGTGCAGATGGCGCGGTACATGGAGACGGCGGAGCAGGCTTTGCGGGCGGCGCGGGCGTCAGCGAAGGAGCCGGAGACGACGAAGCGGTTTTATGCGCGGGACCAGCGGACGTTTCTGAACCGGATGCGGTATAGCTCGTTTAATACGCACCCGGAGCGGGCGTTTATTCCGGTGCTGGGATTTGAGGCGCAGACGTTGGTGCTGGCGGAGAAGGCGCCGCTGAGTGACCCGAAGACGCGGGAGTTAGAAGCGTTTGTGACTCCGGCGGGGACTTACACGGGGAATAACTATCACTGGGACCAGTACAAGGCACCGGTGGGCGGCAAGTACCGGCTGCGGTTTAGCACTTACTCGATTTGGATTCATACGGTGTTGGGGACGGAGGGGCGGAAGGACCGGCGGCCGTGGTGGCATCCGAACCGGGAGAAGACTTCGCGGGGACGGACAACGGAGCCGGTGTCGATTTACGCGATGAGTCCGGGGGGCGAGAAGCGGCTGCTGGGGTCGTTCGATGTGGGGCCGGAGCCGGGGGAGCAGGAGTTAGAAGTCGCGCTGATGGCGGGGGAGCAGATCATGCCGGATGCGGCCAGGTTGTTCCGGTCGCGGCCGGGATTTACGGGGA
This sequence comes from Bryobacter sp., assembly GCA_022843605.1. Lineage (GTDB taxonomy): Bacteria > Acidobacteriota > Terriglobia > Bryobacterales > Bryobacteraceae > JALHNI01. The sequence goes on from JALHNI010000054.1 coordinate 3,362, forward strand.
GTCCGGAGGCGAGCGAGGCGGGAATGCCGGGCGTAGCGTATCGCTGGATGGAGGTGACGGGGCCGGTGGGGCGGACGGCGGCGCCTTGGCTGTCGACGCCGGCATCGGCCGGAGACGCGGAGAGGCGGCTGAGGGAGTTTGTGGCAGCGGCGTATCGGCGTCCGGCGGCGGAAGCGGAGATTGCGCGGTATCTGGGGATCATGCAGGGGCGGATGGCGAAGAAGCCGGACTTTGGCGAGGCGCTGTTGGCGGGGTATGTGGCGGTGCTGTGTTCGCCGGGGTTTCTGTATCTGGAAGAGAGGCCGGGCGCGCTGGATGGATACTCGCTGGCGAGCCGGCTTTCTTACTTTTTGTGGAATGCGGCTCCGGACGCTGAGTTGCGCCGGTTGGCGAAGAGCGGAGCGTTGAAGCAGCCGGCGGTTTTGCGGGCGCAGGCGAACCGGCTGTTGGACGATGGGCGTTCGGGGGATTTTACGAAGGCGTTTCTGGACTATTGGTTGGATTTGCGCAAGGTGGGCGAGACGACGCCGGACCAGACGCTTTATCCGGACTATTATTTGGATGACTTACTGATTGAGTCGGCGACGAGGGAGACGCAACTTTACTTTCGGCACTTACTGACGAAGAATCTGCCGGCGAGCCACATTGTGGACTCGAACTTTACGATGGTGAATGCGCATCTGGCGCGGCACTACGGATTGCCGGGCGTTACGGGTGTGGCGATGCGGCAGGTGTCGTTGCCGGCGGGGAGCGTGCGGGGAGGAATTCTGACGCAGGCGAGCGTGCTGAAGGTGACGGCGAACGGGACGACGACTTCGCCGGTGTTGCGCGGGGTGTGGATGCTGGAGCGGATTCTGGGCGATCCGCCGCCACCGCCGCCGCCAGGAGTGCCGGCGGTGGAGCCGGATACGCGGGGGGCGACGACGATCCGGCAGCAGTTGGACAAGCATCGGGCGGTGGCGGCGTGCGCGAGTTGTCATGCGAAGATCGATCCGCCGGGCTTTGCGCTGGAGAGCTTCGATGTGTTGGGCGCGTACCGGGAGCGGTACCGGTCAACAGAGGCGGGCGAAGCGGTGCAGGGGATCGGCAAGAACGGCTTCGATTATGCGTTCCGGTTGTCGCAGCCGGTGGATGCGAGCGGCGAGTTGGCGACGAAAGAGAAGTTCCGCAATGTGGTGGAGCTGAAGCGTTTGCTGCTGAAGGACGAGCGGCAGTTGGCTCGGAACATGGTGGGGCAGTGGATCGCTTACGGGACAGGAGGTCCGGTGGGCTTCGGCGATCGGGCAGAGGTGGAGCGGATTCTGGACGCGGCCAAGCGGGATCGCTATGGGCTGCGGACGTTGTTGCTGGAGATTGTGGCGAGCAAGGTTTTTACGGAGAAGTAGATGAACCGACGTGGATTTTTACGTGGCGCGGGTGTGGCGATGGGCTTGCCCTGGCTGGAGGCGTTTGCGGCGGAGAAGGAGAGCGGACCGCCGCGGCGGATGCTGGCGATCTGCAATAACCTGGGCGTGCTGCCGACGGGTTTCTTTCCAGGGACGGCGGGCAAGGGCTACGAGCTATCGCCGTACTTGAGCCATTTGAAGGAATACCGTGACGACTTTACGGTGTTCAGCGGGGTGTCGCATCCGGATGTGGACGGCAGCCATGCGTCGGAGGTGTGCTTTCTGACGGCGGCGCCGCATCCGGCGAACGGCGGATTCCGGAACTCGATTTCGCTGGATCAGGTGATGGCGGAGCAGATCGGCGTGCGTACGCGGTTTCCGTCGTTGACGCTGGGCGTGAATGTTAGTAAGGGTCAGCGGAGCCTGACGTTTACGGGATCAGGCGTGATGATTCCGTGCGAGGATAGCGCGGCGAGCATTTACCGGCGGCTGTTTTTGCAGGGGAGCGAGGAGGAGGTCGCGCAGCAGATAGAGCGGCTGAAACTGGGCGAGAGCATTATGGATTCGGTGGCGGAGCACGCCAAGGGTTTGAAAGGAAACCTGGGGGCGCGCGACGTGGAACGGCTGGACCAGTATGTGACGGGCGTGCGGGAACTGGAGCGGCGGATGGTGCTGTCGCGCGAGTGGGAGAAGCGTCCGAAGCCGAAGACGACGCGGCCGGAGCCGAAGGATCCGGATAACAGCCGGGCGTATATGGAGAAGGTCCGGTTGATGTACGAGATGGCGCGGGTGGCGTTTGAGACGGATTCGACGCGGCTGATCACGCTGTTTCTGGATAGTTCGAATTCGCCGGCGATCGAAGTGCAGGGGATTCAGATTACGGACGGATACCATAACCTGTCGCACCACGGGAAGAACGAGAGCAAGCTGGCGCAGTTGGAGGCGATCGACGTTTGGCACATGAAGTTGCTGGGCGAGTTGCTGGGGAAGCTGAAGGGTTCGGGCGAGGGCGGCGCGACACTCCTGGACCGGACGATGGTGCTGTACGGTAGCAATTTCGGAGATGCGAATAAGCATACGACGACGAATCTTCCGGTGATTTTGGCGGGAGGCGGCTTCCGGCATGGGCAGCATTTGGCGTTCGACCAGAGCAAAAATTATCCGCTTCCGAATCTATTTGTGAGCATGTTGCAGCGGATGGGCGTGGAGAGCGACCGGTTCGCGTCGTCGACGGGGACGATGCGGGGGCTGGAATTGGCGGGTTGAAGGCGATAGACTCGAAGCAGATGAAAGGTTCCACACTGCCTCCGGACTCTCGCCGCAATTTTTTGGGCACGGCGGCGACCGCGGCGACCGCGCTGGCGGGCACGCAGGTGCTGGGGGCGAACGACCGTCTGCGGTTCGGGATCATTGGCGCGGGCGACCGCGGCCAGCAGTTGTTGCGCGAGGCGCTGGCGATTCCGCAGGTGGAGTTCGTAGCGGCTTCGGATGTCTATACGCGGCGGCTGGAGCAGGCCAAGGCGTTGAAGGGCGACATCAAGACGTATCTGGACCATCGCTACCTGTTGGAAGACAAGAGCCTGGATGCGGTGATCATTGCGACTCCGCAGCATCTGCACTGCGAACACTTTGTGGCGGCGATGGATGCCGGCAAGCACGTCTACCAGGAAAAGACGATGGCCTTTCAGGTGGACCATGCAAAGCGCATGCGCGAGGCGTATCAGCGGGCGGGCAAGCGGACGGTGCAGATTGGGCACCAGTCGATGTCGTCGGGGCTGATGGAAGACGCGGTGTCGCAGTTGCGCCGGCTGCCGATGGGTAAGATCACGTCGATTGTGATGCACATGTACCGGAATTCACCGCACGGGAAGCCGCAGTGGACGCGTCCGGTGCTGCCGGACATGACACCGGAGACTGTGCTGTGGAAGAGCTTTCTGGGTGAGGCGCCCGCGCGGGAGTTCGACCCGCAGCGGTTCATCAACTGGCGCTTCTTCTGGGATTATTCGGGCGGCAATGTCTACGAGAATATGTGTCACCAGATCGCGTTCTGGTACAAGCCGCTGAACCTGTCGATTCCGGCGAAGGTGACGATGACGGGCGGGCTGTATCTGTGGAAAGACGGGCGCGAAGTGCCGGACACGATGTCGGTGACGATGGAGCACCCGGAAGACGTGCTGGTGAACTGGAGCAGCGGCTTCGGCAACGACAAGTTGGGCGTGAGCGAGCATGTGCTGGGTACGGACGGGACGATGCACAAGTCGCAGCAGTTGCGCTATACGCCGCAGAAGGTGAATCAGCCGAACGGCGTGGAAGTGGCGGGCGAGACGAAGACCGTACCGCAGGCGCATATGCGGAACTTCTTCGACTGTGTGCGCAGCGGCGCGACGCCGAATTGCCCGTTCGAGATTGGCTTCAGGACTTCGATTGCCTGCCGGATGGCGGTGGAAAGCTATCGGCAGGGCCGGCCCATGCATTGGGATGCGGCGAAGGAAGAGATCGTCGCGTAAGCCAAGATGAGCTGGGACCCCACGCCCGATCAGGTGCAACTGCGCAAGGCGGTGCGCGCCTTTGCGGAGAGTGAGATTCAGCCGCATGTGCTGGCCTGGGATGAGGAGCAGACGTTCCCGCTGGCGGTGGTGAAGCAGCTGGGGCAGTTGGGCTACCTGGGGTCGATTTTTCCTGAAGAACTGGGTGGGGCGGAGCTGGGCTACGCCGAGTACGCGATCATCGTCGAGGAACTGGGGCGGGTGGATCCTTCGGTGGGGCTGATTGTGGCGGCGCATACGTCGTTGTGCTCGAACCACATTTTTGTGGCGGGGGATCAGGCGCAGCGCGAGCGTTATCTGCCGAAGCTGGCGACGGGGGAGTGGATCGGCTGCTGGTCCTTGACGGAGCCGGAGGCGGGTTCCGATGCGGGGGGGACGCGATCAACGGCGGTGCGCGACGGCGACGGCTGGGTGTTGAACGGGGCGAAGACCTTCACGACGAATGCGCACTACGCGGACGTCTGCGTGGCGATGGCGGTGACGGATGCGGGAGCGAAGCAGCACGGCATTTCGGCCTTCGTGCTGGACCGGGGCAGCTTCCGGCCGGGCAAGAAAGAAAACAAACTGGGGATGCGCGCGAGCGCGACGGGCGAAGTGGTGTTCGACCAGGTGCGGGTGCCGGATGAGCAGCGCCTGGGCAAGCTGGGCGAAGGCTTCGTGGATAGCTTGCGGATTCTGGATGGCGGTCGCATTTCGATTGCGGCTTTGTCGTTAGGGATTGCGCAAGGGGCGTTCGACGCGGCATTCAAATATGCGCAGCAGCGGCGGCAGTTCGGTAAGGCGATTGTCGAGTTTCAAGCAATTAGCCATAAGTTGGCCGATATGGCCACGGAGATCGAGGCGGCGCGGTTGTTGGTGTACCGGGCGGCGGAGTTAAAGGACGCGGGGCGTCCGGTGACGAAGCAATCGGCGATGGCGAAGTTGTATGCGTCGGAAGTGGCGTGCCGGGTGGCGGGGGAGGCGGTGCAGATCCACGGGGGATACGGGTTCATCAAGGACTATCCGGTGGAGAAGTTCTACCGGGATGTGAAGCTGATGACGATTGGCGAGGGGACGAGCGAGATACAGCGGTTGGTGATTGCGCGGGAGTTATTGAAGGGGCGGTAAAAAAGCCTGGCCTCCGCGGGTAAAGATTCGCGGAGGCCAGGGTTAAACTCAGGAGAGCTTAGGGCACGTTGACGTCCGGCTCATTCACGATGAGTGACCACTCTTCGGTCCAGTCTTCATCGCCGAAGGCGCCCATGAAGTTGGCCGAGGAGTCGAAGAAGCCATCGTCCGGGGGCTGGATCCAGCCGGCGCGGAAAACGGGGGAACTGAAGAGGGGGCGGAAGTCGGGGTCGCTGAGACCGGGACGACGGAACTGAGGATCGGCCGCGACGATGTTGGCCCAGTTACCACGGGTGCCGCGAGCGATGGCGAGCGTTGCCGCGTTGGCCAACTGTTCCTCAAGGGTTTTGCCCGTAGCATTGCGGTTGTTCCAGAGAAGGATGCCGTTGGCGACGAAGTTGCCGGAATCGACCAAGGCGAGCGATTCGGCGGTCTCGACGATGAAGCCGTCATCCGCCCAGTTCGAGAAGACCAGGTTGTTGATGCTGGCGGAGGTGCCAGCGCGAAGGCGCGCGCCGCGGCTGGAATCGTCCTTGGCGCCGCCGATGAAGGTGGCGTTAAAGAGAGTGGGGCGCGAGACCGGGGTGCGAGCGAAGCCCTGATCGCTGTTGTCGGCTTCGATGCCGTTGCCGCCAGGATCCTGATTGTGGATGCCGAAGAAATACTGGAGGCGGCCGGAGTAACCGTAGGTCCAGTCGAGCATGTCATCGCCGTTGAAGCTGGAGATCATGTGTTTGGCGTCGTTGGTTCCGCCATAGAACTCGAAGGAATCGTCGGTGGCGTAGTGCGACTGCACGTGATCGGTGACAGTGCTACGGCCGCAGCCGTAGAAGGCGAGGGAGTTGAGTTCGTTGGTGGCCGTGAAGCGAGCGCCGGCGAACTCGATACGCACATACTTGAGGGAACCGCAGGAGCCTTCCGGGTTGGTGCCGCCATAGAACACGCGCTCGCCGGTGACTTGTCCTTCAGCCTGAGGTTCGGGAGTAGCCGGGAAGTTGGTGGGGGCGCTGCCAAGGAGTTGGATGCCACCCCAATCGCCGCGAGAGCGTTGGCCAACCGGGCGGGAACTGGTGAAGATGATGGGGCGGGATTTGGTGCCGTTGGCGATGAGTTGCGCACCGCGGGACACATTGAGGTAAGAAACCGGGTCGGAGCCGGGCTGGCCTTTGATGACTGTTCCGGGTTGAATCGTCAGCCGGCCGGGGGCGGTGACAAAGACGTTGCCGCGGAGATTGTAGCTTTTGGTGTTAACGAGGGTAAGGTCGGTGGAGATGCTATTCGGGATATCTTCGACAGCGTCAACGACACTGATCTTCCAATAGGCCGACTTGATGATGCGGCCACCGAGGTAATCGCGCAGTTCGACAGTGATGGTGTGCATGCCAAGTTCGTTGGGAATGGTGACGGCGGGAAAGCGGCCACCTTCTCCGAGGAGAACGGCTTTGCTGACGGTGGGAAGAATGGTGGGTTGGAAGCCCTGAGTGGGCGTGTTCCCGAAGATGTCGGTAACGGCGCTGGTGCCACCGGGCAGGTAGGTCTTCACGCCGGTCTGGTTGTTGATGCGGTAGGCGAAGAGCGTGTAAGGGTAAAGGTCATTGTTTTGGCTGACGGTCCAGCGCATGGTTAAGCTGGCGCCGGGACGGTAGACGTAGTCCGGAGACCACATATAGACGCTGGCCGGGCTGGCGGTCTGGTAGAGTCCGCCAATCTGGCGCTCAGCTTCGTCGCGGGTGACCGTTCGGAAATCCGAAGCGGGCGCCGCGGCTTGAAGGGAGGCGGCGAGGGCGCCGAAGCCCACAAGCTTGGTGAGTAGGTATTTGTTCAACATAATCCTTATCCTTGGAGAAACTAAACGCAGAGACGATTAGAAGTTAAAAGAACGAGTAACTGGTCCCAATGGTGAAGGTCCGTCCGACCCGGTAGTCCCGGAAGGCAGCGGACCCTTGCGTGAAGCGATAGTCGTTGTTGGTGAGGTTCTCCGCGTTGAAACGGATGTTCCACTTTCCGCTCTCGGAAAAGTTGTATTGGTAGACAAAGTCGAGGACGACATTGGCCTCCTGGTAGATGTCAGGTAGCCCCAGTGAGCCAACGTCGGAGATACGACGGGAGACATAGTTGGCGTAGAAGCGAGCGTTGGAGCGAAGCTTGGGCTTACTCCATTCGATATTGCCGTTGAAGATGTAGCGGCTTTGGCCGACCATGGGGCGGTTGATGGAGGTGAGGATACCGGCCTGGTCCGGGGGAATGTCGATCTGGGAGTCAACCAAAGTCAGATTAGCGCCTAGGTTGAGAGAAGAGAACCGCTTGCCGAGGAAGCCGAGATTGCGTCGGAACTCAGCCTCAATGCCCTGGTTGCGAGCCCCGTCCGCGTTCAAGAACGTTTGGCGGAGGGCGGCGGTGGGTTGAATAGTGCTTTCGATCGGTGAGTCAAAGATTTTGAAGAAGTAACTTACAGCGATCAATTGATCGGAAGTGGGGAACAGCTCCCAGCGGGCATCGAAGTTATCGATACTGGTGCGCTGGAGAAGCGGGTTACCGATGACCGTAAAGCCGCCCGAGACGTTGGTGAAGTCGAAGGGGGAGAGTTCGCGGAAATCCGGCCGGGAAACAGTGCGGCTGTAGCCGAAGCGTAGATTCTGCTTGGGGCGGAGATTGTAAATGACATTCACGCCAGGAAGAGGATCGGTGTTCTTGAGGTTGGCCACGATCGGCGTGCCGCTGGTGGTGAGGGGATCGCGAGTAACGACGTTCTGTTCAGCGTCCTCGACACGAACACCGGCGACGATCCGCCACTTCGGGCCGATGGCCATATCGACCATGCCGAAGCCGGCGAAAACCTGCATATCGGCTTTGTAGGCGTCGGTGGCGCGGGTTTCTTCGCGGAGTTCGAAGGCGCCGGGCCGAACGTTGGCGGAGCCAAAGAGCGTGTTCGAGTTTACGGTGCGGTCAATGCCGGCGAGCGAGACGGGGAAGAACCGGAAACGGCGAGCTTCGAAGTCTCGATTGCGGAGAACGGCGCGACCGCCGAACTTAAAGATGCCGCTGACGCTGCCCTTGTAGAAGGGCTTGAGCAAGGTGGCGCCCGGCTCAACAATGCGGTCGGCCAAGTCATTGAAGAAGCGTTGGCCAGATTCGGCGGTCCCGAGGTAGCTCAGCCTGCCGTCTTCACCCAAGCCCCGGATGACCTCGCGCATGTCCGGCTCGTCGCGCGTCGCGCGGCTGTAGCCCAACTGCCAGTTGAGGACCCAGTTGCCCAGCTTCGGAAGGGCGTGCTCGCCCTCTAGCTGAGTACCAAAGAGGCCGCGCTCGATATAGCGCAAGCGGGTGTTCTGGATATTGGTGCCGAGATCGTCGTTGTAGCCGCTGAACTGGCGAAACTCTTTGTCGGAGTCGCGGGTGAGGGTGTTACGCGCGATGAGCTTGTTATTCGCGTTGATCTTGTAGGCGGCATTGAGAACCGCTCCGATTCGGGCGGATTCGGTATTGGAACGGTAGTCGTCGAAGATATTGTAGGGCCGGATCGAGTTATTCGAGCCGGGCCGGTTGTACTGCTGAGACTCGGGCGTAAACTGAGGATTATTGGCGAGTGTGAACGCACCGACGAGACCCAGTTTGCCGAAAGTGTTGCCACCGACCACGCTGTAGCTTTGTGTGGGGCGCATGGATTCAATCGGCGCGGCCTCCCAGTTGTTGTCAAAGGACCGGCCTAGTTCCGCAAGTTGGGTTTGTGAGAAATTCGAGGAGTTGACACGGCGGTCGCTGGGGATTCCCGCGGGCACGGCGCGAGCGCCGGTGCCGAAGCCGAGGAAGTCGCCGCCGCCGCCCCGGTAACTATCGAAGCGATTGAAAGCGGTGTTAGTGTTGAAGCCGTAGCTGGTGCTGACGCGGAATAACTTCTGAGTGGGAAATTCCACGGTGTTGATCTGCACCAGGCCGCCAGCGAACTCGCCAGGCAGATCGGGCGAGTAAGTTTTCAGGATCTTAATGTTGTCAATGAGAGCGGCGGGAAACAGGTCAAGAGGGACAACGCGCTTCTCCGGCTCAGTGGTGGTGATGACGGAGTTATTGAGCATGGTGGCGCTGTAGCGCTCGCCCAGGCCGCGCACGTAGACGAAACCTTCGCCCACCACGCTAACGCCAGTTACCTTTTCCAGGGCACCAGCGGCATCGGAGGCCGTACTCTTGGCCATTTCGGCACCACTGATGGAGTCGCTGACGACTGCCGCCAGTTTCCGTTCAGTGAGTAGAGTTTCGGCGGAAGCAGCAACGGAGCCGATCTTTTCGGTGACGTCGACGGAGGTTCCGGTGTTTTTGTTGGCGAGGACAGTGCTGGCGTCGGTCACCTCGCCGGCTTTCACGTCGACTTCATCAATGGTGGCGTCGAAGTAATTTTCGTTCGAGAACTTTACTTTGTACTTCCCGGGGCTTAGTTCAATTCGGAACTTTCCATCAAGGTCGGAGACCATGCGTTGATCGGAGACGCCGTCAACGGAGATACTCACGCCACGGATGGTTTGGCCGGTGGTGGAGTCGAGAACTGTCCCCTGGATGGTGCCTTTCGGCGACTGGGCGAGGGAGACAAGAGATAGGGCAAATAGAGAACAGACAAGACGATTCATGTGTGAAATGGATAGGTGCTACTGGGCAACCCAGAAACTGACGGGATTCGAAGAGACGTTGCCAAGGCTAAGGAACAGCTCGGCACGACCGGAGACGAAGGGCAAGTTCGGAACGGTGACGTTGATCTGCCAAAGGCCCGGGAAGTCCGGGGAGAGGCCGCTAAAGACGACGGGTGCTTCCACTCCGGCAATGAAGGCCTTCGGCGCGACCACCGTGCGGGCAAGAACACCAGCGGCCGGTACAGCGCCATCGGCAACAGTCTGGTCAACCGCGCCCTGGCCGGTGCCGAAGATCTGGATGACTTCGCCACGGCGGGCCGGAGCCGACTGAATGGCGTATTGGCTGGACTGATTCAGAATGCCGCCCTGCTTCAGAGCGTCACCAACAACGAAGAAGATACCGGGGCTCACCGGAACCACGACGACCGTGCCGCGGGCCACTTCGCTGGAGCCGACAAGAACGCGGACATTCACTCGCCCGGTCGGAGTGTTGTTGGGCACCAGGAAGGAGATCTCCTGATTGCTGACCGCGTAGAGCGGAGCTGGGGTATTGTTCTCACCAACAAGAACTTGCGTGGAACCGAGAGTTACAGGCAGAGGGACCGAGGAAGCGGTGGAGGTGGTGGCACCGGCGAAGGTGCCGTTGATCTTGGTGAAACAGCCAGGGCTGACTGGAAAGACCAGTTCGAAGCGGGCTCCATTGTAAATCGCGACATTGGTGTTGGTTTGGCCGAAGGCAGTCGCGGCCACAACGAGGACAAGGACGAGGAGTCTATTTCGTAGCACTCTCGAAGGCTAACAGCGGGTCGCCCTACGGAGAATTACGATGCAATGACGATTTGGTTACGGCGTGCGGCCATTGTGGGCACTCTACAAAGTCGTAAAGATTGATGGATGGAGAGATGGTTGGTAGCCGGAAGAGAAGGTACGGGCGACGGAGGGCGGAGTCAGTTGGGTGAGATTGCCTTCTGGTTTCATGGGCCTAGCGTAGCCGGCGGGAGTCCAGGGATGAAACAGGCCTTTGTGGAAAAGCAGTGGAATATTTTCCTGGGCGAAGAAGACACCGTCTGCAAACGTGAGCGGGTGATTTTGTTTTAATCGTTCAGAATGTAAAAAGGCGTCGAGTTGGGGGAAGCAAGTGAAGGTCTGTTCGTTGGCCTGATTCCAGAGTTTGAGGAAGCGGTGAGCGTCCGGGCGGCGGCATTCGGCGCAGGGGCGGTGACCGGCGGCGAGGGCGGTGGCTTCGTCGAGGAAGAAGAGTTCGGTGTAGCGGCCGGGAGTCATGACGGCACGGCGGCGGCCTTTGAAGGCGAGGACGCAAGTGATCCAGCGTTCGAGTTGGAAGGGCCGGACAAGTTCGCGGCGGTGGTTGATGAGGCAGCCGCGATTGCCCATGAGCGTGCCGCGTTCGGGGACGGCTTCGATTGCGCCGAAAGGGTTAACGCGATTGGGCCAGGGCATCTTCGACACCGGGGATGTGACGGCAGGGTTCAAGGGCCTGGCGAACGGCGCGATGGTCCGCAAGCAGGGGGATGAGCCAGGCAACGGCTTCGGGGGTGCGAAGGGTGCCGATGGCGAGGAGGATCTCGCGCTCCTGAGTGCGTTCCCATTCGGCCCTGAGAAGAGCCAGGGCTTCGGGGCCGCGCTGGGCGGCGAGGGCCATGGCGGCTTCCGCGCGGAGGCGCGGGTCATGAAGAAAGGTGGCCACGAAGGGCAAGGCAACGACGCCTTCGCGCTCGATCAAAGTGAGCAGGCACTGACCGGTGACCTCGGGTGCGTCGTCGCCGAGACGGGCCTTGGTGCGCAGGACGGCGTCTGCTTCCAGCGAAGCGATCTGGCCGATGGCGCGAAGGATGTCGATGCGGGTGGGGACTTCGGGATCGGGCAGGGCGTCGATGAGGAAGCGGAGCGCGTCGCGGGGAGGAATGGCGGGGCATTCGGAGATGGCGAGGGCGGAGAGGGCGCGGAGGGATCCGGCGGTGTCGACGGGGCCGCCGAAGGAGGCCTCCATCTGGATGTGGCGCAGGCCGCGAAGGAACATTTCTGGAGCGAGATGTTCGAGGGCTTTGAGGGCGCGGAAGATGGCGAGTTTAGCCAGGCACTGCGGGTCAGGCTTGGTGAAGAAGCGCTGAGCGGCGGCGAGAAGGTCGGGGGCGAGACTGTGCGCCAAGCGGAGTGCGACGACGTTGGCCGCCTTGGCGGCGACGGCGTTCGAGGCGTGCAGGAGGGCGGCCTTGAGTTCGTCGACGGGCAGCGGCTCAGCGTGGCGGAGCGCGTGAAGCGCATTGAGGTGCGCTTCGACGGGTAGCTTCTTACTGCTGCTTTTTGACGACATCAATGCAGGCGCGCATGAAGGCGGGCAGGTCCTCGGGTTTGCGCGAGGTGACGATGTGGCCGTCGATGACGACTTCCTCGTCGGAATAGATGCCGCCGGCGTTGACGACATCGGTTTTGACGGCGAAGAAGCAGGTGACTTTGCGGCCGCGAATGGCGTCAGCGGAGCAGAGGACCCAGGGGCCATGGCAGATGGCGGCAAGAAGTTTGCCTTGCTTACCGACTTCGCTGACGAAGTGGATGGCGGCTTCACTGCGGCGGATGTAGTCCGGAGCCCAACCGCCAGGGCAGACAACGCCGTCGAAGTGGGCGGCATTGGCGTCGGCGTAGGCGAGGTCGGCTTTGACGGGGTAGCCGAGCTTGCTGGAGATGATCTGGCCGGCGAGGGGTCCGACGGTGACGACTTCTGCACCTGCCTCGAGGAAGCGATAGATGGGGTACCAGACTTCCATCTCCTGGTAGGACTGGTCAACGAGGACGGCGATGCGTTTGCCTTTGAGTTCCATAACTTCAATTATTCACTAACCTTTACGTTCTTAACGGGAGCCTTACGGAGTTTTGACCGTCGAACTCGGTGGGGGCCGCGTCAGAAGGGGCATGAGCATTCAGCATTCCCGGCGCAGCCTGCTGCGCGGCGCCGCGCTGGCACCGGCGCTTTGGCACACGAAAGGCGCCTTTGCGCAACAGCTGGTTTCGACGCCCGCGTTGACGATCGGACCTTACTATCCGAACCAGATGCCGCTGGACCTGGACAACGATCTGCTGCTGATCAATGACGCGATTACGCCGAGTGTGGGCGAGATCCTGTGGGTGCAGGGGAGAGTGCTGGATTCTTCAGGAAGCCCGGTGCGCGGTGCGGTGGTGGAGATCTGGCAGGCGGACAACAATGGAGCGTATATCCATACGGGCAGTCCGCTAACGAATCGTGAGCCGAATTTTCAGGGCTACGGGAAGTTCGAGACGGCTTCGGATGGGCGCTACATGTTCCGGACGGTGAAGCCGGGGATCTATCCGGGCCGCACGCGGCACATTCATTACCAGATCAAGACGGCGAACCGCGGCAATCTGATTACGCAATGCCACTTTGAGGGCGAGGCATTGAACGCAAACGATAGCGTGCTGAACGGAGTGCGGGATACGGCGCAGAAGGCGTCGATCATCCGGCCGATTGAGGCGGTGAGCGGATCGGCGATCGGGGAGAAGCGGGTGACGTTCGACATTGTGATGGGCTTTACGCCGGAGGATGCGCCGGCAGGGACGGCTCCGGTGATTTCGACGCGCAGTGGCGTGGTGAATGCGGCGAGTTCGGATGTGGGTGCGACGCCAGGAGCCTGGATTACGATACATGGCTTCCGTTTGTCTTCGACGACCCGGACGTGGAATGCCGGCGATATCGCGAACGGGCAATTGCCGACCGAGTTGGACGGCGTGAGTGTGACGATTAATGGGAAAAAGGCCTACGTCTACTACATCAGCCCGAAGCAGATCAACGTGCAGGCACCGGCGGATACGTTGAGCGGGACGGTGCAAGTGGTGGTGACGAACGCGAACGGGACTTCGGCTGCGACGCCGGTGGAGTTGCAGAGCGTATTGCCGGGTTTCTTCCGGTTGAGCGAGGACTATGTGACAGCGACGGATGCGTTGGGCGGCTACGTGGGACCCGAGAATCTGGTGAGCGGGTTGTTGACCATGCCGGCGAGGCCCGGCGACACGATCGTGCTGTGGGGAACGGGCTTCGGTCCGACGAATCCGGCGATCGCGGCGGGCGCGGTGGTGACGAATGCGAGCCCGTTGCTGAATCCGGTGAAGATTCGGATTGGCCAAGCGACGGCGCAGGTGAATTATGCGGGCGTCACCGGCGTGGGCGTGTATCAGTTCAACGTGGTGGTGCCGGACTTACCGAATGGCGACTATCCCGTGCGGGCGGAGATCGCGGGGGTGCGGACGAGTTCAGTGCCGCGTTTGCGAATCTCGCGTTAGGTGGTGCGCTTGAGGCGGAGGCCCTCGCGATAGCGGGCGGCAAGTTTCGCGGTAATGAGGGGCATGTCCCAATTCTGTTCCACTTCGGCGCGGGCGCGCCGCGTCATCGCCCGCGCCTCCGGGGTGGAGCGCAGTAAGTGGACGGCATGGCGAGCGAAGGCGGCGGGATCGTCACTGAGGTGACAGAACTCGCCGTCTTTCCCTGCGAGGCCTTCGGCGCCGATGTAAGTGGAGACTGCGGGAATTCCGGCGGCAAAGGCCTCGAGTAACTTCACACGCACGCCGGAGCCGGCGAGGATGGGGCAGATGAAAGCCGCGTATTGGGCGAGCGGCTCGCGGACATCGTCGACGCGGCCCCGGATGACGATGGGGTCTTCGCCGGCGGGGAAGTGCGGCAGGGCGTGTCGATCCGGCGGATCGGAGCCGACGATGACCAGTTTGGTTTGCGGGCGTTCGGCGAGGATGCGCCAGAAGACTTCGCGCAGAAACCAGAAGAGGGCTTCCTGATTGGGCTGGTGGCGGAAACTGCCGATGAACAGCAGCGTATCGGGTTCGCGGCCTTCTTCGCGGTAGTCGTAAGTGCTGCAGCGGATGCCGGCGCGGAGGCCAGCGTCTAACTTCGACCGGAGTTCGGGAGCAAAGCTGAGTAAGTAATCGCGGTTGGCTTGGGTGCAGACCTGGGCCTGGTCAACGCGGTGCAACATGCCGAGTTCAAAGCGCAATGCGCGAAGATATTCGAACATGGCGGGCAATTTGCCGAACTTACTTCCGGGTTGGCGAAGGCCGCGGGCGATCGACTGGAAGTAGACGTCGTGCTCAAAGACGGCGTTCAGCAGACGCCGGTAGTCGCCGGCGTATTGGCCCAGGTTCGTATATTCAAGCTGGAGGACGTCGATTTGCTGGGTGTAGATCTGGCGGTGGATGAGCCATTCGAGTTCCTGGCTGGCGAACTCGCGCACGGCGTAGGGCTCGATGGAGCCCAGCTGTTTGGGCTTTCCTTCCAGGCGGACGAGATGCTTGACCGAGGCGCAGATCTTTTTGAGCGGCTCGTGGGCGATGGCTTCTTCGGGGGCGTCGAGCAGGGCGATGACGTGCAGACGGGTGAGGGGCGCGAGTTCGCGCAGGGTCTGCGACATGAAGACGGCGCCACCGTGGATGGGCGGCTCGATGGGATAGGGCGAGACGAAGAGGACGCCGGGTTGATCAACCTGGGCGGGCAAAACAGCGAAACGATCGCGGAAGTAGCCGCCGAGGGGACGGCGGAAGGCTTCGTCATCGGAGACTTCGCCGCGGGATTTGGCGGCCCAGCGAGAGGCGAGGGCGCGGGGCAACTGCCAGACGGCGCGAGCGAGGCCGGCGAAGGTAGCGCGTTCGGGAGAGTCGCCGAAGAAAAGGCTGAGGGCGCTGCCGCACCAGACGTAGGCGAAACTTTCGAGCAACTTACTCCAACTGGAAATGTTTTTCCAGACGAAGAGAATGAAGTTCTTCTTCAGGACGCCCTGAATGTATTCGTTCGAGAACTTTTTGCCGATGGTGCCGCGGTGCTCATGCCAGACGACGCTGCGCGGTTCGTAGTAGACCCACCAACCGCGCTTCCAGGCCTGATAGCCCATGTCGGTGTCTTCGAGGTAGAAGGGAGCGAGTAACTCGTCGAAGGCGCCGAGTTCGAGGAACTTATGACGATCGAAGCCGCAGGAACCGCCACCGCCATAGAAGCAAGGCATGGGTCCGGTGAGTTCGTCGTCGAGACGGTGGCGAACGCGAAGGCCGCCGTCGGCCCACCAGCCTTGGGTGAGTCCGGTTTCTTCGCGCTTCTTGGTGGGATCGGAGAAGAAGATCTGGCAGGAGACGGCGAAGACGCGGGGATCGTGGAAGCCTTCGAGCAAGGGGGCGAGGAAGTCCGGCTCGACGCGCATATCGGAGTTCAGGAGAACGACGATGTCGTTTTTAGCGGCGCGGAAGCCGGCGTTGGAGCCGCCGCCGAAACCGAGGTTCTGGGGGAGAGCGACTAACTTGACCTGAGGAAAGTTCTGACGGACGAAGTCGGCGCTGCCGTCGGTAGAGCCATTGTCGACGACGACGACTTCATTGTCGGGGTGGCCGGCTAAAGCGGTGACGACGCTAGGGAGATATTTCTCGAGTAAGTCGCGGCCGTTCCAATTGGGGATGACGACGCTGGCCGAGGCGGTGTTGGGTTGACGATCCTGCCGGGGCCGCCGTTTCCCGAAGACGATCCAGAGTAAGTCGGCGAAGGCAAGGGCCACGAGGGGAAGGACGACCAGGAGAGGCGAGACCAGCAACAGGGGAAGCGCCCGGACGAAACGCACCAAAAGCTTCATGGATTCTGGCTAACGGGTCCTAACCCGAGTGAACGGCCGAGCTTCACCCAACGGGAAGCGCGCAGGGCGCTCAACTGCGCTTCGAGTGCTTCCACTTCGGTCTGCAAACGGCGAGCCCATTCGGTGCGCTCGATGACGGTTTGCTCGGCGGTATCGAGCAACTGAACGGCGGTGCCGAGTTCGGCGGATTGAGTTTGTTGAGCCTCAAGGGCGGACTGGAGTTGAGCCGTGAGGCGGGTTTCGATTTCCTGAGCCCAGCGCACGGTTTCGAGGCGTTCGGAGTCGAGTTCAGCGAGGCGGCGTTCGTACTCACTAACGACTTCCCTGCCTCGTTGCTGCTCGGCGGCTAGCTCGGCCTGGACGTCGCTGACTCGCTGCTGCGAAGCCTTCCAACGTTCGCCGGCTTCGGCCGCCCACTGGTTGCTTTTGGTGAGTTCGGCTTGCAGTTGGCGGTGTTGCTCGACGAGGGCGGCGTGATCGGCGCGCGCAGCGGTGAGCCAAGTGTCCTTCAGTGCGAGTTCGCCTTCGAGGCGGGCGATGTGTTCTTCGCGCTCTTTGAGGACGTTGGCGCTGGAAGGAAGGTAGACGAAGGAAGGTCCGCCGGTTTGGGGACTGGCGGCACAGACGGCGATGTAGAAGTGGCCGGCGTCAGGATCGAGCGGGGCTTCGTCCATGCGGGCATCGACATTGTGAGAGGGTTCCACCGGTTGAAAGACGATTCCGGAGGTATGGTTCTGGACGAACAGGGCGACGTGGGGATAGACCTCGCGCAGGGCATCGCGGAACTCGTCGAAGGTGAACTCGTGGACGTGAAACGGATTGGGCCCGGAAGCGGCACGGGCCGCCGCATAGTACTTGGTGTTGGGCGTGGAGATGATGAGCTGTCCGCCGGGGGCGAGGACGCGGCGGGTTTCGCGCAGGAATTCGGCCCAATCGGCGAGGTGCTCGACGACTTCGAAGGCGACGATGAGGTCGAAGGCGTTGGGGCCGAAGGGGAGTTGGGCGGCGACGGCTTGAACACGGTCCGGGACGGGGACGAGGGAGAGGGCATCGGCGGCACAGTCGAGGGCGACGACGCTCTTGGCGGTGTCACTGAGGAGATGGGAGCCGTAGCCGGCGCCAGCGCCGACGTCGAGAACGCGACGGAAGCGCGAGAGGCGGCTGGCGAAGAGATAGCGGGAGTAGTGCTCGTTCCAGAGGTCGGGATCGACTTGGCCGGGAATGACGCGTTCGCCGGTGAACTCAACCAAGTTTCACCTCTTGGGCGGGAGCGGACTGGCCCAGGCGGGCATTCACTTCAACGCGGCAGGGGAGATGGAGATAGCCATAGACCTGCCCTTCGGCGTGGCCCATTTGCAGCGAAATCGCGTTGTCGATCCAGTCACACATTTTGTAGTGAGTCAGATTGCCGTCGGCAATGGCCGGCGAGAAGGAGAATGCAGAAGGGTAAAGCTCCGGCAGGTCCAGATGGAAGTCGACGGTGACGGTGTCTCCAGGCACCATCGGTTCCAACTCAATATTCTCGCGCAAAGTATTGGTGCCTGCGAAATCGAGGCCCAGGTGATTGCGGAGCATGAAGCCGATGTTGGGTTGGCCGACGGATTGGTTGGCGCGGGCGGAGATCCGGACGACGCAGCGGGCATTGGGTTCTAGGACGGGGAGGGGACGGCCATGGACGTCGAGCACGGCGATGCCAATGATTTCGGCGCGGCCGTCGCCGTGGCGGTGGTCGACGTTGGGGATGTGAGAGACGACTTCGGGGGCTTCGACGCGGGCGCGGCCGGCGGTCTCGACGACGGGCTTGAGTTCGAGGTAGGCGGCGTCTTTATCGGCCATCGCAGCGAGGTAACGGCCCACGACGGCGTCGGTGGGGCCGAGGTCCCTGATGCGGCCATGGTCAAGCCAAAGGGTGCGGTCACCGATGGCTTTGACGTCGCCCATGGAGTGGGAGACGAAGAGAATGGTGACGCCTTGCTGGCGGAGTTCGTGAACCTTGCGGAGGCAGCGCTGCCGAAAGTAGATATCGCCGACGGCGAGAGCTTCGTCGACCAGGAGAATTTCGGGTTCGACGTGGATGGCGACGGCGAAGGCGAGGCGAACCACCATGCCGCTGGAGTAAGTTTTGACGGGCTGTTCGAGGAAGTCGCCGATTTCGGCGAAAGCGACGATCTGGGGAAAACGTTCGTCGATTTGGGCGCGGGAGAGGCCGAGGATGGCGGCGTTGAGGTAGACGTTGTCGCGGCCGCTAAACTCGGGATTAAAGCCGGAGCCCAATTCCAGGAGGGCGGCGACGCGGCCGCGGATTTCGGCGGTGCCGCTGGAGGGGGCAAGGATGCCGGCGACGAGTTGGAGGAAGGTGCTTTTGCCGGAGCCGTTTTCGCCGATGACGCAGAAGGTTTCGCCACGGCCGATGGAGAGGGAGATATCCTGCAGGGCCCAAAAGTCGCGGTGGCGTTTAAGCTGGTTGAAAGTGACGAGTTCTTTTAGGCGGTCACCGGGGGAGTCGTAGATGGAATAGCTCTTCGAAACCGAGGCGAAGCTGATGATCGGGTCGGACACCAACTTGCAGGCTACACCAGTCGGCGCGAGGGATGGTAACAGAACTTTTTTCCAGGAGGAGTTGGTACCGGAGAAAACGGACGATAACGTTGAGGATGAAGGGCTTTTGCAGAGTTGGGCTAGAGCTGGGGTACCCCACTTGGTGGGGAGTATCCACCCTATTCACCGCAAGCAGGAACCCCTAAGTACCGATACCAGTTAAGTCATCGGTACCCTTGTGCGAACGGCCTTAGCAACCGATGCTACATTCAGGGACGACTGTATACCTATGGACCGCGCCGATTTAGAACAGTGGAGACCGAAAGAAGTCGCGCGCCTCTTGGCGCTGGTGGAGACGGAGCGCCGTTACTACCAGGAGATCGTGGCCAACGTGCCAGTCGGTCTGCTGGTGGTGGACGCCGATCTCACCATTCTTTCGGCGAACAAATATTTCCGTAAGCTCTTCGGAATGCGTAGCGACGACGTGCTGCGCCGCAAACTCGAAGACCTGATGCCGATTCCGGGCTTGGGCGAGCGGGTGGCGGAGGTGATTGCCACCTTTAAGCCCAAGGAACGCAGTCCGATTTCCACCAAGTTGATGTTGGAGGATGGGGCCCGCGAGATCAATGGTCTGGTGGGATTGCAGCCGTTGCAGGGTTGGGAACTGGATGCCGGCCAGGAAGTGCTGGTAATTTTCCAGGATTTGTCGGCGATCGGAGCGGCTACCGGGACGGTGGCGGAAGCAGTGGCGGAAATCGTGGAGGTGCCGGCAGCAGTCGTGGCACCGGTGGCGGAACCGGAACCGGTGAGTCCGGTACCGGCCTTCCATACGATCGTGCACGATATCGATGCGGTCGTTTGGGAAGCGGATGCAACCACGTTGGGGTATCAGTTTGTCAGCGAGCGGGCGGAGGAACTGCTCGGTTATCCGATTTCGGCGTGGCAGCAGACGGAGAACTTCTGGCGGCAGAAGATTCACGAAGAGGACCGCGACCGGGTGACGGATTTTTATCGCCATGCGCGGGAAGCGGGCACGAGCCACGCTTGCGAGTACCGGGCAATTACGGCGACGGGCGCGACGATTTGGGTCCGCGAGATTGTGCGCGTACAGCGCGACGAGCAGGGCCAGGCGCTGAAGTTTACGGGCTTGACGCTGGACATCAGCGGCCGGCGTTCGACGGAAGAGCAGTCCGGGCAATCGCAGAAGGTGGAGGCATTGGGGCGATTGGCCGCCAAGGTCGCCCACGATTTCAACAACTTACTGATGATCATCTCGGGCTATGGCGAAGAACTGAAAGGTTCGCTGCCGCCCTCGAGCCCCTTGCGGAACGACATGCAGGAGATTCTGCAGGCGGCCGAACGAGTGTCGGTGCTGACGGGACAACTGCAGCAGTACACGAAGAAGATCGTCCTTGAGCCGAAGCTGGTGGACTTGAACCTGCTGGTGAAGCGGCTCGAGCCTGTGCTGCGGCGTCAATTGGGTGACGGGGTGCAGTTGCGGATCGATACGCAGGCGGATCTGGCGAATGCCAAGGTGGATCCGGGGCAGATTGAGTCGGCGATTCTGAATCTGGCATCACACGCCAAGTACGGGATGCGCGGCTTAGGGCGGCTGACGATTTCGACGGCCGATCTCGAGCTGGATCAGGACTACGGGACGCCGACTCGCGGCGGAAACTATATTCTGGTGTCGATTGCGGACAATGGTCCGGGGATGGACGCCGAGAATCGGGCCCGTCTGTTTGAGCCGTGGACAGCCGGCGACGAAGCTTTGCGGGAAGAGCGTCTGATGGTGACGCAGGCGTACAACGTGGTACGGCAGAGTGGCGGCGACTTGGCCGTGACCAGCCAACCGGGCGAAGGAACGGCGTTCCGCATCTATCTGCCGAGCGCCGATCAAGCAGCCGCGCCAACCAGCACGTCACCGCTGGCTTCGCTGATTCCTCCTCCGGTGGACGTGGTGGCCCCCCCGCCGCCGGCACCGGATCTGGATCCGGAGACGTCGCTGGAGACGATTCTGGTGGTGGAAGACGAGGCCGGAATCCGGGCGCTGGTACGCAAGATTCTGCGACGGCAGGGGTACGTGGTACTGGAAGCCAGTAACGGCGACGACGCGCTAAAGATCTGTGCCGGGCACAAAGGCAAGATCGACCTGCTGGTGACGGACGTGATGATGCCAAGGATGTCGGGCCGCGAATTGGCGGACCGGTTGACGGCGCTGCGGCCGGATCTACGGGTGCTTTATGTATCGGGATATACGGACGATGCGATGCTGAGTTCGGGTTCGTTTCCGTCGGGTACGGCGTTCCTGCAGAAGCCCTTTACGCTGGGTTCGCTGCTGGGAAAGGTACGCGAGGTTCTGGACGTGGGACAGTCGCGCCGAGCGGCGCAGTAGAGTTCAGGCGATCAGCAAAAGGCCCGGGTCGAAAGACCCGGGCTTTTTTACATCAGGAGCGGAGGGTGCGGGGCGCGCCGCGGATGACGTCCATCTCGTTGCGGAAGTGCTCGAGGAGATCGGCCGGGGAGATGCGGGTGCATTCCGGGCGAACAAGCCGGTCGATGATTTCGACAGGGGGCGTGTCGACCAGCACGGTGGTAGAGGGGAGCACGGAGTAGCCAATGGCGTTGGCAACTTTGTCGGCGAGAGCCACCACTTTACTGAGGTGCTTTGGTTCCGGGTCGTGATGCCAAGCGACGGCGCGACGGATGGGCTCGGCGACCTTCCATTGCTCGAGGGCGAGGGCGGAGAGCACGGCATGGTCGGTATTGAGCACTTCGCGCTCGCATTGAATCCAGGTTTTGATGCCGGGTTCGACTTCGTAAGTGCGGACGATTTCCTTGTACTCGTTGGGAACCGCCATGACAATCAACAACTTACCGACGTCGTGGAGGAGGCCGGCGAGGAAGGCGCCCTCGCCGAAGTCGTTAGGGATATCTTCGGCGAGGGAGGCGGCGAGGATGGCTGTGGCCAAGCCGTGCTCGTTGAAGTCGGCGGTGGACCACCCGTCGGCGCTGGGCAGCTTTTTCCACATCTGGCTGACGGAGAGCGCGGTCACGACGTTTCGTAGCCGGTCGATGCCGATGAGGTTGATGGCGCCGGAAATGGAAGTCACCGGCTCTCGCTGCGAGTAGACGGCCGAGTTGGCGAGGCGTAGCACGCTGCCCGCAAGGACGGGATCCTGCTCAATCAACGTAGCCAGAGAAGAGCAGGAGATATGAGTCTGGCCGAAGGTGCCGAGCAGCTTAATCAGCACCGGGGAGAAGGGCGGCAGGTCAGTCAGTCTATCCAGGATTTGAACTTCGAAGGAGGCAACTCGCATATGGGATCCTTATCGTCCAGAAAGCGGAGAATTTCGACACAGAATGGGGGGAATGGTTAACTCCGCGGGGTGGACGGAAAAAGTGAAACCGCTATCAGTACTAGTACATCTCTCAAAGCGACATCCTGCCTTTTTTCTCAACGGACCTATTGGAGGACCAGATATTGAGCGATTGATCTCTTATCGAGAAGAAAAAGACACACGGCGGAGCCTCGGCGATCTGAGAACGGTTCGCAGTCGTTAAATCGTGTGCGAGATCAACTACAGCTGTACCTAAAGTAGTGGGGTACTGCCGTCCAACAGGTCAGAAAAATGCTCGAAACTACTGGCCGTACCAGTGGAGCGAGCGGCTGGAGGATGGCGATGTCGAATACATTTACACTCAATCCCGCGACGGGCGCGACCGGTGCTCTGTGGGAAACCGCGATGAAGATGCAATTCAACAGTCCGCCTCCGACGAACCCGGCAAACTTGCCGATCGTGACCTTGGCGGCTGCGGCGTTGCCCGTATTCACGCTGGGTGCAGTACTGACGTTGGATGCACTGGCGGCGATGACCACCAGCCAGCAGTTGTTGTTAGTGACTTTTTCCTCGATCCCATTCGCGGCTTTGCTCCCAGTAGCTGCGCGGCTGATGCCGCGCTGGATGCTGCAAAGCGCGCCAGTAGCCTCCGGAGGACTGATGTCGTTGCAACAATCGATTGGCGAATACGAAGAGATCTTAGGGCGGCTACCGGTGTCGCCGGCACGTGGCGGTCTGGAAACGGACCTAGCCAACGCACTGCAGAATCTGTCGGAGCGAACGGCAGGCGAAGAGTCCTTGGGGCATTTGAAGGATGCGATCCGGGCCTACCGTGAAGCGCTTGATTCGCATACGCGCGAGAAGTCGCCGCAGAATTGGGCCGCGATCCAAAACAACCTCGGAGTCGCGCTGGTGGACTTAGCGGCGCGGACGGAAGAGGCCGCCGGCGCGGAGCATTTACGCCAGGCGATCCTGGCTTTGCGGTCGGCGTTTGGGGTGTATAACCGCATCGAGTGGCCGCGACAGTGGGCGATGACGCACAACAATCTGGCGAACGCACTGCGCAGTCTGGCGGAGCGGACAGCGAACGAAGAAAGCGCGGCGTGCCTGCTGGATGCGATTGCGTCTTACCGGCATGCGCTGGAGATTCGGACGAAGGAGTCCGCGCCGGAGCAGTGGGCGGCGATTCAGTTGAACCTGGCGAGCGCCTGGCGGCGGTTGTCGGCACAGTCGACGGCCGAAGAGTTGCGCGAAAGCGTGACGTCGCATGAGCAGGCATTGGGCATCTATACGCGCAGTAAAATGCCGGAGCAATGGGCCTTGGCGCAGCACAATCTGGGCTTGACCTTGCACGACTTGGCGGCGCGCAGCGGCGATCGCGAAGTGCTGGCGCGAGCAGTGGTTTGTTATCAGAATGCGCTGCAGGTTCGGACGCGCGCCGAGGCGCCGCGGGCATGGGCGGCGACAATGGCCAATCTGGGTAACGCCTTGCGCGATGGCGGGCAGATTCCGGAGGCGGTCCAGTGTTACCGGGCTTCGCTTGAGGTGCAGAGCCGGGAGCATCAACCGCGCGACTGGGCCGAGGTGCAGAATAACCTGGGTATCGCCCTGATGGACGGCGCGACGACGCAGGATCACCTGCTGGAGTCGATTGGCGCTTTCCGGCGCGCCTTGAAGACCTATACGGCGGAGCATTGGCCCCAAGCGTGGGCGGCTACGCAAACGAATCTGGGCAACGCGTTGCGGTCGCTTGCCGCGTGGTCCGTGACGGACGGCGAGCGCGAAGCGCGGCTGAACGAAGCGGCGATCTGCCAGCAACAGGCACTCACGATTTACCGTCGCGAGCAGGATCCGCGGGATTGGGCATTGGCCCAGTCGAACCTGGCGAATGTCCGGCAGGATCAGGGCGAGTTTGCCGAAGCGATTGCGGGCTATCGCCGGGCGCTGGAAGTGTACACTCCGGAAGAATGGCCTCACGAATGGGCGATGACGCAGCACAACTTCGGGTTGGCGCTGGTGAATGCTGGACAGCCTTCGCACGCCGTGCGGTCGTTCCGCGCGGCCCTGGAAGTCCGGACGCAGAAGAGTAGCCCGAAGCTTTGGGCGAAGACGACTTGGGAACTCGGCGAAGCATTGCGGGCGGCGGGCCGGCTGGAAGAGGCCGTCTCCGTTTACGCTTCGCTCGAAGCGGCCTTTCCGCCGGCACGAACCTAGGCTTATCCTAGGCTCATGCGACTTTTCCTGCTGCTAAGCCTTGCCGCGCTGCTTTCCGCCGCGCAGCCTGAACCCATCTACTATCTGCTGTGGTTCGACACCGAGGACTATGTTGAGCCGGCGTCGGATGATGCCGCGATGCGCCTGGCGCAGGAGTTGGACAAACTCGGGGTGCGGGGCACGTTCAAGGTGGTGGGCGAGAAGGCGCGGGTGCTGGAGAAGCGGGGCCGCAAGGATGTGATCGCCGCCCTGGCGAAGCACGATATCGGCTATCACGCGGAGAACCATTCGATTCCACCCTCGCCGGCCGTTTACATGCGGCCGTTGGGATTGCTGGAAGGCGCAGCGGAGTTTGAACGGCGCGAGGGTCCGGGAGCGCGCGACGTGGCGCGGATCTTTGGGAAGACACCAAGTTGCTATGGCCAGCCCGGCAATAGCTGGGGGCCGCAAAGTCTGATGGCGCTGCGGAAACTAGGGATTCCGGTCTACATGGACGAGACGCGCCAGGTGGGGTTAAATCACCAGCCGTTCTGGTATGGCGGCATTCTGAACGTGCTGAACCTGCAGCAATTCTCGCCGCGGGCCAACCTGAACAAGCCGGAAGATCTGGAAGAGGGCAAGCGGGCGTTCGATGTGGCGGTGGCGGCGGCGCGGAAGCGCGGTGGACCCGGGTTCATTCAAAGCTACTATCACCCGACCGAGTGGGTGACGACGGAGTTCTGGGACACGAATTTCCGGCATGGCATCTATCGCGCTCCGGCGGACTACCAGAAGCCGAAGGCGCGCACGCCAGAGAGCCAGGCGCAGGCCTGGCGCAACTTCCTCGAATTTGTGAAGTATGTGAAGAGCACGCCCGGGATTCGGTTTGTGACGGCTCGCGAGTTGCCGGCCCTGATGGCGGATCCGGTGACGCGTCCCAACGCGCAAGAGGCGCTGGCGCAGTTTCGCGAGACGATCGACATGCGCGGGCCGCACTCGGCAGCAGACTTGCTGTTGGCGATTCTCGGCGTTTCACCGCGTTACGTTGACGGGCCAGCGGAGCGGGTCGCGACGACGGTGACGGCGGATGTGAGCCGGCAGAAGTTCGAATACGCCAAGCGTCAGGCCGTGGCGCATATTGAGCAGACCGGCCGGATTCCTTCGCATGTTTTTGTGGATTCGGCGACGCTGGCGATTGGGGACTTTGCGGCGATGCTGGCGCATGACACGGGCGGCGCGGCGGTCCCGGTGCGAACCGGCGTGCTGGCGTTTGAACGGCACATCGCGACGGACGGCAAGAAGACGTTCGACTGGCCGATTCATCCGGTCGGGTTCGACGGCTCGCCGTTGCTCGAGTTGGGCCGGCTGCAGGCCTGGACATTGAAGCCGGCGCGAGCCAAGTAAGCACGATTCGCCGCAGCGCGAAGTCTGCTTTGACGGGCTACCAGTTCTTCTGCATGACGCGGACGATGGGGTAAGCGTTTTTATCGGGCTCGAGATAGGGGCTGCGCTGGTGCAGCCATTGAAGACGGGCCCGGGGATTCGCGGCGAAGGCTTTGTCCTCGAGCTTGGCCTCGAATTCCGCTTTCAACTTCGGGTCGCGGCGCAGCATCTCTTCGGCGATCGGCTCGAAGATGTAGTCCGAAAAGTACTCCTTCTGCTCGAAGATCGCGTTTAAAAAGCCCCATTTCACGAAGGAATCCGGGCCTTCGGGCTCGAGGAGTTGCATGAGGACGCGGGCGCTGCGCTGGGCCGTCGGTACCCACAAAGAACCCGCGGGCAGGGTGCGCTTCTCCTTCACCAGGCGGGAGGAGAAGTTGGGCATAAAGCGACTCTCGAAGGGCTGCGGCGGGAACGAAACATTGTCGAAGCGGTACGTTTCAAACTCCTCGGTCACCGGTTTGGCGAGCACTTCGTATTGGACGTGGTGGGCCTTCAGCACTTCGGCCAGGGCGGCGTACCCGCGCGGGATGAGGTAGCCGAGCGGCGCGACGGGCTCGACTTTGGGGGCGAGGGCGACGACGACTTTCACGGGCCGGTCCAGGGCTTTGGGTTCGTACTTCAGGATGGTTCCGCCGGCGGCGGTGCCAGTGTAGCGCGACGTCTCGAGTTGGCGCATGATCGTGTCTTCGCCGGGTCCGGTGGGGGTGCCTTCGAGAAAGACTTTGGTGCCGGGCTTGAGCGACTTCAATTCGGCGTCGGCGGCACGGGTGGCTTGTTTCAAGCCGGCGGGATCGGCGGACATCAGGTCGAGCGTGTGCTTCATGATGTCGTAGTGCGCCCAGGTGCGGACTTTGAAGGATTTCAAGCTGTGGGTTTCGACTAACAGGGACGGCCGATTCTGAGCGGTGGCGTAACCGGTGGAGTAACGCGGCGAGGCGGTCATCACGGACAGGCTTCCCGAGCGGCTACCGCCGCCGATGTACCAAGAGAGGACGTGACCGTCTTTCTCCATGCCGCTCAGCATTTGTTTGTAGTATTTGGTATTGACCCAATTGCGAGGCGCCTCGGCTAAGTCCTGCTGGGTGTGGATGGCGTAAGTGACGTCGTACTGATGGTCGCTGCCATCGGTAACGTGGTTATCGATGAGAAAGTCAGGCAGCCAGGTGGCGAAGACATTCAGCCAGGCGCGCATTTCGGGCGTATCAGCTTTGAGATAGTCGCGATTCAGGTTTTGGCGAGTGGAGTTGGCGCGGAAGCCCATTTCGGCGGGGCCATTTTCATTGATGCGGTTGTAAGGCGAGGGCGACTCATGACCGTCAACGTTAAAGACGGGGATCGACAAGATGATCACTTTGTCGAGCCAGGCTTCTAGTTTCTTACTGACGAGGACGTCGCGGAGTAACATCATCGCGGCGTCCTTGCCGCCGTTTTCGCCGGCGTGAATGCCATTTTGCAACAGGATGATCGGCTTATTCGTGCGCGCCGCCTGTTGCGGTGTAAATGCCTTGTCTTTGGAGGCGACAAAGACATACAACTCATGGCCGGCCGCGCTTTGGCCGATACTGACTAACTTGCCATAGGGCGATGACTTCGCGAGGCGCTGATAGAAAGCGACGCATTCGGTGTAAGTGCCCGTCTTCGTATACTGGCTGGTTTCGGCCAGCGTGAGGAAGTCTTTGGGAGCGCGCGCCGTGGACTCAGCCAGCGACCGGGCCTCCTTCATCGCCGGGGTCTCCCAGACAGAAGCGGGAGGCATAGGCGGAACCACCTGGCCCAGAGTCTGGGTCAGGAGCAGCGTAACTGAAAAAAGCATTTATGGTTTCTTTTGTAGTCCGATCGATGAGACGATCACTCCGAGTTCGCGCGGATCCTGAGGAGACGGGGGCAGGGTCTTATCGAGCACGAACTCACACCTGACGGCATCGCCGGCAAGGACGGAGGCCGGAACGCTGAGTTTGAGAGTTTTCTCGCCGACCGTTTGATAAGCGACGGGCGGCAAGTGGGCACCGTTAACGGAAGCGTTAACGGTGACGTCCTTATTGGCCTTGATGAGGACTTCAGGAATCGAGAATTTCATGACGAGGTCAGCGCCTTTGGCCGAGGCGGAAACCGGGGGTAAAAGATTGACGGCGAAACGGCCCATGGTCCAACGCCAGGCTCCGCTTTCCACTTCATGGAAGCCTTTGACGAGTTGCACTTTCATGCGCGGGTCGGCCATCTGGACGGTGGAGGCGAGGGCGGCCGGCTCTTCGATGGTGGCCGGACCGGAAGGTGCGCGGCGGCAGGCAGGCAGGCTGACGAGGACGAGGGAGACGGTGACCGTTAATCGCCGCATTTTTCCACCTCGACGAGACAGCTATAGAAAGTGGCGCCGGCCCCGATGTCGGTAAGCCGTTCCGAGGTGAGCGCGTTGACGGTTTGCTTGTCTCCCGCCTTCTTGGCCCAGCGAACGGCGGGCACGCGGACGACGCCGCGATGGACCTTGGGGGCGATCTCGACATTGAGGCGGATACTGCCGCGGTCATTAAAGACGCGGACGGTGTCGCCGAATGCGATGCCGCGCGCGGCGGCGTCTTCGGGGTGAAGGGTCGCGCAGGCGGTCTGGGCGTCGACGTGGTCGCGATGACCGAAGGTAGAGTTCATGCTGTCGTTGTTCTTAGGGCTGATCAGTTCGAGCGGGAAACGGCGGGTGAGCGAGGCGTCGCCTTGCCGGGATTCGACAGGCGGCACGTAGGCCAGGGTGTCGGCCTTGAATTCGCATTTCCCGGAGGGGGTGAAGAAACCACCTTGGGCGTGGGGTTGATAGGGCTGGCCAGCAGCCGCCACGTTCAGGCGGACCGAGCCTTTTTCGTCCAGCATTTCCAGGGAGATGCCGTCCAGGTTGGTATGTCCGCTGGAGAGAGCCTGGCGGATGAGGTCGTCGTCAGTGTCGCGGAAGCAGGGGTCGTCGAAGCCCATGCGTTGGGCCAGGAGACGAAAAATTTCGACGTTGTTTTTGCATTCGCCGGGGGGCGAGAGGGCGGGGCGGGCCATTTGCAGGTGGTAGTGGCCGTAGGCGAAGTAAAGGTCG
Organism: Bryobacter sp.; assembly: GCA_022843605.1. Lineage (GTDB taxonomy): Bacteria > Acidobacteriota > Terriglobia > Bryobacterales > Bryobacteraceae > JALHNI01. The sequence goes on from JALHNI010000054.1 coordinate 32,257, forward strand.
GTGTTCTCGAGAAACGTCGTCACGGGGAGGACGATGTCGGCGTAGTCGGTGGTGTCGGTGAGGAACTGTTCGAGGGCGACAACGAAGAGATCGTCGCGAAGGAGGCCCTGGCGGACGCGGTTGGCATTGGGCGCAACGGCGGCAGGATTCGAATTGTAGACGACGAGGGCGTGGACGTCGCGCTCGGTGAGAGCTTCGCCGAGCAGGGACATATTGATGAGGCGGGTGTCGTGAGGCTGAAGGTCGATGCGTTCGAGGGCGGCGCGGTCGATGGTGAAGCCGCCGGAGGTGGAAAGGCAGAAGCCGCCACCGATGTCTTTCCAGGAGCCGGTGAGGGCGGGCAGACAGGCGATGGCCTGCATGGCGCGGCCACCGCGTTCGCTACGCTGCAAGCCATAGTTGGCGCGGATGACGGCGGGGCGGGTGGTGGCGTACTCCCGGGCTAGGTTCACGATGTCGGCGGCGGGGATGCCTGTGAGAACGGACACGCGGTCCGGCGGGTAGTCCTGGACGAGGCGGGCGAGGTCGTCGAAGCCGGTGGTGTGACGAGAGATGTAGTCCTGGTCGGTGAGGCCTTCGGCGATGATGACGTGCATGAGGCCGAGGGCGAGGGCGAGGTCAGTGCCGGGATTGATGAAGAGATGCTGGTCGGCGAGGGCGGCGGTTTTAGTGAGAACGGGGTCGATGGTGATGAGCCGGGCGCCGCGGCGGCGGGCTTCGACGATGAAGGGCCAAAGGTGAATGCTGGTGCCGTGGACGTTGGCACCCCAGACGATGATGAGCTTGGCGTCGGCGAACTGCTCGGGTTCGGTGCCGGTCTTGGCGCCAAGGGCTTCCATGAGGGCGGTGGCACCGGCGGTGGCGCAGATGGTTCGATCGAGGCGGGCGGCACCGAGGCGGTGGAAGAAGCGGCGGTCCATGCTGCCGCCATTGAGGAAGCCCATGTTGCCGCCGTAGCTATAAGGTAGAACGCTTTCGGAGCCGTGCTGGGCAATGGTGGACTGGAGGCGGGTGGCGATGAGGTGGAGGGCGGAGTCCCAGGAGATGCGTTCGAAGCGTCCTTCGCCTTTGGCTCCGACGCGGCGGAGGGGGTACTGCAGGCGGTCGGGATGGTACTGGCGTTCGAGGTACTGGGTGACTTTTCCGCAGAGGAATCCCCGCGTTATGGGGTGGTCGGGATCGCCTTCCACTTTGGTGGCGCGACCGTCTTCGATGTGTACCAGCATGGCGCACGCATCGGGACAATCGAGCGCGCAAACCGACCGCCGCACTTCCTTCATCGTTCTATTTTAGCGAATAAGGTCTTCGCCCGATGGGCATTGGCGGTAGAGGGCCGTAAGGTGGGGTATATGCTGCGCATGGTCTCTTCTTTTGTCCTCTTTACCTCGGTGCTTTCTTCTCTGCTTTCGGCTGAGGTGGATTGGCGTTTCGCGCATCCGGGTGCCGACATGTTGATGGGTTTCAACCTGAAGAGTCTGCTGGGTTCGCCGGCTGGGGCGCAGATGCGGGAGGCGCTGGCCAAGATGGGGGGCGCGAGCAAGGAACGGCTGAGTCTGCTGGAGGAAGTGGACGAGATCTACATCTCGGTGCGGACGAAGTACGTGAAGGGCCGGCCGTCGGGTGAACCGCTGGGCGTGATTCTCGTGCGGGGCAACTTCGACAAGGGCGGGGTGATGAAGATGTTCGAGAAGCAGGCGAAGGTGGCGGCCCGGTTTATTGACCGGCAGACGATTCTGATTGGGGATGAGGAATCGATGGCGGGCGCGGCGGAGAGACTGAAGGGCGATGAGGGGTTGGTGGGGCCGGTGTTGATCCGGGCGAAGGAGCTGGCGGCAGCGAACGATTTCTGGCTAGTGGGGTCACCGGGGCCGTTGAACGCGATGAAGCCGCGCGGCTCGTTCAAGAAGCAGGGCGGGATGCTGGGCGAGATGGAGGAAGTGTTCGACCAATTGCGTTCGTTTTCGTTGGGTGTGGCGGTGCGAGACGAGATCTCGATGGACCTGGGCATCAACCTGAAGACGAAGGCGGCGGCGGACCAGTTGATGGGGCTGTATCGCCGTCTTGAGGCCGATATGCAGAAGACGCCGGAAGGTCGGACGCGTTGGGAACAGATGGCGCAGTCATTGGAGGTACATCCGAACGGAACGGCGGTGCGATTCTTGATGCACGGCGGGATGCAGAGCTTTCAGGCGGCAATGGGGCAGGCTGCGCAGGGTTTGCTGGCACCGATTCCGGTGCAGGTGGCGTCGGTGGAGACGAAGCCTGTCGTGGCGGCGCCGGTTCCCGTATTGGCACCGAGGCCGTCGGCGCCCGTGCGGCGGACGGTGCGGGTGTACGGCATGGAGACTGGCTATCGCGAGATTCCGACGACGCCGCGGTAAGGGTTAGGCGGGAACGGCGGTTCCGGGGACGAAACGAACCGGCGAGTGATTGATTCGATTGGACTTACTCTGAGGCGCGGACCTGGGCTAGGCGCTGTTGGAGGATGGGGGAGAGGGCGTCTTCCATGCTCCGGGTGATGAGTCCCGCTCCGTCCAGATCCTGGATGTGAACCTGATCCTTGAGGCGGAAGCTGGTGAGCTTCATGCGGAGCAAGTGATCGATTGAGGTGATGCGGGCGCCCATGATGATTTCGCCAGTGCCGAGGTCAGGGGTGGGTTCGACGGAGTCAGGGCGGACCCGTTCGCCGGCCATCACCAAGTGAATGGCAGTCTTGGCCTTGGGGTTGGCCGCCTCCACCAACATGTCTAAGCCAGCTACATGCCGGTAGACGAGTCCGTAGGGTTGGACTGCCTCCTGGATCTTCGGGAGATCTACACGCCGGACCATGGCATCGATGTCGCGCGTGAGACGGGAAAGTGCAGGGTCAACGCGCTCGACATGGACGAAGACTGCCAAGCCGCCGATGATTTCGTAAGGGACGCTGGCATGATCCAGCGCCTGATGGAGACGTTTCATCGAGACAAAGAGTTGGTCCACACGTTCCTCGAAAAGTGTATTGACGATCACCACGCACCTTCAGTTTAGCGCCGAGATCGAGTGGCAGGAAAAGCAAACGGCCCGGAGCCGAAGCTCCGGGCCGTTTGCGGGCGAAAGGGTTGAGTTAGCTGCGGAACTTGCGGATGCCCGCGAGAACCAACACGCCGCCCACGAGGGCGAGGGTGGAGGGCTCGGGAACGCCGCTCTGCTGTTCAGCTTCGTAGGTGTAGACCGCGCGAACGGTATACTGACCGCTCTCCGGGAGAACGAGTCCGTCAGCTCCGGACGTCGTGACGGTCACCAAGAAAGCAGCGATCGAATTCACGCCGGGCGCACCAGGAGTAAGACCAGTTTGGGTACCGGTGGAGCCCACATCGACACCAGAGGTGGTGGCAAGCGGACCGAAGGAACCCCAGGGCGTGGTGCCATTGAAAATCAGCTGATGGGTACCGTTGCTGTTGTCAGAATCGGAAAACGTACCCAAAAAGTTAAAGCTGACGTTGGTGATGAGCGAGCCACTGGGAGCGGTGAACCCCGCACATGAAACGGTGGTAGAACCGCTATTGACGAGAACGCCCGACTCGACGGCAGTCTGGTTCGTCGGGGTGCAAGACATAGGAGCAACAATGGTCGCGCTAGCGAGTGACGCTGATGCAACCAGAAGGGTGAAAATGGAAAGTGAGCGCAAAGTAGAATCCTCCGGACAGAATATGTAATACGAACCGGCGACAGATTCCGGCTCAGTAGAAATGTAGCATGGGAAAAGAGCGGGAGTCAACAGATATTCCCCTAATGTACTGGTAGTGTAAGCCATTTGACATCAGCGGGATAGAACGGAAGGATCAGTTAGTACTTCGACTGGGTACAGTACCCCCGAAAGTGGGGTCGTTTGAGCCTTCTTGGAGGGGGAAAAGTGGAAGAGTGGCAGCTCAGGAGGCGAAGAAAAAGAAAAACTCCGCCCGAAGGCGGAGTTTTAGGTGCTTACGGGGGGATTTTACGAATTATGCGCTGAAGGAGCTGCCGCAGCCACAGGTGGACTTGACGTTGGGGTTTCCGAACTTGAAACCAGCGCCCTCTAGATTCTCAACGTAGTCGACTTCGGCGCCATCGAGGTAAAGAAGGCTGGCTTGATCGACATAAACGGCGAGATCGCCAAAGCGGTAGGTTTTATCGAGCATCCCGGGGGCATTCTCGAAGGCCATGGAGTAGCTAAAGCCGGAGCAACCGCCGCCCACGACGGCAATGCGCAGACCGGCAGGCTTGGGTTCCTGAGCGCTGATGATTTCGTTGACTTTTTCGACGGCTTTTTCGGTGAGCTGTAACATTGACGAAGTTCTCCTAGGAATTCAATACCAGACTACTACGATCTTAGATTCACCGGCAAGCGGGGAGGATGCAGCTAAGAGAAGAGTTCGTGGAGCTTGAGGGAGAAGCCGAATTCGGGGAGGGCGAGTTCCGGGACGGAGGTGAGGCTGCCATCGCGGTAGACGGAGAGGCGGCGCAGGGTGGGGTCGGCGAGCCAGATGTGCGGGATGCCGAAGGTCTGATAGTCGGCGAGTTTGACCATGAGTTCGTCATGGCGGTCGTCGGGGGAGACGATCTCGACGACGACGTGGGGGATTTCGGGGGGAATCTCGGCCGACGGGGGCTGGTGGGCGTAGACGGCTAAGTCGGCGACACGGAAGCGTTCGGGGGAGACACGGAAGCGGATCTCAGGACGAGGGTAGATGGGAAATTGCCGAGCCGCCAAGTAAAAACGGCCATGGATGTGGCCAGCGGCGGCGCTGTGAGAATTGGCAGGCATCGAACGCTCCTGAATTTCGCCGTCGACGTACTCGGCCTGCGGGCCGTCGAAAGTCATCTCCAGGTACTCAGATTCCGGAATGAGAGCCGTCACACCCATGAGGAAATCGTAGCATGCGGCCCCAAATTACCGCTGAAGGCGGATGTTGCGGAAGGCGATGTTTTGTTTGGCCTGGCATTGCAGGCCGATGACGCCGGCGGCGTGTTTGGAGTCGTGGACGTCGAGAACCTTCTGACCATTCAGAAGGACAACGATGTGGTCGCCCTTGGCGGTGATGTCGAAGCTGTTCCAGGTGTCGGCCTTGATCTTGGTGGGTTGGGCTTTGACGGTACCGACGAGGCTGCCGGTGAGGTAACCGGCGGGTTGCATATCCCAGATTTGCAGTTCGTAGCCGGTGACGTGGGGTTCGCCTTCTTTCTGGGAGCGGAGGAAGACGCCGCTATTGACGGTGGCGGCGCCGCGGAACTCAAGTTGGAGGCGGAAGTCGCGGAAGGTGTCTTTGGTGGCGATCCAGCCAGGAGAGGCACCACCACAGACAAGGGAACCGTCTGAGACTTTCCAGTCGCCGGTGGAGGGCGGGGCGAAGGTGGCGCGGGCTTCCCAGCCGTTGAGGGTCTTGCCGTCGAAGAGGGGAGTCCAGGATTGGGCCGCGGCGGAGCAGGCGAGGGCCAGCGCAAGGGAAAGAGTTCTCATGGTGGGGGAGTTTATCATTCCCCGGAGCGTGCGGGGAACACAGGGGAATGATTTTCCTCAACATCCGGAAGGGGGCTCCGATAAGGCTGGGGTAAGGAGACTGTATGGCACTTGATGTCCTGATCGTCGACGACTCGGCCGCGATCCGAAAGATACTGCAACGGGTTTTGTTGCAAACGGATGTGGAGTTGGGCAAGGTGCTCGAGGCCGGCGACGGCCTGGAGGCGCTCGAAACCTTGAAGACGAATAAGGTAGGGCTGATTCTGAGCGACATCAACATGCCGAAGATGGATGGACTCCAATTTCTGGGCCGGGTGAAAGCCGACCCGGAGTGCCGTGACACGCCGGTGGTGATGATCACGACGGAGGGCTCGCAGGCCAAGGTGATGGAAGCGGTAACGCTGGGCGCCTCGGGCTATATTCGCAAGCCGTTTACGGCGGAGCAGATCAAGGAGAAACTCATCGGGCTGATCTAGCCAGGAGCGGTAATTTATGGAAAACGAAGATCTCGTTCGATTTATTTTGGATTCCACGGAGCGGGTGTTCTCGACGATGCTGGGCGTGGAGATTACGGCGGGCGAGGCCAAGGTGAGCCAGGGCGCGGTAGGGCCGAGCTACGGGTTGGCGGCATTGGTGGGCTTCGCCGGGTCAATGGTGGGAACGGGGAGCATCGACTGTTCAGCGGCGCTTGCCTGCCACTTCGCCGGGGCGATGTTGGGCAGTGAATACGAGGCGGTGAACGACGATGTGCTGGACGCGATGGGCGAAGTGGCCAACATGATCATGGGGAACATCAAGACGAGCGTCGAGGCCGCGGTGGGACCGATGGACTTGAGCATCCCGACGGTGGTGTACGGACGGAACTTCACGACGCGCAGTCAGCGGCACAACCAATGGATGGTGGTGCCATTTGTCTGCCACGGCGAGGAGTTTCTGGTGCAGGTGATGCTGGCGCCGAACCAAGGGCAGTCTGCGTTGGTGCAGGCGGCGA
>JALHNI010000055.1 GCA_022843605.1 Bryobacter sp.
CGGCATGAGTTCAGTCACGACCGCAGCTATTGCAGTTTCAGGGCCAAAACCCTGCCCGCCACTTCGGCACGACAATTGCAATGACCTCGCCACATGGACGCGCTCACCGCCACCGCCGCCGCCGGAATCCGCTCTCGCGTGGAGGCGCTCGACCTGCTCGCGAACAACCTGGCCAACGCCAATTCCACTGGCTACAAGGCAGATCGCGAACTGTACCGTCGGTACGCCGCGGGCGAAGCCTACGACGCCACCACGGGCGACTGGGATCCCACCCAACAGCCCGACATCGACTCCCGCTGGACTGACTTTTCACAAGGCGCCTTCGCCAGTACGGGCGAATCGCTCGATGTCGCGCTTCAGGGGAGAGGCTTCTTTGCTGTCAGATCGCCGACCGCACCGGACGGGGGAGCCTACGGCATTCTCTACACGAGGGATGGCCACTTCCGGCTGGTCCCCGTTGACGATCCCGATACGGGTCGCCGGTCGCGACTTGAAACGCAGGACGGAATGTGGGTAACGGGGAACGAAGGGAAGCCGATCCTGCTCGATCCGCGGCGACCCATCGAGTTCGCACGCGACGGCACGGTACGGCAGGACGGCCTCGCGGTCAATCGGCTCTTTATTGCCGACCCGGGTCCCTCGCCGCAGTTGCAGAAACGCTCAGGTAATTACTTCGCTCTGGACCAGCCGACGCCTGCCCCGCGCACCAACCAAGTCGACGTGCAGCAAGGAAAGCTGGAGTCGGCAAACGTGACACCAGCCGAATCCGCAGTCCGGTTGATTAACGTCATGCGGCAGTTTGAGAGCTTGCAGAAGGCCCTGCAGATCGGCGGCGAAATGAATCGGCGCAGCGTGGAAGAAGTAGCCAAGTTCAGTTAGTCAAAGGAAATCATGATTCGAGCTCTTTACAGCGCTGGCAGCGGCATGGTCGCCCAGCAGATCAACATCGACAACATCGCGCACAATCTCGCTAATGCCAATACCGTCGGCTTCAAGATGCGCCGGACCCAGTTCCAGGATCTGCTCTACCAAACCCTGGCCCAACCCGGCGCGGCGGCGACGGCCCAAACCGTCATCCCCACCGGGCTGCAACTCGGTCTGGGCGCTCGCGCCTCGTCGAACTCCATCGTCTTCGAACAAGGCAGCTTCCAACTCACCGGCAACTCCCTGGATATGGTGGTTCAGGGCAAGGGCTTCTTCCAGATCCGCCGGCCGACGGGCGAGGTCGCCTTCACCCGCGGCGGGCAGTTTCATCTCGATCGCGACGGCAACGTCGTGACTCAGGATGGCGATCCACTGGAGCCTCAGGTCACCATTCCCCCCGAAGCCCAGTCGATCACCATCGCCACGGACGGCACGGTCAGTTACAGTCTGCCCGGCCAAGCCGCCTCTCAGGTAGCCGGTCAGATTCAGCTCGCGAATTTCGTCAATCCGGCGGGACTGAATAGCCTGGGCCGGAATCTCTACGCCCCAACCGATGCCAGCGGCGAGGCCGTGGTCGGAAACCCGGCCGGCCAGGAGGGACTCGGCGCCCTTTTGCAGGGCTACGTCGAGAACTCGAACGTCAACGTCGTCGAAGAGTTCATCAGCATGATCGTGAGCCAGCGGGCCTATGAGGCCAATACCAAAGTGGTCCGCGCGGCCGACGAGATGTACCAGCAGGTGAACAATGTGGCTCGTTAGCCTTCTGCTGCTCACCGCTGAAGCCTCCGATTGCCTGCAACTTCGCAGCGACGCCTTCAACGCCGCGGATTTGGCGGCACTGGTACCCGCCTTCGCCGTGCTCCCCGGGGCAACGCGAGTCGCCTGGGCGCCGGCGCCCGGCGTCACGCGCTGGATCAGTTCCGGAGAACTGGTCCGCATTGGCCGCCAGTTCGGAATCGTGGTGCCGCCCATCGGCATCTGCCTCTCTCGTGAGGTAAAGCCCCTCGATCGCACGGAGGTCATCAGCGCCCTGCAGGCGGCGGCCCCCAGCGTTCAGATCGAACTCCTGGCGTTTGGCCCGTCGGAAGCGCCGCCTGGAAAATTGGAATTCTTGGCCAAGGCACTGCCGCGACTCCCCCGGGAAGGCGGCGTACCGACGGTGCAATGGCGTGGCCGTCTGGTCACCGACAGTGGGCGCGCCTATCCCGTCTGGACGCGCGTCCGGCTGACTCTGCGCCGGCCGAGGCTCATCGCCGCCAGGGACCTCCTGCCAGGAACCGTAATCGACACCGGCGCCATCGAAGTATCCGCTCTCGAAGAGTATCCGGGCTGGGATACGCCGCTCGCCGACCCGGCGCTCGCCATCGGCCGCCGTGTCCGCCGCGCCATCGCGGCCCAAAGCCCCATCCTCCCCCAGTTGCTCACTCTGCGCCGCGACATCGAGCGGGGAGACCAAGTCACCATCACGCTACCGGGCGAAGCCACCGTCACCACTCAGGCCGAGTCGTCAGGCCGCACCGGCGAAACGATCCTGCTCCGGAATCCGCTTACCGGCCGGCGGTTTCCAGCGAAAGTCACCGGCGCCGGAAGTGCTTCGATGACTCCATCGCCCACCCGACCAAAGGAGGATTCCGATGCTGATCGTCCCTAGCATCATGCTGCTGTTTCTCGCCGGCTGGCCCGGCAAGAAAAGCCGCGAACCGCAGAAAAGTCCCCTGGAACAGCATCTCGAGGCCGCCCGGACCGCGACACCGCCAGCGGCGCTGTCGCCGGGTTCGGCCTTCGTCCCGGGCAGCCGCCTCGGCGACTTGGCCCGCGACCTCCGGGCCAGCCAGGCGGGCGATACGGTCACGATCGTCGTCGCCGACCGGGCCTCAGCGGTCAACCGCGGTGGCACCACGGCCACCCGCAAGAGTTCGGCGAAATCCAACATCTCGGCGCTCGCCGGGCCCACGCTGGCCGCCGGCGCGCTTGCCAACCTCACCGGGCTCTCCAGCGATTCGCAATTGCAGGGTCAGGGCGAAACGACGCGCACCAACACGCTCTCCACCACCCTTTCGGCCAGAATCACAGAAGTACTGCCCAACGGCGACCTGGTGCTCGAAGGTACCAAGCAGGTCGGCGTCAATGCGGAGCGCCAAACGGTAACCGTCCGCGGCGTCGTGCGCTGGAACGACGTCTCCACGACCAACCTCGTCCGGTCGGACCGAATTGCGCAACTTGAGGTCCGCGTTGCGGGCAAAGGCGTCATCGACGACGTCGTCCGGAGACCGAATCTCCTCTACCGTCTCCTGCTGGGAGTCCTACCGTTTTGAAACTCATTGTCCATCTAGCCTTTGCTACCCTGATGGCCGCCTCCTCGCCCGCTCCGCGAGCGACGCGCGTCAAGGAACTCGTCGCCGTTGAAGGCGTCCGCGAGAACCAGTTGATCGGATATGGCCTCGTGGTCGGCCTTCAAGGCACCGGCGACAAGCGCCAGACGATCTTCTCGGCGCAGGCCCTCGCGAACATGCTGGAACGGATGGGCGTGCAAGTGAATCCGGCGGCCTTCCAGGTGAAGAACATGGCGGCCGTGATGATCACGGCCAACCTGCCGCCCTTCGCGCAACCCGGGATGCGGATCGATCTCACGGCCGCGGCCGTGGGCGACGCCACCAACCTACAGGGCGGAATTCTGTTGGCCACGCCACTGCGCGGTCTCGACGGACAGACCTACGCTGTCGCCCAGGGCTCCGTCGTCACCGGAGGATTCGTCGCCAAAGGCGGAGGCGGCACCAGCGCGGCACTCAACCATCCGACCGCCGGACGCGTACCCGGCGGCGCGATCGTGGAGCGCCCCGCCCCGACAGTCGTGCTCGGCGGCACCATTCGCCTCCAACTTCGTCAAGCCGACTTCACCACCGCCGCCCGAATCGCCGCCGTCATCAACGAACGCTTCGGCCCGGGCCGCGCGACGCCAGAAAGTTCGGGCGCCGTCCGCGTCGAAACGCCGCCCGACTATGCCACCCGCGGCGTCGACTTCATGGCCGCCATCGAGAGCCTCACGGTACTCGCCGACCGCACCGCACGCATCGTCGTCAATGAGCGCACCGGAACCATCGTGATGGGCAAGGAAGTCAAAATCTCCCCCGTCGCCATCATGCACGGCGCACTCAGCATTGAAATTCAAACCAACTACGATGTCAGCCAGCCGGCGCCTCTCAGCCAGGGCGCAACCGCCGTCGTGCCCAACGTCACCGTACAGGTGAAAGAAGAAAAGGCCAAGACCCTCGTCCTCAAAGGCGGGGCCACCGTGGAAGAACTGGTACGCGCCCTCAAGTCGATCGGCGCCACCGCCCGCGACGTCATTGCCATCCTGCAAAATCTGAGAGCGGCCTCCGCTCTTGAAGCCGACCTGGAGGTGATCTAGATGGGTATGTCACCCGTCATGGCGGGTTTCGCCACCAACGACCTGCAAAGCAAGAGTTCGCCGGAACGCATCGCCGCCGCTGCTAAGGAGTTCGAAGCCGTCCTGATCGAGCAGATGCTGAAGGAAGCGCATGCCTCCAGCGGATTCGGCGAAGAGCAGGATCAGGCCAGCGCCACCCTGCGCGAAATCGCGGATCAGCAATTCGCCCGTCTCATTGCCGGTCAAGGCGGGTTGGGCGTCACCAAAGTCCTACTCCAAAGCCTGAAGAAGGAGTCCGCCTAGAACAGACGCCTAGAAAGGCTCCGCACTCACCGCCCGAACCGTCCGCACCCGCGGCTGCACGCTACCATGCTCTTCGTCCTCAAGCATCACCGTCAGCGAAACCTCACGCTTCTCCCGCATCACCACCACCGATACCGCCTTGCGGTCGCCACGTTCCCGCAGAACCGCCGCCACATCCGAAGGCGACTCCACCGGCCGGTCATTCACCCGGATCATCACGTCGCCCGCCTTCAGTCCGCCCTTCTCCGCCGGAGAGCCCTTCGACACCGAACGAACCAGCACCCCCTGCTTCACGCCGAAAAACTCGGCCAGTCCGCCCTTCAAGGCTTCAGCCTCTACGCCGAGCATCCCGTTGCGCCAGGACATATAGGCCCGCGGCATATCCGGCATGGGTGCGCGCGGGGCCGAGGGCGGCAACGGCGGCATACCCGGTGCATTCGGGATCGCCGGGATCACCATCGTGCGGTCACCGCCAAACGTCCAGCTCTTTCTCTGCGCGATCTTCGCGGACACCGTCTGCACATCGCCGCCGCGGCTCACGGTCAGCTTCGCCTCGCGACCCACCGGAGTCTCCCGCACCATCCGCACAAACTGCTCTACGCCTTCCACGCGCTGGCCGTTCATCTCGAGCACCACATCGGCCTTCCGCAACCCGGCGCGCGACGCTGGAGAATCTTCCTCCACCGCCGTCACCTCCACCCCGCGCTCCTCTTTGAGTTTCAGCTCCTTTGCCCGCGACGAATCTACGTCCTGCACGCCAATTCCCAGATAGCTGCCGCCCGCCGCGCTGAACTGAATCACGCGCGTCGGCACCGGCACAGGCGGCGCGGGACTCTGCGCCGATGCCATGCCTAAGGCCGCGCTCACTAAAAGCATCTTCGTCACCGGACGCGTAAATTGACGTTGCATGGTAAACCCTCGAAATTCTAGCGAAGTTCGGCGCGGCCCGAGTTACTCCGGCTTTAGTCGGCGCAAATGAATATTGCCGCCCGTTACAGCCAGTTCCAACACCGGTCCGCCGCCATTCAAGCGGCCCTCGGCCCGGACAAAACGGCGGCGATCGCGATGGCCTTGCACCTCGTCAAATTCCGAGATAATCCGGCCCCAAACGCCCTCCGCCGCCTCCGTCCTCGCTCTCACAGTTACTGCTAAATCAGACGGTAAATACACGATAATGTCACCCCGCGAAGCCGCCAGCACCGAGTAACTCAACACCGCGCCCAGCGGGATCTCCGCCAGAATCATTCCGCTCGCCGTCGAAGCGCGCAGCGCGCCTTCAGCGCCTCGCAAACGAATCGTGCCCGCGCTCGTCTCGCACTGGACATCTTTGCCGCCACCCAACTCGATTGAACCGCCGATCGTCGTCGCCACCACGGCGCCTCCCGCCTTCGCCACCTCGATCACGCCGCCACCCGAGTTCGCCACCACTTCGCCGGCCGCGCTCTCCACATGAATGCTGCCCCCCGCCGTAGTCGCCCGCAGCGTTCCCCGCGCTTCCCGCACCCAGATCTCGCCGCCTCCCGTCGAGAACTCAGCGTTCCCGCCGATCATGTCCGCCCGGATCGTGCCGCCGCCTGTCGCGCAGTTCACTGCCCCGCCGATCCGCCCCAGCCGCATCTCCCCGCCGGCCGTGCGAGCGACCGCGTCCTGCCCAATCGCGTCCAGGCGCACTGTGCCGCCGCCGCTTTCCACAAAGATCGCCCCGTCCAGGTCCGTCGCGTCGACACCGCCCCATCGTGTTTGGATAGAAGTCTGCTTCAAGTGCCGAGGAACAGTCAGCTCCAGCGTCAGGTCCAGCGCATCGGAATCCGGCCCGCTGACCTCCACCATCAGCAGACCGCCCTGATTCTGCAACGTCACCTGAATCGGCTCAAGCCGCGGTTTGGCTGCCGCCGCGCTCGGCGCTTTCACCCGCTTCGTCAGCATCCCCGATACCCGGTTCATACCCCGTTCGCCCCGCACCCGCACCCGTCCGCGCGCCGTAATCTGTAGTCGAGTAATCGCTTCGCCCGAAGAGCGAAACGCGGAAACCTGCTTCCACAGGCCCCCCTCAGCGACGATCGCTTCCGTGCCTGCGGCCAACTGGGTCGCCACCAGCAAGGGGGCGAGACACCAATAGCCGCGCACCGGCTAGAAGATCTCCGCGGAAGCGTTGGCCATGCGCAGGGCCTTCTCGCAACGTTGCCGGATATAGTTGTTCTCTTCGCGCCGCATCAGTTGCTGCAACGTACCCACGGTTTGGGCGTCCAGCATGCGCGGCGAATTCTCGGTCAGCAAATCGATCGCCTGGGTGCGTACTCCAGGATTGTCGTCGGCATTCAACACGCGCAACAGCGCTTGCCGCGTATCCTGCTCGCCGGCGTGACGCCGCAAGCCTTCAATCGCCTTCAACCGCACGCCCGCATTCGGATCGCTCTCGAGCGCCGCCACCAGGGCACGCCGCACGTCCAAAGCTTCTGCGCCACCCTGCAGCAACGCCACGGTCTCGGCGCGCAACCCGGGGTCGCTCGCCTCACGCGCCGCCGCCAATAGCCAGCGCTGCACCTGCGGATCGTCGGCCCGACCTGAGACCACCCGCGGCCGCGTCTCATCCACCACAATCCGAACGTTGCCCGCCTGATCCGCTTCCACGTAACGCACCCGCGCCGCTCCCGCCGACAGATTCGCCCCGGCGTCCGCCTGGCCATTCAGCCAAGGTGACCGCGCCGCAAAAAATCCCAACGCCACCAGCGCCATCCCCACGGCCGGCTTCGCCACCATGCCCCAATTCAAATTGCCGAACCAACGCGCCAACCACCCTGGCGAAGGCGTAGCGGGCAAGCTTCCGCGCAACTGTTGGCGGCACTGCACCAGCAATCCTGCAGGCGGCTCCACCGCCGCATGCGCCAATTCCTCATGCCAATGCTGCTCCGAAGCCAACGCCGCGCGACACTCCGAACACTCCGCCAAATGGCCTTGCACGGCCTCTTCTTCGGCGAAAGAAAGCTCGCCGTACAACATCAGCGAGAGGTTCTCTCGAACTTGTTCACATGCGAGTTTCATACAAAATCTCCCAACGCGGCGCGCATCTTCTGCGTCACTCGAAACAAACAATTCTTCGCCGCTTCTTCCGAAGTGCCCAGCACCTCGCCTATCGCCCGCAGGCGCATTCCTTCGAAATGCCGCATCTCGAAAACCATTCGCTCACGCGCCGTGAGTTCGCCCAGCACCGCATCAATCCGCTGCCGCAACTGGCCGCTCACCAGCGCCCTCTGTGGATCGGTGCTGGCGCGCAAGTCGCCGGTCAGTTCCGCCCGGTCCCGAGGTCCCTCTGGCGTGTCCACCACGCTGCTCTCTTCCTTCCGCACCTTGCGTTTCCGCAGCAGGTCCAGGCAAAGGTTCGTCACAATCCGGTAAAGCCACGTATGGAAGCTGCAGTCGAAACGGAACTGGTGCAGATTCTTGTGCACCCGCAGAAACGCTTCCTGGTAGATGTCCTGCGCATCGTCCGCCGAACGCAGCAAACTATAGGCCAGTTTCAACACACTTTGGTCGTATCCCCGAACGAGCCGTTCGAAGGCGTCCTGGTCGCCAGCCTGTGCCGCCCGGATGAGCGATGATTCATCCATGTTCACGGCCAGCCGGGATTGTCCGGTGAGCGCTACGCGAGTTTCTCCATTCAACACTTCTGTTTGACGCAACCTGTGAAAAAACGTCACGCCAAAGGTGTGCGCCCTTTCCCAGATTCGGGACTCCACGACACCGGTTTCGCCAAGCTGGGCCAAATGCCAGTCTAACCCAAATATGTCAGCCACTTACAAATCCCGTTGACGGCATTCGTAAAGTTGTATAGAGTACCTATACAATATACAATCGCATGCCGCCCATCCTCACCATCGACCTCAACTCGCCCGTCCCCGCCTACCGCCAAATCGCCGATGGTCTCCGCTCCGCCCTTCTCAACTCCGCTCTCCAGCCCGGCGACGCCCTGCCCCCCGTCCGCCAACTCGCCACCGACCTCGGCGTCCACTTCAACACCGTCGCCGAAGCCTACCGCACCCTCGCCGCCGAAGGCTGGCTTGACCTCCGCCGCGGACGCGGCGCCATCGTCATCCCCCGCGACACCCCGCCCGAGCCCGGTCCCGAGGAACGCCAACGCCTCGTCCGTGGGCTCCGCGATCTGGTCAACAAACTGCGCGCCGCGGGCTTCCCCCCTGAGGAAATCGCCAGTGAAATGCGCCGCGCCCTGAATCACAGCACCTTGGAAGGAACCCAATCATGATCCAAACCAAACTGGCCATGGCCTTCACCGCCCTGCTCGTCTCTCTCGGCCTCATCCTCGCCCCCCTCCTTGCCCGCCGCGGACACTTCTTCGGCTGGAGCGTCGCCCCCGAATTCCCCGGCAGTCCCGCCGGAAGGCGCGTCTTCCGCCTCTATGCCCTCGCCCTGGCCGCTGCTACCGCCGTCACCATCGTCATCGGCCTCATTGAGGTCAAAATGGGCGCCGTCGGGCTCTTCCTCATACTCGCCACGCACCTCGCCGCCCTTCGCTGGGCCCGCCGCCAAATCGAGCCCCACCGCATTCAGCCCGATGGCCGGCGCGAAGCCTCCCTCGTCGCCCGCCCGACCACCCTTCCCGGCGGCTGGATCGCCTGGCTGCTCCCTCTCGCCATCCCACCCGTCCTGTTGCTCTTGAACGCCCAGTATTGGGAGAGTCTCCCGTCACGCATCCCCATTCACTACGGCATCGACGGCCAAGCCGACCGCTGGGTCGCCAAGACCTGGTGGAGCGTCAACGCGCTCCCCCTCCTTGGCTTCAGCACTGGTCTCGCCCTCCTTCTCATGGCACGTCAACTCGCCCAGTCCCGCCGGGTCAGCCCGCGCGGAACCGCTGCGGAAAGCGAATCCGGACGCCAGCGCTTCATGCTCCTCATGCTGCTCAGCACTCTCTATCTCCTCAACACCCTCTTCGCGACGCTCACCCTGCGCAATCTCAATCTCCTCGGAGGTGTTCCGCCGATGCTGATCATCGCCGCCCTCACCGTCTTCTGGGTCATCACCATGGCCCTCTGCTGGCGCCACGCCGAAAAGCGCCGGGAACTCGAACCCCCTCTCGACGGCACCCCCGACGAATGCTGGCACCTCGGCATGTTCTACGCCAACCCCCAGGACCCCTCCATTCTCGTCGAGCAGCGCCTCGGCTTCGGCTACACCCTCAACTTCGGCCGCCCCGCTGCCTGGGCCATCCTGTTCCTCATTCTGGCGCCCGCCATCGGCATGTCGTTCCTGAAGTAGCTTCAGCCGTAAACCATGGGACAATAAGGCTTCGGCTTCCGCCGAGGAGGATCCTTCAACATGCCAGTGCCCATCTCCCAGATGTGGACCGTGGCCAGTTACGTCATCCAGCAAAAGCTCAAAGGCCGCCAGCGTTACCCGCTCGTCCTCATGCTGGAGCCGCTCTTCCGTTGCAATTTAGCTTGCGCCGGTTGCGGCAAAATCCAGTACCCCGCGCATGTCCTCAAGATGAACCTCTCGCCCGAGGACTGCTTCCGCGCGGTCGACGAGTGCGGCGCCCCCATGGTCTCCATCCCGGGCGGCGAGCCCCTCATGCACCCCCAAATTGGCGAAATCGTCGCCGGCCTCGTCGCGCGCAAGAAGTACATCTACCTTTGCACGAACGCGCTCCTGCTGAAGGAAAAGCTGCACCTGTTTAAGCCCAGCAAATACCTCAGCTTCTCGGTGCATATGGACGGCGAGCGTGAACACCATGACCTCTCGGTCTGCAAGGAAGGCGGCTACGACATCGCCCTCGCCGGCATCAAAGCCGCCATCGCCGCCGGGTTCCGCGTCACCACCAACACCACCCTCTTCGACGGCACTGACCCGAACAGCGTCCGCAACTTCTTCGACGAAATGACCACCCTCGGCGTCGAAGGCATGATGCTCTCGCCCGGCTACTCCTACGACAAAGCCCCCGATCAGCAGCACTTCCTCGGCCGCGCCCGCACCCGCCGCCTCTTCCGCGCCATGCTCTCCAACCGCCGCCCCAATTGGCAGTTCAACATGTCGCCCCTGTTTCTTGAATTCCTCATGGGCAAGCAGAACTTCAAGTGCACCCCCTGGGGCATGCCCACTTACAACTTATTCGGCTGGCAGAAACCCTGTTACTTACTTCAGGACGGCTACGCCGAAACCTTCAACGAATTAATGCGCACCACCGGCTGGGATAACTACGGCACCGAAAGCGGCAATCCCAAGTGCGCCAACTGCATGGTGCACAGCGGCTATGAAGCTTCGGCTGTCGATTACACCTTCAGCAGTTGGAAAGGCTTCTTCGCGACCGTCCGCGCCACGCTTTTCTCGCGCCACAACGACGCCGAAGCCCTCGCCCTGCTCAACGAACCCATCAAGCCCGTCCATGCGCCCGCCGGCTTAGTCCAGATCGCGAATCAATGAACCAACCGAACCCGGATGACCTCGAAGTCGCTGCCGGCACTGTCCACGAGAACTTACAAGGCCAGGTCTGGGAAGCCGCTTCCGAAGCCGAGTTACGCGAAGGCCTAGAAAAAGCCTTCGACTACCGCGGCGACGTCACGATTACGAGGCACGACGGCACCACCGTCGAAGGCTATATCTTCGACCGCCGCGCCTCCATCACCCTCTCGGACTCTTACATCCGCCTCTTCCCCCGCGGCACCAGTCAGAAAGTCTCCATCGCCTACTCCGACGTCAAGTCTCTAGCCTTCACCGGCCGCGACACCGCCGCCGGAAAAAGCTGGGAAGCCTGGATGAAGCAATACCAAGCCAAAAAAGCCGCCGGCGAACAAAACATCGAACGCCTCCCCGAGAAGCTCGAGGACTAGCCGTTCGACCGGTGCGCACTGGCCTCCGAAGCGATCCAGAGTGTAGGTGGGTATCCTAGCCTATATGAGTATCTATGAAGTTGTGTCCCTCGTTTACTCTGAGCTCATCAAGATTTCCGGTCCCTTGGCTGTCGTCTGGGTAGGGCTATTGACTCTTGTGGGCAACCGAATTGCGAACAAAGAAGCGCAAAGAAGAGAGATTGGGCTTGCCAACCTAAAGGCCTCATTCGACGTTCAAAGTTTGGAGTTGAAGGCACGTTTAGATACCAGCGTCCATCGCACCGTGCTTGTAGACAAGGTTCAATTTGAGCACGAGTATCAAATATACAAAGAAGCCTGGGGCTACCTATTCGCCCTGAAGCAAGCAACCCTAAAGCTACGGCCCATGTTTGATTCAATTGACCCGAAGGAGTCGAAAGAAGCTCGTAAGGAACGACGCCTCGGAGCTTTGCGAGAACCGTTCGACAAGGCTCTTGAGCATATTGAAAAACACAAGCCATTCGTTCCTCAAGAGGTACATACCTCGTTGGCCGCCGTGCTCGACAAATGCTACGGAGAGTTCATCGACTACCAATACCTCGAGCCCACCGACAAGGAATACTGGAAAGAAGCTGGGAAGAACCGCGACGAACTGATTCTGTTGATTGAGGCTGCATGCACCTCGATTCGGGAGCGGATTGCAGCGGTTCGAGTTGGCTAGTCGGTAGAAGAATCCTCGGGTCGGGATTGGAAACAAAGCCACACTTCCTCCTACAAATGCCGCCAACGCAACGGCGGCGCGAACCGCGCGTAGTCCGTATCGGCAGTGACCCACTCGCAACCCGTCTCCAACGCCAGTGCCGCGTGCGCCGCATCCGCCACCAACGGCCCCTTCACCCCGGACCGGTCGCACAACCCCCGAAAGATCTCCCAATGGCGCAACCCCGGCCGCAGCACCGAGCAATGCGGCAAACCCACCAACTGCTCCAGAAAATCAAACGCCACCCCGACCGGCGTCGGCGGCTTGAAAATCTTGGGATTCGTCACCAGCCGCACAAAGCCCTCCATCACCGGCTGCGACAAAGCGAACGGCTCGGGCCCCTCGGCCAGTTCCCGCAGCCAGGCCGCGTAGCGGACATGCGCCGGAGTCTCCACCCGGTGCGCGTACACAAGCACATTCACATCGAGCATCAGCATCTCGCGCTACTGCCGCTTCCGGAAAAACTCGGCGTCGTCATCGGCCATCAGCACTGACGTCCGGTCGAGATCCACTCCCTCATCCACCAACTCGCCCTTCACCGTAATCAGCCGGAACGGCGCACGCTGCTCAGCCGGCGGACGCGCGGCGAGATGGCCGCGTAGTGCATCCTCAATCAGTTCACTCACCGTTAAACCTCGCTCGGCCGCGCGTTCCTTGGCCGCCTCCAACAGCGGATCCTGAATCGAGATGGTCGTTCTCATGCCCAAATTCTATCAGATGATGCAAGTGCATCACGACTTGATGCAGTCCGCATCAAAGAACGTCTCCAACCCTCAATGGACAGACCAGAAAGCCAAGTGGCGCGCGACTCCGCCAGCCCGGTACAATCAGGTCTGATCCATGAAACCCGTCGTTACCTTTGGTGAAATCATGCTCCGCCTGGCGCCGCCCGGCTTTGAGCGCTTCCTGCAGTCGCCGCAGTTCCTGGCGACCTTTGGCGGAGGTGAAGCCAACGTCGCCGTCGCCCTCGGCGGCTTCGGCTACCCCGCCCGCTACATCTCGGTGCTGCCCGATAAGAACGCCATCACCGATGCCTTCATCGGCGAACTCCGCCGCTTCAACGTCGATCCCACCCACATCGTCCGCGGGCCCGGCCGCTTCGGCATCTACTTCGTCGAGCCCGGCGCCAACCAGCGCGGCGCCAAAGTCCTCTATGACCGCGAGTATTCCTCCATCTCGCAAGCCGGACCCGGCGCCGTCAACTGGGACGCCGCCCTCGCCGGCGCCGGCTGGTTCCATACCACCGGCATCACCCCCGCCCTCAGCCAATCCTGCGCCGACCTCGCCGTCGAAGGCATGCAGAAGGCCCGCGCCGCCGGGCTCACCGTCTCCTGCGACCTCAACTTCCGCAAAAACCTCTGGAAGTACGGCAAGAAGTCCAGTGAAGTCATGCCCCGCCTCGCCGAGCTCACCGACGTCCTGATCGCCAATGAAGAAGATTGCCAGATGGCTCTCGGCGTCAAAGTCGACGTCGACGTCCACTCCGGCGAACTCGACCGCGGCCAGTACCAGAAGCTCGCCGAAGCCGTCCTCGCCGCCTACCCCAACCTCAAGCTCATCGCCATCACCCTGCGCGAAAGCAAGAGCGCCTCGCACAACGGCTGGAGCGCCTGCCTGCACAACCGCAAGGACTTCCTGCTCAGCAAGCACTACGAGATCACCCACATCGTCGATCGCGTCGGCGGCGGCGACTGCTTCGCCGGCGGCCTCCTCTGGGGCCTGCTCACCAAGGACAATCATCAGGCGGCGCTCGAGTTCGCCGTCGCCGCCAGTTGCCTCAAGCACTCCATTCCCGGCGACTTCAACCGCTTCTCCGCCGATGAGGTGGAAGCGCTCATCGCCGGCGGCGGCTCCGGCCGCGTTCAGCGGTAGGCGCGCTTGATTGAGCGGATTCTGAGTGGCGAGGTGCGGGCCGTGGCCCGCGCCGCCACTTGGATCGAGAACCGCTCGCCAGAAGCCCGCAACCTCCTCTCCGCCCTTTTCCCTCACACCGGCCAGGCACTCGTCCTCGGCATCACCGGCCCTCCTGGCGCCGGCAAAAGCACCCTCACCGATCAACTCGCCCGCCACCTCCGCGCCGAAGGCGGCAAAGTCGGTATCATCGCCGTCGACCCCAGCAGTCCCTACTCCGGCGGCGCTATCCTCGGCGACCGCATCCGCATGCAGGCCCACCACAGCGACCCCGGCGTCTACATCCGCTCCATGGCCACCCGCGGCCAACTCGGCGGACTCGCCGCCGCCACCGGCGATCTCGCCCTCCTCCTCGATGCCGCTGGCTTCAGCACCATCCTGATCGAAACCGTCGGCGTCGGCCAGGACGAAGTGGAAATCGCCGGCCTCGCCGACGCCGCCCTGGTGGTACTAGTGCCCGGCATGGGGGATGACGTACAGGCCCTTAAAGCGGGTATCATGGAGATCGCTGATGTCTTTGTACTCAACAAAGCAGATCAGCCAGGCATCGACAAACTGGAGCAGGAATTACAGTTTCTGCTTGGTTTGGCGCACCGGCCGGATGGCTGGGTCCCGCCCGTGGTTCGCACCGTCGCGAGCCAGGGTGAGGGCGTGGGAGAAGTCCTGGAGCGGGCGCGGGAATTCGCCCGGACTGGACGGCGCGACCGGGCTGTCTGGTGGGAACGCCGGTTGCGGGAAATGCTTCGCGAACAGTTGATGGAGCGCCTGTCTGCTAGCGCCTTGGCCGGTGCGGCTCAGCAGGTGGCGGCGCGGCAGCGCGATCCTTATTCGATCGTCGCCGAATGGATGGAACGGATTGACAGTGGAAAACCAATTTCCGATTGATCATCTCGGAATCGCGGTCTCTTCTCTCGAAGGGGCGCTGCACTTCTATCGCGATCAGCTCGGGCTTACCGTCACCCAACGCGAAACCGTCGCCGGCGAACGGGTCAACGTCGCGATGCTGGCCACCGGCGAAAGCCGCATCGAACTGCTCGAGCCCACCGAAACCGACTCCGTCATCGGCAAATTCCTCGAAAAACACGGCCCCGGCCTGCATCACGTCTCGTTGCGCGTGCCGAACCTGGAAGCCACCGTCGAGCGCCTGCGCGCCGCCGGCAGCCGCATCCTGAATGAGCCGCGCCTGGGCGCCGGCGGTCATCGTTACGTTTTCGTCCATCCCGCTTCAACGGGTGGCGTACTTCTTGAACTCGTGGAGGCGCATTCTTAAGTGAGCGCAAAAGCAAAAATCGGCATCATTGGCGGCAGCGGACTCTATTCCATGCCCGGCTTCGAACTGCAGGAGGAAGTGGTCGTCGACACCCCGTTCGGCGCCCCTTCCGACGCCTACATGGTCGGTAAACTGGGCGGCAAGGACGTCGCGTTTTTGCCGCGCCACGGCCGCGGCCATCGGCTCTCCCCGTCCGAACTCAACTTCCGCGCGAACATCTACGGCATGAAGTCCCTCGGCGTCGAGTGGATCCTGTCCCTCAGCGCCGTCGGCTCACTCAAAGCCGAGCACCGTCCGCTCGACTTCGTCATTCCCGAGCAGTTTTTCGATCGCACACGTGGGCGAATCTCCACCTTTTTCGGCGATGGTCTAGTGGCCCACGTCAGCTTTGCCGATCCTATTTGCAATGAGTTGGCGGAGGTGGTGAACAACAGTTGCGGAGAACTCGGGATTGCGGCAAAGTTGGGCGGCACTTATCTCTGTATGGAAGGCCCCGCCTTCTCCACCAAAGCCGAAAGCAACGTGTACCGCAGCTGGGGCATGGATGTCATCGGCATGACAAATCTGCAGGAAGCTAAGCTGGCTCGCGAAGCCGAGCTCTGCTACGTCACCGTCGCCATGGTGACCGATTACGACTGCTGGCACGAAGACCACGATGCCGTCACGGTGGCCGACATCATCGCCAATCTCACCAAGAACGCTGAGAACGCCACCAAACTGGTGCAGCACGTCGTCGAGCGGCTCGATACCGAGCGCTTCCGCACCTGCAAATGCTCCTCGGCCCTGAAGCACGCCATCCTCACCGATCCGAAGACGGTTCCCGCCGGGACCAAGAAGAAGCTGGAGTTGATCGTTGGCAAGTACCTCTCCTAATCCCATCGCCGAGCATGTGCTCGACCAGTGCGTCGCCGGGAACGTATGGTCGAAAGAAGACGTCAACGCCATTCGCAGTGACGCCTCCCTCATCCGCGTTGTC
Organism: Bryobacter sp.; assembly: GCA_022843605.1. Lineage (GTDB taxonomy): Bacteria > Acidobacteriota > Terriglobia > Bryobacterales > Bryobacteraceae > JALHNI01. The sequence continues at coordinate 16,354 of JALHNI010000055.1, forward strand.
GCGGAGGGTCTCGCAGATCGCTTCGATCCTCGCTTATGTGACGTTTACACGGACATGTTCGCGTGGGTACTGGCCTCCGAAGCGAGAGACCTGAACGAGAAGGATCTGGTCGACCGCTACCGCCGCATCCGCCGGCCGCGGCTTTACCCTGGCAAGAACCCGGACTCCGTCCGCGACGTTTATGTCCTTTCGCGAGTCACCCTGGGCGCCGATATCGCCGTCACCAGCGTCATCATCGATGGCCTCAAGCGTCGCTTCCGCAATGCCACAGTCTGGCTGATCGGCGACCGCAAATCCTACGAACTCTTTGAGAACGACTCCCGCGTCGGCTTCTACCCGATGGCCTTCAAACGTGGCGCGGCGCTCTACGTCAACCTGATGGAGCGTATGAACCTGAAGTCCGGCATCGTCGTCGACCCCGACAGCCGCATTACCCAACTCGGCTTGCTGCCCATTTGCCCCGAGGAAAACTACTACTTCTTCGAGAGCCGGGCCTACGGTGCCAACACCAACGATGCCCTGCCCGTGCTCGCCGCGCGCTGGGTCCGTGAGACTTTCGGCGTGGACGCCAAAGCATTTATTGACCCGATGGGTAAACCGCGCCGGGACAAGTTCATCACGGTGAGCCTTGGCGTGGGAGAGAACCCGGCCAAGCGCGTCCGCGATCCGTTTGAGCGAGGCTTGCTGCAGAAACTGGCCCAGCGGGGCCTGCCCGTCGTCCTGGACCGGGGCGCAGGCGGCGAAGAGGCCGAACGCGCCGAGCAAGCCGCCGCTGGCATCCCAGGCGTTGAATTGCATCGCGGCAGCTTTGCCCAGTTCGCTGACCTGATCCGTCAAAGCACGCTCTACGTCGGCTATGACTCGGCCGGCTGCCACGCCGCCGCGGCCTCTGCCGTGCCGGTGATCATCTTTTTCAAGGGCGCCGTCAGTGACCGCTTCTTCCACCGTTGGAAGCCTGCGGGCGTAGGCAGCATGGACGTGATCCTCATTGAGGACGCGGACCCCGATCCCGACAGCATTCTGTCGCTCATCAGCTAAAAAACAACTTAGCCGCCAGGATCGCCGAGCCGATCAACAAGCCTGCCGCCGCGTTGTATTCCTGATTCTTCTGATACTGGCTCCACCGAAAAGGCTCGCCGATGAAACCTGTGCCGAAGCGCGGCCACAGCAACGGCACCCGGGCGGCATAGCCAGGAAAATCCTTCGGGAAAAGCTTGCGCAAATGCTGCTCCTCCTGCTCAATCGTCGGGAAATAAATCAGGAAGAAAGCAGACCCAAACAGCAGCGCCAATTCCCAGCGCTGCGTCGCCAGCACCAACCCCGCGGCCACGGTCAGCGTGCCCAAATACAGAGGATTGCGCATCAGCGCATACGGTCCGCCCGTCGCCAGCCGCTGATTCTTGTACAAACACCCGGCCGCCCACGCCCGTAGCGCTAAACCCGCCAGCGCGATCGGCATCCCGATGGACAGCGATCTCACGCTTGGGGTCGCCAGCCAGGCAAAGCAGCCCACCAGGACGAAGCCGAGCGGGACCCGCAGCCTTTGGACAGCATCAGCGTAGGGTTTGGGAAACCAGGTGCGGGGCAATGGCGGCATAGACCTGTGCGGGCGTCAGATCGCGCATCAGCGGATCGATCGTATCTCCTCTTTCATAAGTGGTAACCGCCTGCGGATGCCGAAGCACCTGCATTGACCCTCCGTAGGGCCCGTTCCGGCACGGATCCGTCCCGCCGAAGAGCGCCACGCCGGGCTTGCCCAGCGCCGCCGCCAAATGCAGCGGACCGCTATCGACGCCAACCACGGCTTGCGCGCGCCTTGTTGCGTGGATCAGCCCCGCAATCGACGACACGTGCACCCGCACCTGATCCATGCCACGAAGCATGGACACCTGCGCCGGCGCCACATTCAACACCAGCGGTAAGGGTAACATCCGCGCGAGGGCCGCGTAATGCTCCAGCGGCCATTGCTTCGAGACCCAGCCGGCAAACGGGCTCGCGAGAACGTACCCGCCGCTCGGCAGGTCGCCCTCCAGCGCGCCCTGTGGCAGCCACACAGGCCCCGCCTCCACCCCAGCCAATTCGCAATGCTGCTCCACAATGTGCGCGGCACTGGCCGCAATCCGCTCGTTGTAAAACAGGCGAGCCAGACTCTCCCGCGTGCGGGCGGCACCCACAATGCGCCGGGCCCCGGATTGCCACGCCACCAGCGCGGACTTCATCAGCCCCTGGAAGTCGTACGCCACATCCAGCTTCAGAGCCCGCAGACTTTGGCGCGTCCTCAGCAAGGCGCTCGCGGAACGGCGGTTGAACGGCAGCAGTCCGGCCAGTGCGGGGTTACCGTCCAGCAGCGGGTGCCAACGCTCTTCGGCGATCCAGTAAATGCGCGCCTCTGGCTGAGCACGGTGCAGAACACGGTGCAGCGCCTCGACGGCGGGCAGCGTATGCAGGATGTCGCCCATCGCCCCCAGGCGCACCACCAGAATGTTCATGGCGCCGGCGGCGCGGAACGGTGCCGGATGCGTTCGATCAGCGCTTGGCGTGTTTCAAGGTCAGCGCCAGTGAGATCAATTACCTGCCGGGCTTGATCCCGGGCGTCGCCAAGAATGACCGTCTCCACACTGCCGAGCGCGGCGACGAGTTCGGCGCGGGCGCGCGGGGGGAGAATCGCGTCCGGCGGATCCAGCAGGCTCACGGTAACAGGCCCACCCAAGGCCTCGAGTCTTGTCACGTGAGCGGCAACCACGGGATCGAAGTATCCCACCACGAATCGGTCGAACACACGACCGGAAACCTCCGCCAGGGAGACGATTTTTTTGCGGGTATCCAAACCTCTATTGTGCCAGTTGCAGGCTCGCCTGGGGGCGCAAAGTGAGGGGCGCAAAGTCCCGCCGCGCAAGTTTGGGAAAGGCAGCGGCCGCAATCATCACCGCGTTGTCCGTGGAGAGCTTAGCCTCCGGAAAATACACCGGATAGCCCACCCGCAACTGCGATGCCGCCCGCCGCAATTCGGAGTTGCACGCCACGCCGCCGCTCACGATCATCGACTGCGCATCCATCTGCTCGGCGGCCCGCGTCGCACGGCGGAGTAACTCGGTCACCACAGCGTGCTGGAAACTCGCGAGTAAGTCGAGCGTCGGCTGCGGCGTGGCCGCCAACAACTCTTCCAGCGTCGCCCGCGGACGCTTGGCAAAGAGTGCCTTGCGCGCGGCCGTTTCTGCCGCCAGGTCGCGCGCCTCCGTCCAGCGCAGGACGGCCGTCTTCCAGCCGCTAAAGCTATAGTCCTGCGACGCGCCCTTGATCCGGGGCACCGTGAACTCGCCCGCAAAGACGTGGGCATGGCCATAGGGCGCCAAGGCATCGATCAGCGGACCGCCCGGGTAACCGAAACCCAGTAACTTCGCCACCTTGTCAAAGGCCTCGCCCGCAGCATCGTCGCGCGTCCGGCCCAACAAACGATACTGCCAGCCCTCACGGACTTCGAATAAGTGCGTATGCCCGCCAGAAACCACCAGCGCCAAGGCCGGCAACGCCGGCGCCGCTTCCATCACCGCGGCATGGATATGGCCTTCCAGATGATTCACCGCGATCAGCGGCAAGCCGGTAGCCATACTAAGAGACTTAGCGTAAGTGAGGCCCACTAACAAAGCACCGGTCAGCCCCGGCCCTTCGGTAACGGCGATGGCCGCAAGCTGCTGCCAGTCCACACCCGCCTTCGCCATGCATTCCCGCACCACGGGAACGATTGCCCGTAGATGCTCGCGCGAAGCTAACTCCGGCACCACACCGCCGTATTTTCCGTGCGTTTCGAGTTGCGAAGCCACCACCGAAGATAAAATCCGGCCGCCCTGCTCCAACACGGCCGCGGCCGTTTCATCACAGGAAGTTTCGATTCCCAGAATGAGCGGTGGCATCAGCGGGCGACGAACCAATCCCACTGTTCGGCCGCGTTCTTCTGAAGTTGATCGGCCTCGGCAGCCAACAGCAAGCGCCGCTGCACCAGTTGACGGATCGCCTCTTTCGTCTTGACCAGATACTCTTCGCGGTTGCCGTACTTCTCCAGAATCTTTGCCTTCGCAAACGGCAGGGTGGAACCAGTCATATTGACGGTGTCGGAAGTAAACACGTCCCTGCGTAAGTTCCAACCGGTATAAGTCGCGAGCGGAACGGCGATTTGGGGTAGCTTCACACCGGCAATCTCATTGCCGTCGTCGTCCACTTGCGGCACTAACGCCGGAAAGGGCTCGCCCACCGTGGGCGGCTCTTTGCTGACAATACCTTTGGTCGCAAAATCCGGGCCAAAGTCCAGTCGCTGGCCATTCAACGCCCGCGTCGGGACGGCCGTGGCGATCGGCTTCGGAAAGCCCCAACTGGTGACGGGCACCAGTTGGCGCTGTTCCATGCGGGGATAACTGGAATCAGGCGGCGCGGTTCCGTCTTTCAGCCATTCGTGCATCGCCATCAGCAAGGCGCGAAACAACGGCCGGTAGTCGTTGGAGTTCGCCAGATTCGTGCCATTCTTCACCGCTGCGGGCGGGAACTTCTGCGGCCCATGCTGCGCGCCGGCGACGAAATAGATGCGCGTCGTTTCCGGCACGGGAGCATCCTGACGTCCGTCGGGCGTGGTGTGGATCAGCGAAGCCGCACGGCCCCAGTACTCCGCGCTGCCGTTGGTGTAGAAGATCTTCGGAGCCTTCGCCGGGTCGGGTAGCAGGCCGGCGGTTTGGCCCGTCACCGGATCTTTCTGCGGCAGGTCAGAGAACGGGAAGATGTCAGTGGGGTAGAAGAAATTCATCGTCGGGTGACCGTCACGCGACGCCTGCGCAAAACGATGATTGAAGCTGCCGCGGCCACCGCCGGCAACGTTCGCCCACACCCCGTCAAAAACCAGCTTCCCGTTCTCGTCGGTGTTCAGGCCACCGTGCAGCATGGTGCGGAGAAAGCGTCCGCTCTGCGAAGCGCCGTAAGCGATGGAACGCTTGAGGAAGCGGCGCTGATCGGCGAGCAGCAAATGCCCAGGGCCGCCGAATTTGAGGAACGAAACCAGGTCGCGCGTGGCGGCGATGCCGAGGCCGACAATGGCTGGGTCGCGCGCGGGATAGACGAGTTCGTAGATCGCGCCAGGCCTAAAGCCGCCGGGCATCTCAATCTGCGTGCCGTTCAATTTCCATTGGGCCGCAGGCACGACAGATCGCACGCCGAGCGGGCTGTTGCGCACCGTAAGCTCGAGATTCTTCGCATCCGCCACCGGATAGGCCTGATGGTCGCGATCGGCGAGATTCATCACCGTCGTGGGCTCGTGAATCGTCAACTCCGCACGCACGATGCCTTCCACGCCCTTGGCCACCGCCGGATACATCCGCAGCTTTTCCGGATTCTTCGGCACGTCCCACTGCCAGCCGACCCAGGCCACGGTGAACTTCTGCTCAATCAGAAAGGCTTCCGTGAACATGCCAATCGTTTGCCCGCCCCGGTTCACCACATCGAGCAACAGCGTGCCATTGCCTTCGGACGGGTCACGCGGCTTCAACACCTCAATGTCGGCCGAAAACTCGACCAAACCTTTGTCGTTCTTGGGGGCGAACTCGAGGTCGCGGATGAGTTGGTTGGCTGGGAGTTTGGGGTCGAGCGTGAAGTGCGCCTTGGCACGAATACGTTCGTAACCGCCAGCGACGTCCTCGCGTTTGATGACTTCCATACCGGCGATGGCTGCATCGGCCGGAACGGCAAGGCAGAGGAAGAGGACGAGTCGGCGCATGGCGTAATTATAGGCCCTTCGTGGCCGCTTCCGGCAGAAGGTCAACGAAACGAACCGAAAAGTTATTGATTTAATGGAACTTAGGTACCTAGAAGTTGGAAAGGTAGTAGAGACCGTTAGCCAAGTCGAATCGGGACGATGCCAAACGCAAAATGCGGCGAACGACCTCGCCTGTGGAGTATTGCTGCTGTGTAATCATCAAAACTCCGCAATGCGATCGGCTGTGCGCCAGCCATTCCCCGTGAAGACGCGCGAAGTCTCGAGCATTGGCGCTAACCAACACCCCGGCTCTGCCCTGCCGCGAACGCCAGTTAGGACTCGTCGTCACAGCCGTTCATTCGGGCATCAAAGCTACTAACAACATCTGCAGCGTTGCTACGCAGCGCGGCCAAGAGCCGGTGCTTCGCCGAGTCTTCGTCGAAGTAGAACTTCACGGATCAGGACCGGAGCGGCAAACTAGAGGAGCGCACGCCGTCATCGTAGGCTCGCTCTTCAGCGGCGATGTCCGCGTCGATCTCCTGCTTATTGGCGTGGTAGAAAGCGAGAGCCGCATGAATCTGCGCGAGCGAGAGCGGCGGACGATCCGCCGCAATCTCTTCCGGCGAAAGACCCTGATGACTGTCCATGGCAATCGTTCGCACACTGACGCCGGTGCCGGCAATGGTGGGCCGGCCAGCGCGGAACGAAGGATCGCGCCCAATTAGGTGACCGATTTCGACGAAGGCGACAGACATTACATTGCTGAGTATAGCGCCGGCTAAGGAAGCAGACTCAACGCCTCGAACGCGACGCGCTCCGGAGTGACCAGGCGAAGGCAAGCGAGGTTCTGAACCGGGTCAGTCAGGGGGCATTCGCGTTCGAAGCAGGGACTACAACCGACAGGTTCGCGCACGACTTTGGCCAAAGGCCCCGTCGGTCCGGTGGCAATGTGATCGGTAGAGCCGAAAACGGCGACCGTGGGGACGGCGAGGGCCGAGGCGACGTGCATCGGCCCCGAGTCATTGGTGAGCACCAGATCACAGGCCGCAAGCAGCTCGACGAACTCGCCCAGCGAGGTGCGTCCGGCGAAAGACTCGGCTCCACCGTTCAAATGCCGGTTCACCTCATCGCAGATGGCGATTTCGTCGGCCGAGCCGAACAACAGAATGCGCGCCTGCATCCGCTCAGCTACGGTGCGGGCGGCGGTGGCGAATCGCTCGGGAGCCCAGCGCTTAGCGCCGCCGAAGGCCGCGCCGGGGCAGACGCCCAGGATCGGGCCTGGCCCCAGCCGCTCGCGCCCTTTGCGCCGCGCGGCACGCGCGCCGTCCAGACGAATGACGGCTTCAGCCGGCAAGGCCTCAATCAGACCGGCACGGCGCAGGAGTTCCAGATAGTGGAAGCTCTGATGGGGCGGCGTGTCACCGGGTTGAATGCGGGGGATGGCGTCGGTCAGCAGCCACGCGCGGGCGTCGCGGGCAAAGCCGACGCGGCGGGGAACGCGAGCCAACCAGGCGGGCAGGGCTGAATCGAACGAGTTCGGCAGCACCACCGCTAGGTCGAAACGACGCGCGGCGAGGCCGCGCCCGATGCGCCACTTCTCTGCCAGGTCGTACGGACCGCGACGGACACGCCACGGAATGATCTCGTCGCAGAAGGGCTCGCGGCCGTAAAGGTCCGCCACCCAGGGCATGGCCAGGATCGTGATGCGGGCGTCGGGGTAACGGTCGCGCAAGGCACGCAATGCCGGCAGGGACATGACGGCATCGCCAATCCAGTTGGTCGCGCGAACGAGAATGCGTTGGTAGCTGGCGGGCAAAGAATCTCTCTCCTTTAGAATTACACTGGGTCCGATGACTGCCGCCCAACTCGAACAACTCGACCGCGAAGGTTACCTGATTCTTCCCGACTTCATGCGCCCGGAAATGCTCTCGGCAATGCGCTCACGAATCGCCGAACTCTTCGCCGAGGAAGGCGACCAGGCGGGTTCCGAGTTTAAGAAAGAACCCTTCACCCAACGCCTGGCCAACTGCGTCGACAAAGGCGAGGTCTTCCTGCGCGCCATCGCCGACCCTACCGTGCGCGAAGGCATCGCCGCCGTCATTGGCCCCGACTACAAGCTCTCGAGCGTCAACGTCCGCTCCGCCGATCCGCTCAACGAATGGAGCCAGCCCTTGCACTGCGACATGGGCGGCCTGCCGGATGAGAAAGGCAATTGGGTCTGCAACACCATCTGGATGATTGACGACTTCACGACCGACAACGGTCCCACTCGCTGCGTACCCGGCACACACAAAAGCGGCAAGCGACCCGAAGAAGCGCTCGCGAATCCCAGTGCACCGCATCCGGACGAGATCCTGGTCACCGGCAACGCCGGTACCGTCGTCATCATGAACGCCCACCTCTGGCACGGTGGCACCGCCAACCGTACGGCCCGCCCCCGCTGCGCCATGCACGGCTTCTACTGCCGGCGCGACAAACCGCAGCAGCAATACCAGAAGCGCCTGCTACGCGCTGAGGTGCAGGCCCGGCTGACGCCCGATGAGCGCTGGCTGCTGGCGATCGACGATCCGCTCAACGATGTCATCAGCGCCGAAGTCGCCGTGCGTAGCGGCTTCCTGCGCTAGTCTGAAGGACAAGATGAAGCTCACCTTTTGGGGGGCGGCCCAAACCGTCACCGGTTCCATGCACGAACTGACTCATCGCGGGGAACGTTTCCTGCTCGATTGCGGACTCTACCAGGGCCGCCGAAAGGAGGCCTTCGCCAAGAACTCCCAGTTCCCTTTCCCGGCTGACTCCGTCAAGAGCGTCCTGCTTTCCCATGCTCACACGGACCACGCCGGCAACATCCCGACTCTGGTGAAAAACGGATTCACCGGACCCGTCTGGGCCAACTCCGCCACCACGGACCTCTGCCAGGCCATGCTGCGCGACTCGGCCTACATCCAGGAACGCGACGCCGAGTTCATCATGCGCCGCAATGCCAAGCACAAGCGCCTCGAACTGAACGATCCGGACCTCGAAGTAGTGGAGCCCTTATACGGCATCAAGGACGCGGAAAAGGCGCTCGAACAGTTCCATGTGTTGGCTTCGTCTCACGCCGTCCACGAGGTGGCCGACGGCCTTTTCTGCCAGCGCTTCGATGCCGGGCACATGCTGGGCTCCACGTCCATGATGATTGAATCGCACTCTGCGCAGGGAAAAGTGCGCCTCGCTTTTTCGGGCGATGTCGGCCGCGTCGGCCTGCCAATTATCCGCGATCCCGAGATGCTTCCGGCCGCTGACTACCTGATCATGGAGTCCACTTACGGCAACCGTCTGCATGAACAGACCGGCGCCGTCGAAGACAAACTGGAAGCCGTCATCAAGCGTACCGCGGAGCGCGGCGGCAAGATGATCGTGCCCGCCTTTGCCGTGGGCCGCACGCAACAGGTAGTGCTGATGCTGAACGCCCTGATGAAGCAGGGGCGTCTACCCAGCATCCCCATCTTCGTCGACTCGCCGCTCGCCGTTAACGTCACCGAAGTCTTCCGACGGCACCCCGAATGCTTCGACGAAGAGATCATGGAGTACTTGAAGTTGGGCGAAGACCCGTTCGGCTTCAGCCGCTTGAAGTATGTGCGCGATGTTGCTGATTCAAAAGCATTAAACGATCTACGCGGGCCAGTGATCATCATCTCCGCGTCCGGCATGTGCGAAGGCGGGCGCATCCTGCATCACCTGCGCAACAACATCGGCGATCCGCGCAATACGGTGCTCATCACCGGCTACCAGGCGGAGAATACGCTCGGCCGCAAAATTGTGGAGAAAACCCCCGAGGTGAATATCTTCGGTGAGCCCTATCGTTTGCGAGCCGAAGTGGTGAAGCTGAATGAACTTTCCGGCCATGCCGACCAACTTGAGCTATTGGCCTGGATGAAACCGATGGTGGGCAAGCTGAAGCGGGTTTTCCTGGTGCATGGCGAGTTCTTGCCAGCCATGACCTTAGCCAAGCTGATCGAAGAGGAGTATCACATTCCGGTGACGGTACCGGCCCGGGGCGAAAGCTTCGACCTCATCTAGGCGGCGCGCGGCCAAATCGCTAGTCCTATCGCGAGATGCCTCCCCCGTACCAAACCCATACTGGTACTGGAAGGCATGGTTAGGGGCGGCAGGATCTATTTACCCTTGCTGAGCCAACGGGGAAGATAGTGGAACATCACCATGAAGGTTGCCTACGACAAAGCCGCTATGCCCAACTCGCAGTCGCTCGCACAGCCGTTGTGGAACTTCTCGTTCCTCCAACTCCTCGATTTCCTGACGACCGTTGCCTTTCTGGTGAACGGCGTCGGAGAGGCGAACCCCGTCGTGCGCGCCATGATGCTCTGGGCGCCGAATCCTTTGGTTGGTTTGGCCCTCGTAAAGGTGGCCGCCGTGATGCTGGCGTTGGTTTGCTGGCGCGCCGGACGTTTTCAAGTTGTAGACCGAATGAACCTCTTCTTCGCCCTCGTCGTCACCTGGAACCTGACGGCTCTGATTATGGCGACCGCCCGCGGCTAGCACGAGGCTTCCATTCCTGCCAAAATTCGGCGGATTCACAGCCGCGATTATTGCGATTTTTTCGTGATTTAACGTAAGCGCCGCGACCCGCAATCCAGGGTCGCGCTATTCTAAAGGCGCTCACTGATGTACCTCGCCGAGTTTGACTTCCAACTTCCCGCGGAACTGATCGCACAGGAGGCGCTAGCCGACCGTGCGGCCTCCCGAATGCTGGTGGTGCACCGGGCAACGGCCACCTTCGAAGACCGGCAGTTTCGTGACCTGCCCACCTACCTCCGGCCCACCGACTGCCTCATCGCCAACGACACCCGCGTCTTCCGCAGCCGCCTGATTGGCCAGCGCCGCGGGCACACCGGCCGAGTCGAAATCTTTCTCACCAAACCGCTCTCCAGCGATCGCCGTCTGTGGGACGCGCTGGTGAGACCCGGGCGCAAGATGCTCACCGGCACCGTCGTCGACTTTGCCCCGGACCTCTCCGCAACCGTGCGCGAGCACGGCGAGCATGGCCATCGCACCGTGGAACTTCACGCCGACGGCGACCTGGACGAGATCCTGGAGCGGGTGGGGCATACGCCCTTGCCACCCTATATCCACCGTCCCGATCGTCCGGATGACGGCGAACGTTATCAGACGGTCTTTGCCCGCGAGCGCGGCTCAGTCGCGGCCCCGACTGCCGGCCTCCACTTCACGCCCGAGGTCCTGGCTGCGTGCCGCGCCACCGGCGCCCAGTTGGGCACCGTCACCCTGCATGTCGGCCTCGGCACTTTCGAGAGCCTGCACTCGGAATCCGTCGAAGAAAACGTCCTGCATACTGAGCACTACAAAGTGCCGTCGTCGACGGTCGACCTGGTGCGGCGCGCCGAGCGGGTGATCGGCTTGGGGACCACCGCGGTCCGCGCGCTGGAGTCGGCCTCCGCCGGCGGCCAATTGGAAGCCACCAGCGGCGACACGAGTATCTTCATCTATCCGGGCTACGAATTCCGCACCGTGAACGCGATGCTCACGAACTTTCACCTGCCCAAGAGCAGCTTGCTGCTGATGATCTGCGCCTTCGGCGGCAAGGACCTGATGCTGTCGGCCTACCGCCACGCCGTCGCCCAGCGTTACCGCTTCTTTAGCTACGGCGATTGCATGCTGATCCTGTAAGAAGCGGCAAGTTTTTCCGCCGAGCTTTGCTTGGATTCAGCCACTTACGGCGTGGCCCTCTACTTGCACGCAGCGAGAGCATGCCCCTTCAACAATCAGCCGCACTGACGAAACTGACAGAGCTCGTGAAAGACATCAAGATCGCCATGTTAACGACTGTGGAGGCCGACGGCCTGCTCCACAGCCGGCCCATGGGAACCCAGGAAATTGAGGACGGCATCCTCTGGTTCTTCGTGAAAGACGATTCGCGCAAGGCCGATGAAGTCCTTCATGACCCGCGAGTGAATGTCTCGTACATCAATTCCACCACCTGGGTTTCGGTCTCGGGCCGAGCCACCATCACCCGGGACCGGCAGAAAATCGACGAACTCTGGAGCGACACCATCAAGATGTGGGTGCCGCTCGGCAAGGCCGATCCGCATCTGGCCCTGATGAAGATCGACATCGAGGAGGGCGAGTATTGGGACGCCAGTTCCGGCGCGATGGTGCGGCTCTTCGACTACGTGAAATCCAGATTGAGCGGCGAGGCTTACTACGAGGGCGAACTCACCGAGCACGGCGTGGCGAAAGCCTAGGGTAGGCGTAGCACCATCACGCCATTTTGGCGGCGCTCGGCGTCGTAGGTGAGGGCGAGCACCGCATGCGCGCGGACATTCGCGCGTAGGTTCACGCCGGCGTTCTGGCCCTGCCCGGGCACCTGACCGCCTCCCGGCGCTTGTCCACCGCCCGGGCCTTGTCCACCACCAGCACCGGGGACCGCCACCGGTGCCCCGACAAAAGCCACCCCGGCCGGATTCGCCACGATCTGCAGGTCTCCCTTCGCCAGATCATAAACCAGCAGTTGCGTAGCCGTCGCACCTTGCCGTGTACCGCGCGCCACTACCTTGCGCGACGCCGGAAAGATGTCAACCAATTGGACGGCCGTAAAACCCTCCGGAGTCGGGAACACCGTTCCCTGCCCGCGGTCCAAATCGAAGACGACCAGGCCCGCGTCACCCGCCTGCTGCTGCGCGCGGCCCAAGCCCACCAGGAGATTCATCGCCTGCACAGGGCGCAGTTGCGAAAAGCCAGTGAGGCCGGGCGGCAAGTCGACACGAAACGCAGTGGCCGTGACGCCGTCCAGCACATAGAGCGTGTCGGCGGTGCCTTGGCGTGAAGGGTCGATGTTAGAGCCGAAGATGTAGTCGTTCATCTCATCGGTGCCCTGCGTCGCACTGAACTGTCCCGCGCCCGGCAGAGCGACGGCGGTAGCGCGTTGCTCGTCCAGGTCAAACAGCAGAAATCCGCTCGCTGAGCAGGCGTTGCTGAAAACCCGCTCCGGCGAGTTCGAGGCCAGAAGGCCAATCCGCCGGACCAACTCGACGCCGAAGAAACGGACGTTAGCCGTACAGACCGTCGCGAACCAGCCTTCAGGAAACTCGATCGCCCGCACCTCGTCACGATCGGTGCGGAACGCCACGAATCCGTGCCGGCTGTTATCAATGCGCCGAGCCGCCACGTAGTAGGTTCGCTGCGGCGCGTCGAAAGTGGAAGTGACGGAAAGGCGGGTGACCGCGGCGGGCAATTGTTGGCCACCAGGGCCGGCCTGGAGTTGCGGAGCGGGCGCAGCAAGGGGCAGCCAGCCCTCGGGGAAATCGCGGGTCACGGTGACGGCATTCTGCGCGTTCAGGCCCACCACCTTGGCCTTGGTGGGGTCGTCGATACTGTCGCCCACCACGGTCAAACGCGTCCCGGCCCCCACACCCACGGGTTGACTCAGCAACCGGTTGAGGCCACCGCCGAGATCCACTGCGGGCACGCCGACGCCCACTGCGCCGCCTGCACCTGGAGCAATTCCGCCCACCAATCCAGCCGCATTCTCCAGCGGGCGCACTTCGCCCGATTCGGCATCGATCAGCACGCCCTGGTTCCCCATCAAAGCGGCCAGATTGCCTTCCGGCGCGGAGGCCAACAAACGGCCTGCCTCCGGCAGCGTGATCGTCTGGGCTTCGGCCTTGGCGGCGTTCAGCAACAGTACCCGGTCACTCACTTCGGTCTGGCTCTTGGCCGGTCCAACAAAGGCCGCCAGCGCTGTGCCGTCAGTGGCTTGTTGAAAGGGCGTAACGGCATTTGCCCCTGGGGCGGCCAGACAATCCGGCAGCTTGCTCGTCGACTGCAAAGCCAGATCCAGGACGATACCCGTATAACAACCGTCGGCCGCCCGCGCGCCGGTGGCGGCGATGAAGCTCGCACGCAGGTCGGCGCTCAGAATCGTCCGCAGTTCGGGCGTTCCCTCCGGTAGCGGCATGAACTGGACCTCCGCGGACGCACTCGCCCCCAACAGGGCGGCATTGGAGCGGCGGCCGTTCTGCACCAGGACAAGAGCATCGCCGGGAAGCGCTTTCGCGGGAAGATCCAACTGCAACTGGAAGACACCCGGTTGATCGGCCGTGTGCGTGGCCGTCGCCTTCGCCGGCCAGCCACCCACCCAGGCGCGGACCGCCGCGCGCGGCGCCGCATCGGCCGTGGCTTCACCGTCAACCAGCGCCGGTTCCGTGGGGCCAAGCCCGGTGACAGTGATCTGCGACCCGTCGGTCACGGCCGGGCCAAAACCCTGGTCGCCCGCAGTGCGCACGCTGACCAATGTCGCGACAACGTTGATCCGCGCGGGACGGCTGCGTTGCTCGCCACGCCGCACGATCACCGTCGCCAGGCCGGGCGGTGTCTCGTAGGGCACCTGCGCCACAATCCGCCCCGCACTCACTGAATGCAGCGCCGCGGCACGGTTGTTCACCAGAACCTCCAGACCGCCCAGTTGCTTCGGAAAGGGCACCGACGTGGCCTTCAGTTCGGACGCCGGCCCCAGATTCAATCCTTGAATCCAGATCAGGCTGCCCGGCGCGGCCAACGACGGTGCCGGTTGCTGCGAGTAAGCGTTCACCACGCCGCGGGGAGTTACGACGGGTGACGGATCCTGCGCCAGCAGCAAGCTAGCCAACGAAATTAAACTCATCGAACGCACAACTCACTCTAAACCCTGAAGGCAGGAAAGGTTTCGAAATAATCCGTCCCCCCCTTGAATTTGCTTTACGCGTCAACGATTATATTGGGCAGTCTTAAATCCCATGCTTCAGGAGTCTATTTTTATGTACGAGAGCCGCAATCCGATTGATGAACTGGTGCACTTGTATGTCGACGGCGCCTTCGATCGCCGCGAATTGGTGCAGCGGGTCGTCCGCGTTACTGGTAGTTTGACGGCCGCGGTGGCCGCCTTGGCCGGCTTTGAGGAACTGAAGGCGCAGCCGCCCAGCGCTTGTCCGCCTGACGTCCGCGTGCCCGCAGACGCCGCCGATCTGGAAGCGCGCGACGTCGAGTTCGCCGGCCCTGGAGGGCGGATGCTTGGCTACCTGGTGCAGCCTCGCGGACTCACCGAAGCCCAACCCGCCGTGATCGTCATTCACGAAAACCGCGGTCTGGTGGAACACATTCGCGACGTCACGCGCCGCGCTGCGCGCGCCGGTTTCGTAGCCTTGGGCGTCGATCTGCTTTCGCGCCAGGGCGGCACTGCCCAGTTCACCGAACCGACCCAGCAAACCGCGGCCTACAACCGGACCACGGTGTTCGAACGGCGCTCCGACCTGATCGCCGCCCTCGACTACCTCAAAGGCCTCGACGGGCGCGTCATCCACGACCGCATTGCCGCTGTTGGCTTCTGCGCCGGCGGGGCCAACGTCTGGGAACTGATCGCCAACGTGGAGGAAATCGCCGCCGCGGCTCCCTTCTACGGCGCGCCGCCGGCCACCGAAGCCGAAATTGCGCGGATCAAGACTCCGATTCTGGCGATGTACGCCGAACGCGACCGCAATCTCACAGCGCGCATGGCCCCGGTGATGACCACGCTGCTGGCCCAGCAGAAGGTTTTTGGCTTCAATGTTTATGAGGGCGTGGGGCATGCCTTCCACAACGACACCGGCGCCGCCTATAACGCGGCGGCAGCGTGCGATGCCTGGCAGAAAACGATGACCTTTTTCAACAAGTTCCTGCGCGCTCCCCGGGCTTAGCCATTTCGCGGTCACGGCAGTTCGAAAGTCTGGCGGTGGCCGCTAGATTGCTCAGTCTAAAAAAGTTCCGGGGGACAGGGTATTCCCCTGCCCCCCGGAAACTTGGCGCTGCGCGGTATGCTCAAATCGGGTGCGTCATGCAACGGCAAAGCGTCGAAGCCCAAAGGCAAACCGCAAAATTGGGTTTGTTTCGTAATGCGGGTTTAGCGCTTGGTGAGATCGCGCAACAGGATGTCCTTAAACTTCATGTTGCCGGCGCCGCCGGAGTGAAGTTGTAGCGCGATCGGCCCGTCGAAGGACTTCGGATTCGGGTCGGTAAAGTCCACCATCACCACGCCGTTCAGGCGTGACGTGTAGCGATTGCCCACCACCTTCACCACCATCTCGTTCCAGTCGTCGCGGCGAACCACCGGCTCGTTCTCCGCCGTCGGCCAAACGATCCAGCCACGGCCGTCGCCGTAGATGCCGCCCGTGTGCTCGTTGAGGGTGCAATCCACTTCGAACTGCAGACCCTGGCTGACGTCCGGCGTGCCGGGCTTGAAGCCCACATGGAAGAAGATGCCGCTGTTGCCCGTGCCTTCGCACTTAAAGCGCAACGCCATTTCGAAGTCCTGGTAGGTCTTTTCGGTCTGCAGATAGCCGTAGGCCTTAGTGACCGCTTTGCCGTGGAGGATGCCGTCTTCTACACGCCATTCTTCCTTGCCGACGTTCACCCACCCGTTCAGCGTTTTGCCGTCAAAAATCGGGGCCCACTTAACCTGGGGGCTCTTGGGCTGAGCCAGAAGCAGTGCGGTAGCGGAAAGAAAGGTGAATACGAGGGTACGGAGCATCTTCAAGTTCTATCGCAGTAGGGGACGTACACGCAAGGTAGTTCGCTGTACGGAAGGTACTACCAAAGGAGTAGAGAACCCAATTTCCGGGCTGAAATCGGCGCACTCTAGTACGATTTCGCGCCCGGACACTTAGAACCACCTCAGGTGATTCGGTAGTTCATCTCAGGGTTACTCCGAGTAGGCAACGTACTGGAACTCGGCCAAACTCGTATCAAAGCAAACACAGCGAGCCAACGCCGCCGTTGAAAGGTGTCTCTACCGGAGGCTCTTGAATTCGGTCTGAGCATTGGCCACCCCCGAGGAGACGAGATGTTAAAGCCCAATGCGATGCCGAGTACCACTCATGGCGCCCTGGCCCTGGATACGAAGCAGTCGGATGCCCAATTGCACGAAACCGGTGAACTTGGTGAACCTTCATCGCCTGCGGCGCTCGGACGCGCCGGCGACGAGGAAGGCAACACGCCGACCGCGAAACGCACCATTCGGGTGCTGATCGCCGACGATCATCCCATTGTGCGGGATGGTCTCCGCCGCCTGCTTTCGCTCGATGAGGATATCGAAGTGGTAGGTGAGGCCGGCGACGGCCGCGAAGTGCTGGAGCGTGTTCAGGCCCTCGAGCCTGACGTTTTGCTGCTCGATCTGCGCATGCCGAATATGGATGGCCTGACCGCACTGCAAACGCTGCAACACACCAACCGTAAAACGCGGGTGATCGTGCTCACCGCGTCCGAAGACAAGAACGAGTTCGTGCAAGCCATGAAGCTCGGCTGCTCCGGCATCGTGCTGAAGCAGACGGCGCCGGACCTCATCGCCAAGTCGATTCGCAAGGTCCATTCGGGCGAGATCTGGCTCGATTCCCACACCACGGCCGCCGTGATGCGCCAGTTCGCCACTCCTGGTGAGGCGATGGCCGCGGCTTCCGGCGGCAAGAGCCGCGAGCGCTCCCCGCTCTCCACCCGCGAACGCGAGATCGTCGCGCTGGTGGCCCAAGGTTACAAAAACAAGGAAATGGCCGAGAAGATGTTCATCAGTGAGCAGACGGTGAAGAACCACCTGCACAACATCTTCGACAAACTCGGCGTCTCCGACCGGTTGGAACTCGCGCTCTACGCGATCCACAAAGGGCTGCACCTCGAAGCAGCCAACCGGTAACTCGACTTCATCCCAATCAAGTGAAGCGGCAACGGCCGCCCGAAGGAGTTCGCTCCCGAAGGCGGCCGTTGCCGCGTCCGGCTTTTGTGACAATTGACAAATGGCGGCTGCCCCAATTTACGACTATGACCTGCTGGTAATCGGCTCCGGTCCCGCGGGACAACGCGCGGCGATTCAAGGCGCAAAACTCGATAAGCGCGTGGCGATTATTGAGCGCAAGACCGTGGTGGGCGGCGTAAGCGTCAACCTCGGCACCATTCCGTCCAAAACCCTGCGCGAGGCCGTCCTCGACTTGTCCGGTTACCGCGAGCGCGAGTTTTACGGCGCTTCGTACCGCGTCAAACAGAACATCACCATGCAGGATCTGCTGCTGCGCACCAACAAAGTGATCCAGCACGAAATCGACGTGACGCGGCACCAGTTAATGCGTAACGGAGTCGACCTGATCGGGGCCTCGGCCACCTTCTGCGGCCCGGATTCGCTACGGCTCGACTACGTGGACGGCAGCACCTCCCGTACCGTGCGCGCCCGCAAGATCGTCATCGCCACCGGCACCGAAGTCACCCGCGATCCGCACATTCCCTTCGACAATCAGCGCATCTTCACCAGCGACGATGTGCTCTACCTGGACCGGTTGCCGAAGTCGCTCACCGTCGTGGGCGCGGGCGTCATTGGCTGCGAATACGCCAGCATGTTTGCGGCTTTGGGGGTGCGCGTCACACTCATCGACAAGCGGCCCCGGCTGCTGCCCTTTATCGACAACGAAGTGGCTGACGCCCTCACTTACCACCTCCGCGAGGACCGCGTGACGCTCCGCCTCAACGAAAGCGTCGACCATCTGGAAATCGTGGAAGACGAGCACGGGCCAAGGGTGAAAATCCAGCTCGATAGCGGCAAGACCATCGTCTCCGAGAAGGCCCTCTACTCCATCGGCCGCACCGGCGCCACCAGCAAACTGGGCCTTGAGAACGCCGGACTGACCGCCGACGATCGCGGCCGCTTGCAGACCAACGAACACTATCAAACCAGTGTGCCCAGCATCTACGCCGTGGGCGACGTCATCGGCTTTCCGGCCCTCGCTTCCACGTCGATGGAACAGGGCCGCATCGCCGTTTGCCATGCCTTTGGCGTGCAGGCGCGCAGCGTGCCGGACCTGTTCCCCTACGGCATCTACACGATCCCCGAGATCTCGATGGTCGGCAAAAACGAAGAGGAGCTAACGCAGGCCGGTATCGGCTACGAAGTGGGCAAGGCGCGCTATAAAGAGATCGCCCGCGGGCAGATCATCGGAGACACCACCGGCCTGCTGAAACTCATCTTCCGCAGCGATACGCGCGAGCTTCTCGGCGTGCACATCATCGGCGAAGGAGCCAGCGAGCTGGTTCACATTGGCCAGGCCGTACTCACCTTCGGCGGTAAGATCGACTACTTCATCAACACGGTTTTCAACTACCCGACACTCGCCGAGTGCTACAAGGTAGCCGCCTTCGACGGCATCAACCGGCTGGGGCTGTTCCCCGAAGAATTGAACGAGGACGAGGCGCTCACCAGTTCTCAGCTATAGCGCCAGCGCAATCAGCGTCTCGGCTTCCGGCGAGGGCTCCCCGAACTCAGGCAGCGCAACCACCACCTGTGTCGCCGCGATCTCGGCGTCACTGGCTCCGGCGAAACAGAGCGGGCAAGGGTCAGTCCGGGTGGTGCCAATCTGGATCAGCGGGCCGGCCAGACGGCAGGCGACAGGCCGAAACTCATAAAGCCGGCATTGGCCGGTGGCGAGGTCGAGCACTGGACACGGCAGGCGGGCATGGCGGGCAAAGAACCACTCGCGCCATGCGGTCTCGGTGGTCAGCGCTCCGCTGGCGAGGTCACCCGGAAAATCGACCGCGATCTGCCGGCGCGCCGCTGCGGCACGCTCCCGCATGTCGGCCTGAAGCGGTAGTGCCAAGGTGGCCAGGCCACGCCGCAGACGGCGGGCGTCCAGAGCGGTGATGGCAAACGGACGCCGGCAACAATCGTCACAGCCGGCATGGCAGGCGAGCCACTTCCCCGCCCGATCACGCGCTTCGGCGAAGGCCGCATCGACGGCATTGAGGACGCAAACTTCCCCTCTCTCCGGCTTTGGCGCGATCATCTAAACAGCGTGCTCGAGATCTTCAGCATCTTTTCCATTTTCGCCATCTTTTATGGCGTGGCGGTGTATGGCTGGATGCGCGAAGGCTACCGCGGCCGGCGCCGGGCGCGGATCCTCGATACGAAACTGCCCCCGCTGCTGGGCCGCGACATCCGCGAAGCACGAGCCTTGCTGGGCGACCCCAGCCGCATCGAGTTCGGCATGAGCGGCCGCCGCCTCTACATCTGGCGGCCGCCCGAGGCCCTCGCCCTGCCTGAAACCGCGGATCTCATCGTCGTCACGCTCACTGTCGAAGCCAACGACGTCGTCTCCGCCACCTCGTGGAAGGCAGACTAAAGCTGGACGCTGCAGGAGGCCCGCGAGATACATATACTGTCTGAGTGATCTCACGACGTTCATTCCTTCCCGCTCTTGCCGCGGCCTCCGCGGCGGCTCAAACTGCCAATCGTGACTACTCCGGCCGTACGCCGACCCGGTACCCTGAACCCGACGTGGTGGTGCTCGACAAACGCTTCGCCCGATACAAGATCGGCAACACGCCGATTCAGCGTCTGCACACTGGAGCGCTCTGGGCCGAAGGCCCGGCCTGGAACGGCGTGGGCCGCTACCTGGTCTGGAGCGACATTCCAAACGACCGGCAGTTCCGCTGGCTGGAAGAAGATGGCCACGTCAGCGTCTTCCGCAAGCCGGTCGGCAATACCAACGGCAACACCTTCGACTACGAGGGACGGCAGATTTGCTGCGAACACGGCAATCGCCGCGTTTCGCGCTACGAGCACAACGGCAAGGTAACGATTCTGGCCGACAAGTACAACGGCAAGCCGTTGAACGCGCCGAACGACGTGGTGGTGGCGCCGGATGGCGCGATCTGGTTCACCGATCCGGGCTACGGTTCGCTGATGGAGTACGAAGGCAACAAGGGTAAGCTCGAGATTAAAGAAGCCGTCTACCGCATCGACGCCAAGACGGGCGCGATGACCATGGTGACCGATGAGATCTTCAAGCCCAACGGCTTGTGTTTCTCCCCCGACTACAAGAAACTCTACGTGGCTGACACGGGCGCCACGCACTACGACAACGCCCCGCGCATCGTAAAGGTGTTCGACGTGGACGGCACCAAGCTGAAGGGCGGCAAGCAGTTCGTCAGCATGTCGCCGAAGGGCGAACCGGGCTTGGCCGACGGCATTCGCTGCGACACGGACGGCAACCTGTGGATCGCCGCCGGATGGGTGGGCGCCGGCTACGACGGTGTGCACATCATCGCTCCAGATGGCCAGAGGATCGGCCAGATTCTGCTGCCGGAGATCTGCGGCAACCTTTGTTTCGGCGGCGCGAAGCGGAATCGGTTGTTTATGGCCGGAAGCCAGTCGCTGTATTCGGTCTACACCGAGGCGATTGGTGCGGGCATCGCTTAGCCTTCTCTTCGTTTTGACGCTCTCCGCCGCGGATTGGCGGCTTCTGAGTACGCAGACCGTGAAGGAACCCGTCCTTGGCGCTGGCGTCGCTGAGGACGGGTCAATCTACACCTGGGGCCGACAACTGCGGCGCTGGAAGGTGCCATCGCTCGAGTCGAAGGTGCTGGCCCGGTTTGACACCGCTGAAGGCGGCTGCCTGATGGGTCGCGACGTGGTGGCGCCCACTCCCGGGGGGCTCGCCATCTTCCGCGCACCGCACTATCGGGCCGAGATCATCGACGCGGGCGCGGTCGTTTGGGATTGCCTGGCGGCAACAGTGCTGGGCCATTCAGGCGTTCTGGTGGTGCACCGCGGCATGCAGGTGCGGTTCTACGAGCCAAGCCAACCCCGCTGGACCTATCGCGAGATCTATTCGTTCTACACGCCTTCGGAGCAAGCGGGCCTGCTATTGCGAGACATCGACGGGGACGGACACCCGGATCTGGTTTGCGGCAATTACTGGATCCAGTCACCGGCACAGTTCGATCTGCCGTGGCGCCTGTTCGCGATCAACACGCTGAGCGATCGGACGCGTTCGGCCTCCGCGCGGCTGGCGTTCCTCGGCGGGCGGCTCGTCTGGAGTGAGAGCCGGGAGTCACCGGCACGCCTGGCCATCTTCACGCCGGAACGAGATCCAAGGCTGATCTGGAAGATGGAGACGCTCTCCAGCACTCTCGCTTATCCGCAAGGCTTGGCCGTCGATGGCCAGGAGATTCTGATCGCCGAGAACGCGGCGGGAGGCTCAAGACTGCTGAATCAGGCAGGCGTCGTTATCGCCACGGGTTGGCCGACGATTCTGTTGCAGCTTCGCGACAATTCGCTCTTCCAAATCGGCGCTTTGGGGGTAAGACGATTTGACAGAGCCCCTGGTTCTAGCGATACTAAAGGTGTTGTGCATTGACGCAAGTCAAACGCAACACTCCGCCCCAAGCGGGAGTAACTCAGCTGGTAGAGTGCAACCTTGCCAAGGTTGATGTCGCGGGTTCGAATCCCGTCTCCCGCTCCATAATCATCCCCTCACAAAGCCGTCTCGCGGCTTCCTTTTCAAACGATCCTTTTCTTCCTTCGATAGCTTCTCAAACGCCCGGGGCTGTGTCCGGTTGGGTGTCTTGGGCATCCGTGCCGCAAGCGTTGCGCGAACTTTCTTCTGCTCGGCCGTCATCGCTTCGGGCCGGTGAGCGAGATTCTTCCATTCGTTGGGATCGC
>JALHNI010000056.1 GCA_022843605.1 Bryobacter sp.
CCAATAAATATCCACGTCATCGCCAAAAACAACGGTGACTTGCGAGAGGCCGAACTGCGAAATTGATCGCACTTCTTCCTTGCGTGGCAGATTGCTCATCGCCACTTCGATAGGGAAAGTGACGTACTGTTCCATCTCCAAGGGCGTAAAGGACGGGGCCTTGGAATTGATCTGAACTTGATTTGTGGTTACGTCCGGAACCGCATCGATCGGCAGATCGATAGCGGCGTAAACTCCGCCCATCACAATGATGGCCGCGAGAGCTACGAGGACATAACGGTATTGAATGCTCCAGGCTAGGACGCGGTCGATCAATGGTCGTGCTCCCCTTGAACCTGACGGCTCAGAAATACCGACTTCAATTGGTAAGCACCGCCTACGACGACTGCTTCACCTTCCTTGGCTCCAGAGATCACTTCGCGCATGAGGCCTTCACCTGCCGTTTTGACTTCACGCGCTGCAAAGTGCAGAGCATCCTGCTTCACGAACAGGACTTGTCGCTGATTGATCGTTTGAACCGCTTCCGAAGGAACGGTCAACGCTGTATGCGTCCCAACGGTCGGCAGCTCAATCGTGGCGAACATTTCGAGCCGCAGCTTGCCTTCGGGATTCGCCAATTCGATGCGGACGCCCGCGGTTCGAGTTTGGACATCGAGAACGTCTCGAATGGCGACTACCCGTCCAGGGAGCGACTCGTTCGGGTAGGCTTCAAAACGGACGTGCGTCACTTGCCCAACGCGAATCCTTCCCAGGTCCTTTTCGTATACCTGGGCTTCCACGTAGACACGGGAAAGGTCGGCAATCGAAAGCAGGGGCGTACTCGAATCGACCACCGCGCCAGGCGCGACGTCAGACTTAATGACGACGCCGGCAAAAGGGGACCGAATCGATGTAGCCGAGGCGTCTACTCCGCCCTCACCCTGCACACCAAATCGTTTGAGGCGTGCACTCAGCCCCGCCAGCACTGCATCCTGGGAACGGACCAGTTGCGCGGCTCCTCTGGATGCGGCTTCGGCGCTCTCGGCCTCTTTGGCTGGTATCGCGCCCACTTGCAATAGATCGCGGCTCCGATCCGTCTGGCGTTGTGCATTCGCTTGCTGAATCTTGAGCCGCTCCAACTCGGCGAGGGCCGAGGAATACTGAGAAGCCAATTCTCCCGCTTCGATGTTGTCGAACAGCGCGAGCACCTGGTTCTTTTGCACCCGGTCTCCAACCTTTACCGAGACCTCTGTGATGCGGCCTCTGGCTAGAGCTCGAACCTGAGCGACATGATTGTCGATCGGTTGGACTGTTCCGGTCAGAATGACCCGCGCCTCTACCGAGCCACTCGCCAATGGAGCGACTTGAATGCCGGCCCGTCTTTGAGCTTCTTGGCTGAGTTCGACGACATTGGCCTCTTCGATGTACTTCTCGGGATGGCCTTTGGCATCAGGCTTTGAATTTTCTGACTCGGCCTTGGGTTCCAGCTTTCGCTCTCCGCAGGCAAGCAGGGTGAGCGCCGCTACGACGCATAATATGCGTTTCATTGAATTTCTCCTCCGACAGCGCGCTCGAGACCGGCGAAACTCTTCGCGGCAACGCTCAGGTTTTCCAGGGCAGCCAGCCGAGTATCCAGCAATCGTCGTTGTTCGTTAAGAACATCGAGAATTCGCAACTGACCCAGTTGGTAGGCTTGCTGCACAATTTCCAGGTTCTTCTGTGCCTGCGGCAGTACGGAGGTCTCTAGGATGCTCGCCGATTTCCGGGTGGATACCCACGTACGCCAGGCTGACTCCACCTCAAGCGGAATTGCATTCTCCAGAAAGCGGCCTCTCTGCCTTGCACCAAGTATTCGTGCTTGCGCCGCCTCCATATTTCCCAGATTCCGCCGCTTCGTCAGGATCGGGACGGAGACGCTTATCGCCAAGATGTCATCCTGGTCGCGCAACAGCGTGCGAGTACCACCAGAGGTTGTCCCATACTGATCATCGAACTGTCCATTGCGTTTGAAGTAGCGCGCGGTGACCGCCACATCGGGCCGCCCCTCGGCGTCAACCAAACGCATTTCCGCCTCGCCAAAACGTTCGACCAAACGCGCCATTGCTAGATCAGGCCTCAGTTCGTTTGCTGTCCTTTTCAATGTTTCGAGATCGCGATCGAGCGGGCCTAGTGAGAACGCTGAATCTAGCGTGGTTGGCAGTGGTGCCGCCAGACCGGCCAGCCGGCGAAGGTCGGTTAACGCAGCCTCCAATCGACCGAGCACCGAAGCCCGTTCGGCATCCACACGACCGAGCTCAACCTCAAGTAAGGATTGATCGAGCTGTGCGGCATCTCCCTTCGCGACACGCGCTTTGGTGACATCGAGTGACCGTTGGTTGCCTGCCCGCATCACGTCAAGGATTTGCAATTTGCGGGAGTCGCTCAGGGCATCGACGTAGCGCAACTTAATCTCGTAAGAAAGCTGACGCAAGCGTTCGCGATACTCACTCTCGACCTGAGCAACGCGAACCTCCGCCAATTCAACCCGGCGGCTTCGCTTGCCTCCTCGCTCGATGGTCCGGCCCAGTCCCGCCGAATATTCCTCCTCGCCGACGGTTCCGAGTGGGCGTCCGGAAGCAACGCCGACGTCGAATGTAAGTGGAGGCTTTACGCCTGCTTGGCGAAGCAGTCCCTTCGCTTCGACCGATCGGGTTTGCAAAGCCGCTAGTTCTTGGTTGTTCGCGACCGCGGCGCTAATGAGATCTCGCAGTACAGTGCTGGAGACTGGGTCCTGGCAGTATGCCGGAATCACGCAGCAAACAAGTGCCGCGCACGAAAAAATGGATCTATCGGAAAACACTCCGACCTCCTTTTCAGTTCAAGATGTGGGTTGAATTGAAAGGCTAGGCTCTGGGAGGGTGATAAACGGTGGTGGGTCGAACTTGCGGGGATGCCGGTTGTGGGAACTCGAGATGAACCACTGTCTGATGACTTGGCATGAGAGTGATCGGCTGTGCGACGAGGATGTGATTGCAGCAACAGATGCAATTGTCGTCCAGTTGCGCTCCGTCCTTGTCGGCCGGAAAACCGAAGCTTTCGCACTGCTCGGGTGCAAGCATCTCGCAGGCAAACAGTTCGGCACCGGTCACCAGCAGCAATAGGATTGCCGCCAGCCGAAACAGAAGTTGAAGCGAGGCGCTCACACCTCAAAATACCACGGAGGACCGAAAACCGATCCTCCGCGCATTAGTGCCTTCGCTGAAGCCTTATTCACCCAGTCGGCGCGAAGATCCGGCCGATTGAAAAGCAGAGGTGAGCTGTTCGTGCTTTTTGAGAAGGGCCTCGGACTTCGCCGCTGATTTGGCATACCGGCTCGACACCCACAGGCAATGCGCCTCGGTGCCATAGATGAAGGGATGCTTCGACGCCAGCGGAGAGGGATGCAATTTAAAGTAGGCGGCCTCGGCCAAGTGCTTCTGCGACTCGGCGCGCTCTTTCGAAGCCCGATCGCGGTAGTAGGTCGCAAGCTGGCTGTGATCTTGGGGTGTGCTGGCCCTCAGTTCCAGGGCCTTCGCCTCTCTTTTGCTCAATGGTGACAGGTTGGGACTGACGTTGATCGTTTGGCCGAAGGCCGCCAAGGACAGTCCAAAAAACAGGCTCACAATAATCTTGTTCATGATGTTCTTCAAGTGAATATTAAGGTTTACGGGGATGCGGGCATCGCTGGCGGCCCAAAGGACACCAGAAAACTGAGGATTGGAGAACGAATCAGATCAGGAAAACCTGCAAGAGCGCCTGCGCATCACCCCGGTGAACCGATCTCAGCGGCTTGTAACTCACTGGAACGGATGGTCTAGCCCCGATCAAGATTCCGCCAATTGGCGAAGGTAAAAGAGTCGCAGCAAGGTCCACGCTCGGCTCGCTTCCCGTCGCGACGTAGGGTGCCTTAGCTATACACAATTCGGGAGGGCAGGAATGGTCCTCATCGATCGCTTTTGAGCAGCATGAGTCCGCTATCTCCATGCCCATATCCTGGCACGAGAAGAATACGGCTCCGCCGACGAGAGTGATCAGTAAGCAGAATGTGATGAGGGACTTCATCCACTTACTTGGACGTGCCGCATCGCGCTCTGGTGCTGCAATATTTCGCATTTCTATCATTGACTTTCATCTCTGTATGCTTGGTCGGGCGATTCTTATTCCAGTTGGGCGCCAGAGCCCGTCTTCGGCTCTGCCGCCTTGATGGGGCGAAGCGAATAGACGCGCCGCACGGCAAGCTCGTACGCACTCTCCGGGAGGCGCTCCTTCAAATCGAAGTTGAACGTCTCGGCCAACGTGCTGACTCGAAAATGGAACGGGTTCATCGTCCCTAGCGTTTCGAGATCTCGATAGAGCCAGGTTCGAGAGTCTTCGGGACGGTCGCTCGCGAAGCGGATCGCATCCGAATCAATGCGGATCGTTCCATGGCAGCCGCCAAAGCGATGCCGGTGATAGGCGCGAATCACAGCTTCAGGTTGAGGAGCATGGCCGAACGCACCGATGACTGGGCGCTGCAAGGCTTTGGACAGGAAGCGCGTGGGGAGCTCATCGTGAACGCCGCTGCGGAGCCGGAATACATGAACCCGATGCCCCAAGAGCTTCTGCTTCATGATGTCATAGGTCTCGATTCGAATGACTTTGGGGTCCGAAACATCGGCCTGGAACACGTTGATTAGCGGAATCTCGATCACCGTCTTTTGGTGATCGGATCGGTAACTGACGCCGGCATCTGAAATCACCAGTCGCCCAGCTTCCTTGCGGGGAAGATGATCGCGGAATACGGAGAATTCAAAGCTGTCGGCGGCCCCGTAAGCGCCCATAGTCAGAATCATAAACAACACGACTTTTCTCATCATTCGTACATCTCCTTAAATTGGTGAGCCCCCTGATCGAGGGCTCACCTTGAAAACGGAGGTTACTTCTTTGGCTTTTCTGGTGGGATGACTTTCAAGTTGTGCAACATCATGTCTCCGTTGAAGACGCTCGCCTTGATTCGGTCACCCGCTTTGACATTCTTCAGCGATTCTGGCTTGTCTACTGGGTAGGCCATGGTCATCGCGTCCATCCAGCCGTCCACCTTGCCGTGGTTCACCGTCACTTTCCCCGTACTTATGCTCACCGCCTCTACTTTGCCAACTAAGGTGTATTCCTTCTTCTTCGCACTAGCCTGCCCGTACACCTGAAGGGTCGTCAAGCACAGGAGCGCCAGGACGGCCGGAATCATCTTTTTTTGAATGTTCATTGATTTTCCCTTTTTTAGATCGGACCTAAGCTGCCTTGACTGCGGCTGCTTCGTGCATCGTCGCAAGCGACCTAGCTTTTTCCGCTGCCTGTCGGAGGCGTTCGGCGATTCCCCGGCAGTGCTTTTCCCCGATGGCCCAAGGATGTTTTGCCGCGAGATAAGGTGGATTCTTCCGATACACCTCAGCCATCTCTTCGTGCTCCTTCGCTTCTTCGATCAACCGATCAGCCTCGGCTTTATAGTGATCCGCGATTCTTTGATGATCGGCTTTGGTCTTCGCCGTCATCATAAGTTCGCGCAGTTCTTTCTTGGTCAATCGAGCGCTGGACTGAGCCGTCGCTTGCTGAACGGTTGATATCACTGGAATCATTAATAACGCCGACAATGTCACTCTACGTTTCATATGGATTGTTCTCCTTGATTGAGTTTTCGTACCTCGAAACCCTTCCAGATTTCGTAGATCGCCGGGTACACGGCGAGTTCGAGAATGAAAGACGTGAAGATACCGCCGATCATGGGCGCGGCGATTCGACGCATGACGTCCGAACCCGCACCCGCGGACCACATGATCGGCACCAGCCCCATGAACATGACCGCAACGGTCATTACTTTCGGTCGAAGACGTTTCACAGCGCCGTCTTCGATCGCTTCCTTGAGGTCGGAGAGATTGCGCATCCGGCCCTCCGACTTCCGTTGGTTGTAAGCGATGTCGAGATAGAGCAGCATGAACACGGCGGTCTCGGCATCCACGCCCAATAGGGCGATCAAGCCGACCCATACCGCGATACTCATGTTGTAACCGAGGAAGTACAAAAACCAGATCGCCCCGACCGCGGAGAACGGCACAGCCAGTAGAATGATCATCGTCTTTGTCATCGACCCGGTGTTGATGTAGAGCAACAGGAAGACGAGAAACAGCGTGATCGGCACCACGATCCACAGCCGCTCGACAACACGGGTGAGGTATTCATACTGACCGCTCCACACAAGCTGATAACCCGGAGGCAGGCTTACCTGCTGCGCGACCAACAGCTTGGCTTCATCGACGTAACGACCCATGTCGCGTCCGGTCACATCCACATAAAGGAAGCCCGCGAGAAAGCCCTCCTCGTTCTTGATCATCGCGGGGCCGGTGCGGACGGTGATGTCGGCCACCTGCGTTAGGGGAATCTGCGCTCCGTTCATCGTAGGAATCAATACCCGCGCTAGCTGGCTCACATTCTCGCGGTAGTCGCGCGCATAGCGGACGCTGACGGGATAGCGTTCGCGGCCTTCGATAGTCGTAGTCACAGGCATTCCGCCGATAGCGGCTTCGATGACATCCTGAACTTCGCCCACCGAAAGGTCATAACGGGCGGCGTCTTCACGCCGCACTTGAATGTCGAGATAATTGCCACCCGTGACCCGCTCAAAGAACGCACTTCTCGTACCAGGCACCTGTTGCAAGACCTTCTCGACCTCAAGTCCAATGCGCTGGATCGTGTCGAGATCCGGACCCAACACTTTCACCCCCACGGGGGTGCGGATGCCGGTGGTAATCATGTCAATGCGTGTGCGAATCGGGAAAAGCCAGGCGTTCGCATAGGAGGGAATCTGCACGGACTTGTCCATCTCGTCCGTCAGTTCTTCCCAAGTGATGGGTCGATGCTCAGGCCAGAGTTTTCGCAGAGTCGGCTTCATGCCTTCTGAAGCCCAACTCGAATACCATCGCGTCAGCGGCTTCGTCCGCCACTGACTCTCCGGCTTCAACACGACGGTAGTTTCGACCATGCTGAGCGGGGCCGGGTCCGTCGCCGTTTCAGCCTTGCCCACCTTACCGAACACACTTTGAACCTCGGGGAATTGCTTCAGAAGCTTGTCTTGAATCTGGAGATACTTGGTTGCCTCGCCCACTGAAATGCTGGGCAGCGTGATGGGCATGTAGAGAATGCTGCCTTCATTCAGGGGCGGCATGAACTCTGAACCCAGTCTCTTGTAGACAGGGATTGTCGCCACAACCAGCAAGACCGCCAGCGTGATCACCAGCCACTTCCAGTTCAGGACGAAGCGAACCACGGGCTGATACAGCCACATCAGAGGGCGGCTGATCGGATGCTTCTCCTCGCTGTGGATCTTGCCCACGCAGATCGCATTCACGATGCTCGCCAACCATCGGGGCCGGAACTTGAACGGATCGACCCGCATCAGGAGCAGGCGCAAAGCTGGATCGAGGGTGATGGCGAGAACAGCCGCGATGGCCATTGAGAAATTCTTCGTAAACGCCAGGGGCTTGAAGAGACGGCCTTCCTGATACTGCAGAGCAAAGATGGGCATGAACGAGACCGCTATAACCAGGAGCGAGAAGAAGCTAGGCCCGCCGACCTCCTTGATGGCGTCGATGATGACGCGCGTCGGGTTGCCCGGCCGGCCATGCGCTTCCCACTGTTCCAGCTTCTTGTGTGTCTGCTCCACTACGACAATGGCTGCGTCCACCATGGCGCCCACGGCAATGGCGATGCCGCCAAGCGACATTATGTTCGCCGTGACGCCGCTGCCATACATGGGGATGAAGGCCAGCGTTACCGCGATTGGAATCGTCACGATGGGGATCACCGCACTGGGTACGTGCCAAAGGAAGATGAGGATCACGAGGCTAACAATGATCAGCTCTTCGATCAGCGTGCTTTTGAGCGTGTCGATGGATCGTTGAATCAGGTCCGAGCGGTCATAGGTGATGACGACCTCGGCCCCTTCCGGCAGCCCAGTCTTGGTTTCGGCGAGCTTGGTCTTCACCCGTTCGATCACGTCCATCACGTTCTGGCCATACCGGACCACGACGATGCCGCCAGTGACTTCCCCTTCGCCATTGAACTCCGCCACTCCTCGCCGCATGTCCGGCACAAGTTCCACGCGTCCCACGTCGCGAACGTGAATCGGTGTACCTGCTTCGTCCGAGGCTACGGCGAGGTTCCCAATATCGTCGAGCGATTGAATGTAGCCTCGGCCGCGGACCAAGTACTCCTTCCCCGTCAGTTCGACGACGCGTCCGCCCACTTCGCTGTTGCTCTTCCGAATGGTTTCCATCACCTTTGAGATAGGAATTCCATACGCGAGCAGTTGATTGGGGTCGATGGTGACTTGGTAGTTCTTGACGAACCCGCCAACGGTCGCCACTTCCGCCACGCCCGGCACGCTCTCCAGCCAGTAGCGCAGATACCAGTCATTGAAAGAACGCATTTCGGCTAAGTTGTGTTTGCCCGACTTGTCCACAACGGCATATTGAAAGGCCCAGCCAACACCGGTGGCATCCGGACCAAGCTTCGGCGTGACGCCTTGCGGCAGCTTACCGCCGATCTTGCTCATGTATTCGAGCACCCGGCTGCGTCCCCAATAGATGTCCGTGCCCTCGTCGAAGATCACGTAGACATAGGAGAATCCATAGTCGGAATTTCCGCGCACGACGTTGACGCCGGGAGCGGAAAGCATCGCCGAGACGATGGGATACGTGATCTGGTCTTCCACCAGATTCGGGCTCCGGCCTGGCCACTCGGTATAGATGATGACTTGCGGATCTGACAGGTCGGGGATGGCGTCCAGCGGGATCTTCCGCATCGACCAGACACCAATCAGCGTCAGCACCATCGTGATGGTGACCACAATCCCTTTGTGAGCGGCGCAATATTCGATGATGGCGTTGATCATGCTTATCTCGCCGTGATGCTGGTTCGAGCGGAACCAATTATCTTGCCGTTCTTTTTGGCCGTCACCGTGGTCTCCCAGGTCCAGGCCATCGGGATGTCAATTTCGCCGCCGTATTCGCCATTGCCCATCGATATCAATTTCGCGCCGGATCGCATCGGGGCCATGCTTCCCATTTGTGGCATGAAGAGGTTGACCTCAATTTCGGCATCAGGGATGGGATTACCTTGGGCGTCCTTCGCCATCAGCCTGATCCGATTTGCGCCAGTCTTGCCTGTCTTGGGCTCCAGAATTTCAATTTGCAAAGCTTGTGCCGGCACAGCCGCGGCGGATGCGGACGAGGGCCTGCCCATGTTGGCCAATGCCCCTTTTAGACGGCTCTCCGAGTCGAGAATGAAGTTCGCGGCCGTTGCGACGCGTTCGCCCGCTTTCAGACCGCTCTCGATGGAATAAAAGCCATCGGCCTCCTGGCCGACTTTGACCACACGAGGTTCAAAATAGCCCTGGCCTTTGTCCACGAAGACGTATTGATCGTTGCCCGTGTCGAGAACGGCGTCGGCCGGAACCACGATGGGAGAACCAAGGCCGATCCGCGCGTTGAAGTTGACATACATCTCTGGCCGCAGCGTGAGGTCTGCGTTCGCGAACTCCACGCGAACTTCAGCGGTCCGCGTCTTTGGCTCCAGTACGGGCGAGATGAAGGAAACCAGCCCGTTACGCGAGCGCGTGCCCGTTCCGTAAGGAAACTCCACTTGCACGGATTGGCCGATCCGGATCAGCGGCAATTCATGTTCGTAGACTTGCCCGAGAATCCAGACCGTCGAGAGATCGACGATGGTGTACAGGTCCATCTCGGGA
This sequence comes from Bryobacter sp., assembly GCA_022843605.1. GTDB lineage: Bacteria > Acidobacteriota > Terriglobia > Bryobacterales > Bryobacteraceae > JALHNI01. The sequence goes on from JALHNI010000056.1 coordinate 9,776, forward strand.
GTTACGTTCTTGCCGTGGTGATACGCTGCCCGTTGTGTGACAATGCCGTCCACCGGCGAGTAGATGGTCAACGCGCGCTTCGCCTTGCCGGACTCCTCCAGTTCACGAAGCTCCCTTTCGCTGATGTCCCAAAGCTGAAGGCGTTTTCGCGCCGCTTCCAACAGATTCGTCGAGCCTCCGGACACCCAGGGAAACGAACTGGTTTTCAGGCTCCGGTTAGACCGGAGTGCCAAAAGATACTCCTCTTGCGTGGCGACCAGGTCGGGGCTGTAGAGGGTGAAGAGAGGCTGACCCCGGCGAACGGGCTTGCCGACGAAATCGACAAAGACTTCCTCGACGAAACCGGAGATCTTGGTGTGGATGTGAGTGACTTTGGTTTCGTCGAACGCCACCTTTCCGGTGGCGCGAATCTCGCGCGAAAGGGATCGCCGCTCGGCCACGGCCGTCTTGACGCCGATGAGTTGTTGCCGTTCGGGTGAGATGAAAACGGTTGGGGCTGCTGTCTCTTCGGCATGATCGTGAGCAACTGCTACGGCTTTCTCCAGCTTCACCATCTTCATACTGCAAATCGGGCAATTGTCCGGTTTATCCGACTTCTGCTGAGGATGCATGGGGCAGTAGTATTCGGATTTTGTGACTGCTACAGCCACCGGCGCGGCACGTAGGAACAGATCGGGACGCCACATATAGAGAGTGCCGGCCGCCGCGGCTGCAATAACGAGGAAAGCAAGGAGAATCGTCAGCACGCGCGGCATGGTTAGTTGCCTCCCAATGGCATGGCTACCAGCGCTTCCAAACGCGCGACCGCCTGCGCATGTTTGGCCAACTCGGCGTAGTACTGCATCTCGTACGTAAGCACGGTGGAGAAATTGTTCATCAGGGTGAGGAAATCCGTGTTCCCGACTTCGTACCCAGCCAATGCAGACTCGAGGGAAAGCGCCGATTGCGGAATGATGCCCTCTCGATAGAGGGCGAGAAGGCGCTCGCTCGTTTTTGCCGTGAGGTACAGATCCTTGGCTTGGAAGACGAGCTCCTGCCGGTCCGAAAGATAGTCCTCCCTTGCCTCGCGGAATCGAGCCACCGATTCCTCAACCCCCAGTCGCTGCTTCCGCCAGAAGTACAGCGGCACTTTCACCTCGGCGGCGAGCATGTAGTAGTCGCGAAACGGAGCGCCGTTCTTGAGCCACTGAGCGCTCACGGCAAAGTCGGGCCGATAGTCCTTTTTGGACCTTTCAATGGCAACCGCGCGGCCGTCGATCATCGCTTGCTTGGACTTCAATCGCGGCGACTGTGCGTCGAGCGACGTCAAGACTTCTTCCAGCCCGGTAGTGAGCGGCGAAAGCACAATATCAGCAGGTCTGCCCAGCGGTCGATCCGAGTTGATGAGCGACGTGATCCTCGCTTCAATGGTGGCCTTTCGCTGCCCGAGCAGTTCCACTTGTTGCGCCAGCGTGGACTGTTCTACTTGCGCCTTCAGCACATCCTGTTGCAGTCCTTTACCCACCGAGTAACGAACTCGGGCGATCTGTTCCAAGCGCTGAAGCAGTTCGCGGTTCTTGCCGGTGATCTCGATTGCCTTGATGGTTCCAAACCAGTCGTAGTAGAGCGCCTTCAATTCCGCCGTGGCACTCAGCACAATGGTCCGGTAGGTTTGGCGATCTGCCTCCGCCCCGCGTCGCGCTTCCTCGGCCGCGAGACCGAGTTTGCCGGGGTAAGGAATCTCCTGCGACACTCCGACACCGACATAGGCGAAGTCACTGTCACCCAATCGGGAGATCGGATGGCCGACTCCGAAATTGCTCACACTGAATTTCGGGTCAGGCAACGTGCTCACCTGCGATGGCCGCTTCATGGCAGCGTCCACCCGGTAAAGCGCCCCGCGGATCGTGGGGCTTTTCCTCAACATCTCCTGCACGAGATCTTCTAGTTGCACAACAGGCTCCTGTCCACGCGCGGTTACGGTCTGCTGCCCATGAAGGGGCGCAATACCGAGAGCGAGGATCGATAGGAGCATGCCGAGCCGCATGGGTACGGGCATACACTTCCTCCTGGTTGTTTCTTGGGGACGACAAAAAGCGCGCGCAAATGCGCACGCAAGGCCAAGAACGACCAGGGCTTTAGATCAGAAGTGGGAGCGAGAGCCGGCTAATCGGGCCAGAATATGAAGGCGGCGAAGTGTCGATCAGGAAGGGCTCAGCAACGAAGACGGCAAAAAGGCTGGGCGAGAAAGCCTCCTCTGCGACGGAATCCACTTGAGCCAAAGTCGGAACGGAAAACTTCTCTTGAGCCTGGAAATGCTGGACGGAATCCGAACTGCTGGTTTGGCAGCACGGATCAGCTTTTTGCGACCGGCTGCACTTCCCCTTGGTGCAACAATCCTTGGTTTGCTGGTTCGCAAACAGCAAGGGTACGCAGTCGCCACCGCGCAGCATGAGGATCACGGCGATGATCAACGTCGAAAGGATTCGGCCTGTCCTCATGCTTTGACTGTACGTACCTGGTCGAGGTCCTGTCAACCGCGGTGCCGCGGGCGATGGCAATTGATGACTTGTCCTGTCAAAGATCCCGCCCGCCACAGCTACTCGAGTTTCCTTACGAAAATCGTGCCATCTCGTTCAGCGGCCAGAAGCGCTGAGCCATCCGGCAAAGATACGAGACTGACGAAAGCGCCTTCTTCGGCGAGTGTCTGGACATTGGCCGCCGCTGTCGTCTTCCATCGAATTATCTTTCCCTCTGTCCAAGCCAGAAAGGTAGCCTTGGATGTCTGGGCAAGCACAGGCTGGCGGCCTGGTCCGAGAGGGGTTTCGTCATCTCCGCTCGAAAGAAAGAGATTGCCTTCGCGTCTCCAAACGGAAAGCACCGAATTCTTCGGGCCAAGCGTCACGGACCCGCCGTCCATCGGACACGCGTTGAGCTTCCAACTTCCGGAGCCAAGCTTCGTGGCCGTTCCGAATCTTGCGCCGCCATCCGCCGATTTAACTAGATACATGTCGCGATTTCCCTCCAACGAGTTCCTAAACATCACTCCGATCACACCTTCACTATCAACAACCGCAGTAGGATGACAGCACTCGCAGACCGATCCAGAAGGCGAGTGATAGACCAGCAGATTTCGCGACCAGGTCCGGCCTCCATCCTTTGAGACTGAACCGTAGAGTCTCGTTCCCTTCTCGCGCAAATCGAGCCAAGTGGCGAATAAAGTGTTTCTGCCACCCGCGGCGAGGCTATGGAGGCCCTCTCTAGCCGAAGCGGCGACATCGTTCACTCTCGTGGGCGCTGACCATGTTGCTCCATGGTCGACGCTTCGCCAGGACATCACATCACCATCGGCCCCGCGACCCTTTTCTCCGGCAATTGCCGTAACAACGATCGCGTCTTTTGTGACCGCAATCCGCGGCCCACGGCGCATGCCCAGCGACAGTTTCCCCTGTTCGCCGACCGTCACCGGTTTGCTCCAAGTTTTTCCGGCGTCTTTCGACCCAGTGAAATAAATCGCATCGCCTGCGCCATATGTCAGGGCGAGCTCACTACCTAGAGCAGCTAGGTGAGGTTGTCGATTCGGCTGGCCACCGCCGGGCGTCGTCCATTCGGCGCCGGGAAGAAAGAAGGCTAAGAAGATTGGCAAAAACATTGTAATAGGACCTTTCGTTCGATTTCTTGGAGGAACCACTCGGGGCGCTTCGTTTCGGTTAAGCTCACCGGCCTCCGGCCGGATACTTTTGGTAGACGGAGAGAATTCCGCCTTCACCGAATCTCACGACGCTATATGCATCGTGGTGAGATCCCTCCATTCCAGGGGAGCCCGTCGGCATACCTGGAACGGCGAGCCCCTTGGCTTTTGGTTTCTCTTTGAGCAGGCGCTGAATTTCGGCCGCAGGAACATGGCCCTCAATGCTGTACCCACTAACGACGGCCGTGTGACAGGATTGGAGTTTTTCGGGCACTCCGTACTTCTGCCGATATTCACCCGTGGATGCAACTTCATTCACGATCACTTTGAAGCCACCTGCGCGCATGTGCTCCACCCACTTTCCGCAGCAGCCGCATGTTTTGGTTTTGAATACCGTCACCGCAGGCGGCGCAGCGGGCATAGCCACAGCAATCAATATCAGGCATGTTATTCCAAGTCTGATCACCCTTGTCGTCATCAATAGTTCTCCTCGAAATAGGTTGGGATCTGGCAGTTCGCGCCGGATCATCGATTCAGTGAATGTTCTGCAGAGCGAACGACGCAGCTCATTCGAGCCGCCTACTCATCACGAGCGGCCGGAATTCCGTGGCGGCTCGCCGAGTCGCCAGACAATCTGGTCAGCTTTCCTCGCATGCCTCTACTTCATATTCTTTGCCATTTCTTCATGCATAGCCGCCATCTCAGTCATGATCGCGGCCTGCTTACGGCAGTGTTCGGCAAAGGTCAGGCAGTGCGATGCGGTATCGGGAGCTCCTGGGCGTTTCGATTCACTTGCCGTTGGATTCGCCCGGTACTTCGCGGCGAGTTCCACATGCTCCTTGGCCTCAGCCTCATGCTTAACCGCGGCTGCTCGATAATGTTCCGCCAGCTTGCGATGATCAGCTGCCGTCTTCGCCGTCGCAACCAACTCGGATAGCTGCTTCTTGCTGAGAGTCTTTCCAGCCGTCTGGGCATTGCTGGCTTGGGGCAGCAGCAAGGCTCCACCCACGAGGGCGGCGAGGGTAAACGCGCGTCGATTTGTAACTGTTCGTTCCATACTATGTCTCCTATTGACATCCGGGACCTTGCCCGAAGATTCGCATTGTTGATCTTGAGCGGCGGGCAGTGACTTCGACTTTTGGGCCGGTCGCATGCTCAGCCGTTCGGGCTACATCGCATAACTACTTTGAGGCTTCGATGGTTTTCAGCGCGAAACCCTTTACTCCTCCCTTCTCAATTAGCGTACCGGTCACCTTGACCTTTTTCTCAATAAAGGGCATCAACTTCTCGTTCTGGTTCTTGTGGTCCGTCGCGACCGGGATGTAGAGCGTACCGCTGGCTTCGTCAAGCAACGCGAGGGGTACCCCGGCCTTGGCGCAGGTCGTGGCGCAACTTTCATGCTTCTCGCCCTTGCTGTTGTGCGACATGTAGCAGCCAGTATCAACGACCAGACTCGTCATGGTCATCTCTTTGCCTTTGTCGCCGTGATCGTGCTGGGCCATAGCCAGCGTGGCTCCCGCGATCAGCGTCAGGATGGTGGTTTTCATTTTGTGTTCTTCCTTTGTATTCGAGTTGCTTCGGACTTGCGACCTGGCATCACCTTGCGGCGATGAAAAGGGACGCAGGAGCGGACTGCCATTGCATCCGCCTATTGCTCATTGCCGCCGGAGGCCGGCTGAGATTCGCCCGTCGATTTAGGCATGCCGAGATCGACACTGCCCCCGAGCAGTAGCCCTTGGATTTCGATGGCACGTTGCCAAGTGTTTACTAACGCCGCAACGTAGCTGTCTTGAAACTGGAAAAGATTCCGTTGAGCGATCAACGCTTGCGGATAAGCTCCAGCCATCTGGCGGAAGTTGGAGAGGTACAGATCATAAGCCTGACGAGCCTTCGGAAGAATGCGGGTCCGATATCGCTCGACCGCCATTGATGAGTCTTTATAGTCTTTGTACTCCGCTGCCAGACGTGCCTTCAGAGAAAGCCTCGTCCGTTGTACTTCTAAACGGGCACGCTCGGCATCAGCCTTCGCTGCCTTCACTCCTCCTTGGTTGCGATTGAAGATTGGAATTTCGACGCCTACGTCAAAAATTCCTTCGAGTCCACGTCGCTGTGTAGGTCCGAGGGGGCCAATCTCTCCGTACTCGCGATTGTTTCGGAGGCCGCCGCGAATAAAGATGTTTGGGATTTTCTCAACTTCCGCCCGGCGGACTGAGAACTCTGATTGATGCACCGACACTTCGGCGGCGCGAAGTTCTGGACTGTCCTTATAGATCACTTCCAATGCTTGGTCGGCATCCAGCTTGGGAAAGTCCTCGAGATTTCCCGCAAGGACCGTCGGCTTGAGAGTCGGATTGTTTAATACCGCTGCCAGTTGGCGCCAAGTTCGCTCTCGTGCATTCCTGGCGTTGACGAGTTCGAGTTGAATGCGTTCAGACTCAGTCTCCGCCGAAAGGAGGTCGGGCTTGTCGGCCTGGCCAACGTTTGCTAATTCCTGCGAAACGGACACTGCCCGCATCGCCAAATTTGCTAAATCGGTACGGACCTGAATGAGAAGCTGATCGCCAAGGGCTTGGTAGTATAGGGTTCGGACGGAATTGAGAAGCCTCTGTTTTTGCGCACTCTGGTGTTCGACAAAAACCGCCTGATCTTGTAGGGCAACCTTTCGATCCAGGCCCAGTTTGCCGGCCGTGATGAAGCGTTGCTCCACAAAGCCGCCAATGGCTCCGCCACCCGTCACTTTGGAAACGTGCTCTCCATTTGCGCCGAAGGTCGGGTTAGGCCAAAGTCCAGCCTGTTGCGCGCGTCCGGCAGCCGCATCGACCAGGGCTTTCGCCTGGCCAATCGTCGGGTTTGCCGCAAGTGCCATTCGTTCCAGATCTTCAAGGCGAAGGCCGGCATCTCCGGCAGGTCCGTTTACGGCGGGAAGGCCGGCGCCTTCCGTTGTGTTCGCTGCTTTTACTAGTTCCAACTGCATCGGGCACTTTGTACATTTACCCGGAGCGTTGGATCGCACCTCAGGATGCATCGGGCAGGCATAAACAGCACCTATTGTTCCTGGCTTGACTGGAACGGGTGTAGCCTCGTGCACATGTTCGAGTGACTTAGGGGGTCGTTGGGCTGACGCCATAAGCGCAAGCAGCGTCGTCAGAATAACGCCTCTCGTCAAAATCGAGAGTCTCGAGTAGAAGTTTCTATGCATCTTCGCGCTACTTGCCGTGCTCATGATTGGGCATCGCCATTGGGGTTTTCTTGTCCTTTGGCTTAGCATCCTCTGTTTTCTTCAACTCCATGATCTTGTCGTAGACTTCCGGAGTAACCACTCGCACGAGCGTCATCATGCCCATCATGGAGCCCGTCCAACCCTTGCGGAGCCCGTAGTTCTCTGGTTTTGGTGGAATCACTTCGTCCATCACCATCCACATGTCTTGCGGGTATCCAGGCACCTTTTTCTTCTCGGGATCGTCTTTGGGATACATCTCCATCGGATCGCCCGGTTTCGTCATCGGCATTGAATGACCTTCATGCCCTTGTTGGGCTGGGTCTGAAGCTTTCACCTGTGCCGCCACTTCACCGCTACCGGTGGAAACGAGGTGAGAAGTCGCCCGATCCCTGTCCGCGCTCATGCCGAGTCCGCGACCGAGAGCCGGGCCGAATTCTTCGGAGAGAGCGTCGCCCTTTTTCAGCATGCCCATTCCATCTGTCATGCTGCCACCGGTATGCATCCCGTGCCCCCCGTGCATGACCGGGCCAACCATCGAAACCATTTGGTTCATCATGTGGTGCGGGAGATGGCAATGAAGCATCCAATCGCCCACATATTTCGCTTCGAATTCAATGTTCCGCGCCTGCGCCACGCCGACGATGATGGTGTTCATGTCGTACCAGAGCTGTTGCGGCACGCGACCGCCTTCCGTCCCGGTCATGACGAACTGCATTCCGTGCATGTGAATCGGATGGTGGTCCATACCGATGTTGATCATGCGTATCCGGACTCGCTCGCCTTGCTTCACGATCATCGGAGTGCAATCCGGGCCTGCTTTGCCGTTAAAGCTGAGCCAGTTGAACTCCATGGACAGCGTGTTCGGAACGTTGTTGTTGGGTAGGAGTGCCCACTCTTGTAGAACGAGGCCGAAGTCGCGATCCACCTTTGGTTCGTACGCTTGCTTCGGGTGCATGATGAACATGCCGATCATCCCCATCATTTCCTGCATCGCGAAGTGCGAATGGTAGAAAAATGTTCCGTGCTGGTGCAGGTCGAACTCGTAGACGAATCGACCACCGGGGGGAATCGGATCTTGGCCGAGGCCGACGCTTCCGTCCATTTCCATCGGCACCTCGAAGCCATGCCAGTGGATCGCTGTCATCTCGGGAAGTTTATTGTCGACGATGACGCGGACACGGTCGCCCTGATTTACCTCTATCGTCGGCCCAGGGACGCAACCATTGAAGCCCCATGCGGTCATCGGCCGGCCTGGCATCAACTGGGTCTCGACGACTTCGGCAATCAAGTTGAATTCCTTGACGCCATCCACCATCTTGAACGGCAGCTTGGGAAGGTCGGGCATCTCCACCGGGAGATTCGTGGCCGCTCTGTGCGCGGCATGGTGGTCGCTCCCGCCTGTAGTCGCCGGCATCGTATGCCCGGCCACACCTTGGCTCGTTTGTGGTTTGGCCGGTGCGAGGGCGGGAGCCTTATGGCCCGCGTGTGGGTCGGGCTTTTGCGCCGCCGCACTTCGCCCGGCCCAAAACGCCGCGCTGAACGAGGCTAAGCGCGTAAAGAACGTTCTTCTTTCAGTCATCTCAAATTCCTCTTCGCAACTCTGCACGCGCTCTTGCGGGGCTATCATTCATTCCCACAGGAGCGAGCGTCTTTTAACGTGTCAACTGAAACGCAGACATTCTGGACCTGTGCAGGCGTGCGACGCCAACAACAGGCCAGCCTCAATGGCAGTGCCTTAGTCTTGCGACCGCTTTGGACAGCTAGGCGCCTGACAGTGAAACATCACCGTCGGTGCGGCTGACCGGAGCTTTTCGCGAGTTGCAGGGATACTCAGATCCGAAGGATTGAAGTCAAGGTGAGAGGGCTTAAGCGAGGGAACTCTTGGTCGACCGTCGTTGCAGAAGCTGCAAGGAGAGGCACAAACTGAGCGTCAATGCCTTCATCAACTAGCAAAGCAGGGTGCAAGTCATCCATCGAGGAGGCAACAGTGCGCTTCTCGGCCAACATCTCATGATGGGTGCATTGCTCATCGTGGGACGGCTGAGACCCCTCAGACTCGTGGGTCTGATGGCAAGACATTGGAGGCTCAGTGGCTTGACTTGTCTTCGCCTCACGCTCAAATGAGAGGAAAGAACACAACTCCGCGCACTGCGTGCCGCCTAAGACGGCCACCATCAGTACTACCGCGACGAGTTGAAAAACTCTAGTCACCTATCTTGATCCTAAACCTATTTTGATCATTGAGCAATACTCACTGTTCACAGCTCGATTCGACGGAGCCGCAACGCATTCGCAATAACAGAGACGGAACTGAAGGTCATTGCAGCACTGGCGATCATCGGGCTCAATAGAATCCCAAACCACGGATAGAGTATGCCGGCCGCTACCGGTACGCCCAAAGAGTTGTAGATAAAAGCAAAAAACAGGTTTTGTCGAATGTTCTTCATGGTCGCTTCGCTGAGATGCCGCGCCCGGACAATGCCCCGCAAATCACCCTTCAAGAGGGTGACGCCGGCGCTCTCCATTGCGATATCAGTTCCTGTGCCCATCGCGATTCCGACATCGGCCTGAGCCAAGCCTGGAGCGTCATTCACTCCGTCACCCGCCATCGCCACCTTGTGTCCAGCTGCCTGAAGCTCCTTCACAATGCTTGCTTTCTGATCTGGCAGGACTTCCGCATGCACTTCGTCGATACCGAGTTGACGAGCAACGGCCTCGGCCGTCGCCCGGCTATCCCCGGTCAACATAGCGACGTGAACTCCCGCCTTTCGCAGAGCCGCGAGCGCTTCCGAAGCCGTCGCTTTGATCGGGTCGGCGACGCAAAGCAGCCCCGCCGCTTTGTCGTTGATCGCTACGAGCATCACGGTCTGCCCTTCTTTTCTGAGATCGTCCGCACAGATGTCGAGATCAGCGTGATCAATGCCGGACGAATCCAGCAACGCGGCGTTTCCGATCAGGATCTGCTTGCCGTCCAGCGTGCCACTGATGCCTTTTCCGGTGATCGATTGGAAGCCTTCCACGTTCGATGGCTTTATGCCCTTTTCCTCCGCGCCCCGAAGTATCGCTTGGGCGAGAGGATGCTCACTGCCCCTTTCGAGGCTTGCGGCGAAATGGAGTAGTTCCTTCTCGTCTTGATTTGGGGCAGGAATAACAGAGACCAGCTTCGGCTTGCCCTCGGTGAGTGTTCCTGTCTTGTCCACCACCAGGCGATCCACCTTTTCAAGTGCCTCAAGCGCTTCCGCCTTGCGAATCAAAACGCCGGCCTGCGCTCCTCGACCCGTGCCGACCATGATCGACATAGGGGTCGCTAATCCTAGAGCACAGGGACAGGCGATGATTAGCACGGCCACGGCGTTGATCAGGCCATGCGCCATTCTTGGCTCTGGCCCAAAGAATCCCCAACCGAGGAAGGTCGCTACGGCAATCAGCAGAACGACGGGAACAAACCAACTTGAGACCTGATCCGCCAAGCGTTGGATCGGCGCGCGTGTCCGTTGTGCCTCACTGACCATCCGGACAATCTGCGACAGCATTGTGTCAGACCCCACCCGTTCGGCACTCATCACAAAGCCACCGGTGCCATTCACTGTTCCACCAGTCACCTTGCCGCCGGTCTCTTTTTCGACTGGCATTGGCTCGCCAGTGATCATCGATTCGTCAACGGCGCTCTTCCCTTCAAGGACGATCCCATCCACGGGGACCTTTTCGCCCGGACGCACACGCAACCGATCACCAATCGCTACCTTGTCGAGCGAAACATCTTCTTCTTTACCGCCTTCGCGCAAGATTCGCGCAGTCTTTGGAGCCATTCCGAGCAAGCCTTTGATGGCGCTCGATGTCTGGCTGCGCGCACGCAACTCCAGAACTTGACCGAGTAGCACCAGGGTGATGATCACCGCCGCAGGTTCGAAGTAAACCGGCACAACGCCGTGGGAATAGAACGATTCGGGAATCGCTGAAGGAAACAAGAGAGCGATCACGCTGTAGCCGAACGCTGCTCCTGTACCGATCGCGATTAGCGTAAACATGTTCAAACTGCGATTCCGGATCGACATCCAGCCGCGTTCAAAGAACGGCCAACCGGCCCAGACGACTACCGGGGCGGACATGGAGAACTGTATCCAGGACACGACGGTCGAGCCCAGCAGATTCTGCAATGGCATCGACGGCAAGAACTCGGAAACCATCAATGCCAGAAGCGGCGCCGTGAAGGCCAAACTTGCCCAGAAACGCCGGGTCATGTCGATGAGTTCGTGATTAACTTCCTCACCAGTCATCTCTCTTGGTTCGAGCGCCATGCCGCAGATGGGGCAGGCGCCTGGTTCGCTGCGCACGATCTCGGGATGCATCGGGCACGTGTATTCGGTGCGGGTCGGGGGAGGAGTGTACATCGCCGGTTCGAGAGCCATTCCACACTTCGGGCAACTACCCGGCCCAAGCTGGTGAATCTCGGGATCCATGGGACAGATGTATTCGACTTCGTTAGAACCGGCAGCGGGAGCCGCCGGAACTTTTGCTCCAACCAGAAACTTTTCTGGTTCCGCCTTGAACCTTTCAAGGCACGAAGGATTGCAGAAGAAGTAGGTCTGACCATCATGCAGATGAGATCCGGCAGCGGAAGCCGGATCGACAGTCATGCCGCAAACGGGATCAATCTGTTCGGGTTCCGCGCCCGATGTCGCGACTGGTAAATTCTCAACTTGCATGAGCGTTTCCTGATCTGGTGGTTACTTACTTTCCGGCGTACTGAGCCGGGTTAGCGTCGAATTTGTGTTTGCAACCGACTGAGCAGAAGTAGTAGGTCTTGCCCTGATACTCGCTCTTGCCAGCCGCCTTGCTGGGATCGACTTTCATCTTGCAAATCGGATCGGTTTCCATGTTGTTGTTCATCTCCTATGGGAATTGGGGATCACCGCGAATGCTTGTAAATCAGGTCGAGCAACTCGTCGTACATCGCTCCCGCCTCTTCTGGCGTGCCCTTCGAGATTGCTTGGGACGCGCAATGCGTAAGGTGGTTTCGCATCAGCGCACGCCCAACCGTCCGCAACGCTTCTTGTGCCGCCGACACCTGGATCATGATGTCGGCGCAATAGCGGTCTTCTTCAACCATCCTTTGAATGCCGCGGATCTGCCCTTCGATGCGGCGAAGCCGTTTCAGATTTGACGCTTTAATCTCTTGGTCGACTCCAATGGCCTTTCGACCGGGCTCTCCAGTGCCGCAACCACACGCAGCAACTTCCGTCTTTCTTGCCATTCGCGATATACCCCTACCCGGTATACTAATACCCCTAGGGGGTATTGTCAAGGTCAATTGGAGCGTCTGTCGTCAGTCCTTGTCCGCGCCCTAGATTTGCGGCCATCTCCAACGAACGCTGAGCTTCGTTTTGCATCGACGATCTGAAACATTCCAGAGCTCGCTGGCTTTCTCTCAGTTCTGTCTCAAAGGCTTCAAACTCGGGCAGTTGAAGCCGATGCTATCGCCATAGGCTAAGGCCCAATACAACGCCATCAAACCCTAGCTGAGCGTGGAATTCCATCGTTTGTGCGTCAGCTGAGCAGCTTGGCCAATCTGTGTCGGATGGAAAAGCCCAGCAGCCTAGCGTAGAGTGATTGAACCCTTTTTCGCAAGCCAGTAGGCGAGGCCCGTGTTGACCAGGATATTCATCGACGAACCACGATCATCCGCGATCTTCTTCAGCTTTTTGTGAAGCGCCCGCGGTAGCGAGATCGTTGTGTCGCGAACCATCTTCTCTTCAACGCTGACAAGCGCGACCGTCGAGAGATCGACGAACTCCAGCGCTTCGATCGCCATCACAGACAAGTCCCCTCGATAGCGAATCAGTGTACGGAGCGCCTCGTTCACCCCTTCGTTCAAACGAATTGCCAGCTTGATGATCGGCTCTTGCGCAGGCGTGGCCTTCTTCTTCGCTTTCTTGATGGCTGTGGGCTGCTCTAGGCGGACGACGGGTTTCGAGGGGTCGGGCATTTCCGTAGCGTGGTTTTCTTGAAAGATTGTACAGGCATTACGGTACCACCTCTCACGCTTAGAGTTCCAGGCCCACCCTTACTATGTCGTTGCGCCCATTGAACCGCTACTCTCTGCCGGGCCGATATGGCCCGTCAAAGAGGATGTCGCGGTTCACTCGCACATTGAATCTGTACCCGATGGGAACTTTGATCGTCGGCTGAACGTTCAGATTGCGCCGCGTCACGTCCGCTCCGAGTTGAGAGAGTTCGCGCCCGACGGCGCTGCCGGTAACCTCGGTGGCTGAGGGGTAGCCCAGGAGTCCGCCGCGCCGACTTTGGGAAAGCTGGAAGGAGGCGCTGAAAAGACTTGTCATCAGGCCGAATCCGAGGAGCCGTTTGTAGTGGTTGTCCACGTCGTAGCGAAGTCCCGAGTAGCCCTTCGCATCTTGGCCGGACATGCCCTCCAGGTTGATCGAGGAGGCATCGGGGTAGATGATGCGGCTCCAGGCAACCTGCAATCCGTTCTGCCCATACGAAACGCGAGAATCATATGAGCCCACCAAACGCGAACCCTGAGGAATCAGCAGGTGGCGGCCGGTCGCCGTGTCGTAGACGTTTTCTCGAACGAGCGCTTTGATTTCTCCCGGCAGATCTGAGTTCAACGCCTGTTCCAGGATGGCGGGGATGTCCCATCCCGCCTTGAGTTCAAAGCGGCTGATCGGTGCCGTTCTAGTCGATTCAAGGTAGTTGCCTTTCTCGGCCTTGCGAGCTGCGGCTAGAAATGCCTCTTTGCGATCCTGCATATTCTGGGAATCGTAGCTGTCCCCAGCGTTTTCGCCTGTCCCGATGGAAAGCTTCGGCAAACCGGATGCAGCCTTCGCCTGGCCAGCAGGACCCTGCATCGCCTGCAAGAGATTGGTCATCTGAGCAACATCCCCGGCCGGAGTGGGAAGTCCGCTGCGCACCGGCGCGCCTTGGCCGGCACCGTTGAATCCGTCCCGCCCAACCGTGGAGGAGTTGATCGCTTCCTGCTCGCGTTCGTACGCGGCAATCAGCCGTTTCTCCTCAAGAGTGGGCTCGCGATACTGTGGGACGTTCGAGGGTAATGCATTGGCACCGGGCGCATAGTAGATTTGCGGTGACGGCTGACCCTTCGAAGTGGCGAGTTGTTCTGGCTCGATCACCAGACTCTCGTTTGCTGAAGGAGGCAAAGCCAAAGTTGGGCGATTGGGCACTTGGGCTGCGACGATCTTGCCGGCATCGGTTGCGGCTGTGATTCCACGAGTCTCGTCCGGCTGAAATCCGACCTGGAACTGCTTTTGACCGCGAGTGTAGACTCCATACCCGATGAGTGCAACCACGACGAACACGATGACGAGAGCGACGATTCCGGCTCGCTTGCTAAGCCGTACTGGAGACGGCGGCTCGGGATTCACGTCGAGACCGGAAGGGGAATCGATATCCTTCACTGGATTCATCTCGCGCCTCCCTGCTTTGCCGCGTCCGCCGCGTAGGGGTCGCCCTTCAACTTCAGCTTTCCGCGATAGGTGCCACGAATAATCTCCGCACGCTGCGCCTTCTTACCGACACCGAGGATCAATGCGCCGCGTTCGAAGAGGCGATCCACGATGTAAATGTCGCCCTTCACGCGATAATTCACCATTTCCGGACCATCCGGCCCGATCACGACCAGAACTGGGGCTTCGCGATGAGCCGCGTCGGGGGTCATTTGGATGAAAGTCTTAGTGCCGTCATCCACAACGCGAACTGGGCGGATATGCGGATCGACGCTCTCGATCCTGTAGTCGAAGTACAGGCTGTCGAGTGATTCGACTGGCGAGACTTGGACGGCCTCACGCTCCGCTTTTCTTCGCTGTTCCTCCCTGGCCAAGTGGGCCTGCCACTTACGCACTTCGTCTTCCGGATATGCGAACGCCACGCGCGCCAGATACTCCTCAGGCTTCGAGATCAAGCGCAGATAGTAGGCGCGTCGATCCGTTGTCAACAGAAGGTTCGTGTCGAGCCCGGCCTGTTTCGGCTTCAGTACGATCATTGGCGTGACCCCATCGGCTTGCCCAACCCCGGCGGGCGCGATGATCCATCGGACCGCATCGCCGATGTGAGGTTCGCCCACCAACTTCTCGCCGGGCTCGAGTTCGACGACGCAAACCCGCAACGGGGCGCACACCACGGTCGGCAACCCAGCCCCGTAGGTATATAGCACTCGACCATCCTTGCCCGGAGCGGGCGTATGCTTTTCACTCATCCATGCCTGGCCAACCACGAGCGCCTCCTGCGCTGTTTTCGGCAGAACAACATCCTTCGACGGATTGAAGTCCTTTGGGAGTTCGGCGCTTGGGACCAGACCTCCAGCTGCGGGCAAGGGTTTGACGGGTAATGGA
Organism: Bryobacter sp.; assembly: GCA_022843605.1. Classification (GTDB taxonomy): domain Bacteria; phylum Acidobacteriota; class Terriglobia; order Bryobacterales; family Bryobacteraceae; genus JALHNI01. The sequence continues at coordinate 25,035 of JALHNI010000056.1, forward strand.
GTCGGTGGCGCGTTGCCGTCCAGAGTTTGGATGAGTTTGTCGAAAGGATACTTCTCAGGCGAAGGAACGCTCTCGGCAGGAGCCTGCTTTACGGGAGGGGGCATGCGTTTGACCTCTACCGGCTTGGGCTGTCCCAGCAACGTCCCGGCTAAGACCGCCGCGTTGATCAGAATCTTTTTCATGAGTCCTCCGTTTGGTCAGTACTTTCGCTACAACACGCGGGACCAACTCACGTTGGTCACATAGATTCCCAGGGGATTGAGCCGAATAAGGCGCTCGTCAGAAGGTGGGTTTACGGCGATCGTGAAAGAACCCTTCCAACGTTCTTCACCTTCCACCTGGCCCGACAGGCCCCGAACCGTTTCAGACCATTCCACTTGGTAGGTCTTTTCACTGGTGGCAAAGGCAGCTTTGACCTCGACATCGACCGTGCGGGTTTGTGCACGCTCATGTGGAGGGGCGAGGCGATAAAAATCACCAACCTCAACCTGTGCGGGACTACCGCTGGCGATCATCGTGTAAACACGATCAATCGCCTTGCGCTGAGCAACGCCGTCGATGGTCACCATTCTGAGGTCGCTCACCCAGTGAAAGAGCGCAGCCCGCTTGAGCTTGTCGTCGACCGCCGTCGTTTGGTCTGCCGGGCCGGACGCCACCGTTCGGCCAAGGTTGTCGATCGCCACCACGTAAGGGACAACCTTGGTCTTCATGGCCAGCGCGATGAGGCCTCCGGTTTCGAGCAAGGCAATTGTCAGCGCGACAAAAGCCGCTCGACGCCAATTGTTAGCGCGGGAGATCAAGCTGCCGTACCGTTCGTCCCATTCCTTGCGGGCATCGAGATAGGGGCTGGTCTTCGGGGGCGTGTGAGGTTCAATCGCGTGTTGCATGACTATTCCGAATCTCCTGAGGTGTTCAACGGTGGCGGGGCAACATGGGGAGCGTGGTCAGATGGGACGGCTCCCTGCGTTGCCCGGACAAATGCTGTGCTGGTGGCAAAGCCCCTAGCGACTTTCTTGCCGCGATCGGCAACTTGGGCCGACCGGCTCGGCGAATTTGATGGTGCAGGTTGCGGCTCTGGAGCTTTCTCCGGCGGTGGGGGCGTGGGACTGCTCTTATCAGCACTCGCCTGGTTACTCTTCGTTTGTTCCCCACCGCCGTTTGATCCGCTCTTCGTCGGCGGGGCCACCTGTCCGCCTCCGTTCCCGGCGGATGGCGTTCCTCCATTGCTGCCACCCGATGGCTTGGGAGCCGAACCACCCGAACCGGCACCGCCTGCTCCACTGGCGCCGCCCGAACTCCCCCCAGCCGACGCCGCTCCGGCTCCCATTCCGGCGGCTTGACCCGCGGACACGCCTCCTTTGGCCGCAAGCATTTTGGCTCCCAGAGCCACGCCGCCCGCTACGGCAGTGCCCGCCAATAGTGCCCCTTGCGCAAGTGCTCCCGCAGTCCCGACAGCATCGCCGCCGGTGAACGCCGGCGCTCCGCCGAGAATTCCCGCCGTGAACTTGGGTGCGTTCCAGCAGATCATCAGAAGCAGGACTGACGAGGCCGCAATGTCGAGCGCGTCCACGGCGGGTTCGGGTCCAGACGGCACAGCCGTGGCGGCAGCGACCCATCCATCGGTGAGTGTCAATCCAGCACCCATCAGAAGGTAGAGCACCATGATCTTCACCCCGGTTGAAACTGCCAGTGAAATGTATCGCTCCACGTACGGTGCCGTCCAACGCGATCCGCCGAATCCCAGAAAGATGAACCCCGCCCCAACAACCAGATAGCTCTCGACGAGTGTCACTACGAGTTGGACCGTCAAGCCAAGGAAGGCGAGAAACGCCAGGAGCGCGGCGAACACGAGCGCTAATGCCGTCCCGAAGTTCCCCATCCATCCGGAGTCAGCCGCCCCACTTAGGAGATTGCCCGTGATATTCAACCCGCGGACCAGGACATCTGTAGGAGCTAAGGATGGCAAGCCCGAGGCGTTCTGACCAATGATCTGAAAGCTATTGATAATCCGCGGAATCCAGTCCGCTCCAAAGCTGAGCAGCGCAAAGAACGCGCCGATGAACATCATCTTCCGGATCAACGCTGCCGTCCAGCCTTGGAGATCTGTCTTCTCCAGCACGAGAATGGCGGCAGTCCACGCGAATTCAATTAGGGCCAGAATGCCGAACAACCGGTTTGCATAACCCGCAGCAGTGCTCAACCAGGACATCCGCACGGACCGATATTGATCCAGCATTGCGCTAGGCGACGTTTGCGCGAACGCGGTTCCGTCCGCGAGGCACAACACAAACCACAGAAGAGCCGACCCTCGAATGAGATTGCGGATTGTCATTGCTGCTCCTTTCGCAGCGCGACAACCGCTTCAAGTCGTCGCGCTACTTCACTGCTTCAAAACCTCGTCCGTCGCCCTTCCGCTCCTGAAAGCGGAAGGCACTTGCTACGCTTGCCGCTAAACAGACTTTGCCTTCCGTGGAATCAGCCCAAGCCGCGGGTGCTTTCTCACGCACCGGCTGACAAAGCTGCTTAACTTCAACCGCGAGATCTTTGTGTTGCCGGAACCATGTCTCTACGGCTTGGGGCGAAGCACTCCGTAGGTCGCCTGCCCCAGCCGCCACTACTTTTGCCACGATGGCGCTCGAAGGGTCCTTCGCGCAGCCAACCAGAATTAGAACGATTGCAAGAGTCCATATCCGCATTCCTCCATCATTGGACAGCTTGAAAGCCGCGTCCATCCCCCGTTCGCCGGTTAAAGCGGAAGAAGCGCTCGGTGGCAGCTTCGCTGGATGCTTCGCGTTGGATTTGCGCCGCTTGAAATGCCTGCTTACTCTGCAAATCGGCCAGGATCAACTGGCGCAGTTTCATGAGCTGCTGCACTTGTTGCTCGGCAATCTGATTGGCGACCTGGATGGCCTTCATCCGCCCATCTGACGAATTGGCCATGCCGCGCAATTTTTGAAGCACTGCCTCCTCGCTCTGCATCTGCTGGCCCTGAAGCCCCGCCGCGCGAAGTGTTCCAAGCGTCGTGTCTAAACTGGTTTGTGACCAATTCTTGTAGTCGGTGAACCATGCCCGCGCGTTGTAGCCCCATCCGCGGAATCGGTTGCGAAACTCCGCGTCGAGGTTCGCCATGGAGTAGGCCAGCGACCGGCCGCTTTGAACGATTCCGGCCAACTGCCCAATCTCCGCCATGATCGGACCAAACACTTGGAAGGGAAGTTCGGCGGTGTTCTTGGCCATGTCGATCACCATGAGAATCTTCTGTCGTAGTTCCTCGCCTTGGCGGATGTAGGTGGTGATCAATTGCAGATTGTTCGCCAGTTGGGTCCATTCGGTTGCAATGCCTGCCAATACCCCGGCCCGCGCCTGTCGCGCTCCAGGCAGGAAAAACGCCGCCGCCGTCAGCATCGCTGCACGACGTGAAACTTTCGGACTCATGCCAGTACCCTCCTTTTCGGTTCATTCTGTTGATCCAGGTATTCAGCCCAATCGACTAAGCCACGCATCCGGAGCCACTCCGCGGCCCAGTCGTCGCCAAATTGCTCCATTGACTGCTCCGCAAGTTGTCGTTCTTCCCGGCTGCTGATGCCAACGAACGAGAGTCCAACACCGCCCAAGCCCAACGAGATCAGACGCCGGCCGGCGGGCGAGACAACGTAGTAGTGCCGTTTGGGAATCGACTTCTGAATGATGTCCACTTCACGTTCATTCATCCCGATGGACTCGTAGAACTCGCGAGACGCTGGGTTCGCAGCCTCCGCGTTGGGCAGCAGCACCTTGGTGGGGCAGGATTCCAGAACCACATCGCGGATTGGCGAGTTGAAGATGTCCGAAAGGTTCTGAGTCGAGAGCAGAACGACGCCATTGAATTTGCGAAGCGTCTTCAGCCATTCGCGTACCCTCTCCCGGAACAGCGGATGCCGCAAGTACACCCAGGCCTCATCAAGCGGCACAAGAGTTGGCGACCCGTCCAGCCGCTTTTCGATTCGCCGAAACAGATACAGCAGAACCGCAACCACGGCCTTCTCGCCGAGGTTCATCAAATGCTCCGTCTCGAACGTGAGGAAGCGACCCTCGCCGAGCATGTCTTCCTCGGCATCGAGCAGGTGCCCCATCGCTCCGCCCAGCGTGTAGTAGTGGAGCGCCTCGCGAATGTCGGTATCTTGCACATTGGCGCATAGCTCCGTCAGCGTTCGCGTCGGGGAGTTCTGAAGGAGCAGCACCGCCTCCGTTAAAGCCTTGCGCTCGCGTGGACCGATCTTGAAGTCCTGGAGAGTGCAGAGGCTTTCAAGCCAATCGACGGCCCAGGCTACGTCGGATGCCGTGTCAATTTCCTTCAAGGGGCAGAAAGCCCAGTGCGTTTTTTCCCCGCCGATGTCGTAGAACTCCCCGCCGGCTGCCTTGGTCAGCACCAAGAGGGAATAGCCTTTGTCGAATGCGAACACCTGGGCGCGCGGATAGCGGAACCATTGCGCCGTCGTTAGACCTAGGAAGGTCGACTTGCCGGCACCCGGCGGTCCGATCATGAGCGTGTGGCCTAAGTCGCCGACATGCAAGTTGAAGCGAAATGGCGTCGCTCCACTTGTCGCGGCATAGAGCAGGGGGGGAGCATCGACAGGCATCAGCGGCGATGGGTTCTTCTTCTCACCGGCCCACACAGCGGTGATCGGCATCATGTCCGCGAGGTTCAGAGTGTGGAGGATGACCCGCCGAACATTCCGGTATCCGTCGCCCGGCAGGCTTCCACGCCAAGCCTCAACAGCATTGACACTCTCCACGCGGCAGGAGAAACCCAAGTTCTGTACTGTCTTCACGACCAGCGCCGCTGCTTCCTCGACAGAGTCTTCTCGCTCGTGGAAACACAGAATGACCGTGTTGTAGACGCAGAATTGGACATCGCCGCTACTCGCCACGCCCATGGCCTCTTCAGCATCCACTGCCATTTCCTGCGCGAAGAGATTCACTGGGCCATTCTCCGTTCGGAGCAGTTGGTCCTTCCAGCCGCGAATCTTTGCCCGCCACTTCCGCCGCGTCTTGTCGAGCAAACCGCGAGCTTCCTCAGGTTCAAGCAGAATGGCTCGGGTATGCCACCGGTATTCGATTGCGAGAGTATCGAGGGCTCCCAAGATGCCGGGAAAACTCAGCCGGGGAAAACCATCAATCGCGATCACGCGAATGTGCTTGCGCCCGATTCGCGGGTTCATCCCGCCTACAAAATCGCGCGAGGCAAGGATATCGTTCAGGTAGCTCGGAATCTGCGGCAATTGAATTGAGTGATCCGCTGCCGAAACACAACGATGTACGTATTGCAGCAACTCGTCACCGCGCGAAGTACCCGACAAACGCTTCGCCTGAAACAGCGAAGCGAAGATGTCCTCAAATGCACTCACGCGTCCCTTGAAATAGTCGAGAGCCCTTAACGCGCTCGACTTCCATTCCCGCCGGCCTTCAAACATCCAACCCTTTACGCGCTCCTCGCTTTCCTCGGGAGGCAGGTAGGTGAGGGCAATGTAGTAGTCGCTTTCGTAGTGCGACCCTTCCGACGTGAACTGTTGCCGCCGCTCGTCATCAATCAGCTTGGTGACCACATCAGGGAATGCGCCTGCCGGGGGATAGTCAGGGGCCATCGAGCGGATGGCGTCGCACTGGATCATCCAGCCGCTGCCGAGCCGCAATACCGAGTTCAGCCGAGCACTCAAGGCCCCCATCTCGGAGTGCGTCGCGGAGGCCATATCCGGGCCGCGGAATGACCAGGCCGCGAGCATCGCCCCGTCCTGAAGCAACAAGACGCCGCTATCCACCATGGAGTCATACAGCAGCAGGTCCGCCAGGCCTTGAATGCGGGAGCGATTTTCAGCAAGTTTCATCGTTACCTCCAATGCCTAGGAATTGAAGCCGTCTCTCGACCGATTGACCCTTTGGCTGGGTAGAAGGGCCGATATTGGACGTGCCGCAAGTAGACTTGGCGCATCATTGGGTCCGACCGGCCCATCCGCGAAAGCACCGCGACGGCTGCGATCCACAGAGAGATCCCAGCCACCACGCCCCACCAAGTGACAAGCGCGAAGATCAGCATTGCCGATAGCAAGGCCGCGAACAGCACCAACTCGCGGTCACCGCCCAGCAGCAAGTGTGGGCGGTTGGCGGATTGATGGATGACGATCTCGCGTGACGTCTCCATGGTGAGCCTAAAGAACGACCGCCCCGCCCACGCCGAACAACGTCGTCATGAAGCCAGCGCCCAGCACCAGAAATGCAATCGCCAGCACGGCTACGCAGGACCGGCGTGCGAACTCGCTCAGTTCGCCGCCAAACACGAGCGTTCCGCCCGCCACCATCAGCGCAATGAGAGAGATGGAGAGCGCCACCGGGCCAGTCATCGACTGCGCTACCCGGTTGAGCGGCGTCTCCCATGGCAAACCACCGCCACCCGCGCCACCCGCCAACAGAGTCTGCGCCCCTAACAGCAGCAAGACCGGCAGCATCCATGTCAGACCAACAACACGATTCGAAAACTTCATCAGATTCGTCCTTCCTTAAATTGGGTTAAAGATATTCGACCGAGTAACGACCGTTTTCGTACCCGTTCACCAGCAGCAGTTGACGAACCTTGCGGCCAGCCGCCAGATCCGCTTCCTCGTCAATGAAAACCACCAGATCCACCGCTTCCGCAATCAGCGATTGCATCGGCGCGGAGGTAGCTTCCGCAACAAGACTTTCGAGACGCACCAGACCACTGAGAGCGTCATTGGCATGGACTGTAGCCGCGCCTCCAGGGTGCCCGGTGTTCCAAGCCTTCAGCATTACGTGAGCTTCAGCCCCGCGAACTTCGCCCACCACGATTCGGGTCGGCTTTAGGCGCATGCAGGCGCGCAGGCAATCCAGCATCGTCACGTTGCCAACCGCCCGCAGGTCCACGTAGTTCTCGACCGGACATTGCAATTCGATCGTGTCCTCAATGGAGATCACGCGGTCGTGCGGCGCCAGCTTGATCAACGCCTCGAGGATTGCGTTTACGAGGGTCGTCTTCCCGGAACCCGTGGACCCGACGATGAGAATGTTCTTTTTCTCCGCAATGGCGGCGCGGATCACTTCGGCGTGCGAGAGACCGCGGACGGCGTTCTGGAACTCGTTGCGCCACCGGCGGCGGTTCATCGGGTCCTGGGAGTCGCTCAGGATTCCGGCTTGCTCATAGTCCTCTAGCGTGAAGATTCGTCGCGGGCGCTGGCGAATCGCGAAGGTGGGACGGCTCACGACAGGTGGCATTAATCCTTCAAAGCGGCTCCCGTCAATCGGTAGCTCGGTTTCGAGGATGGGCCGGTCATGATTGATCACGGTGCCCTTCTGGGCCGCGATCGTACCCATCGCAGTTTGAGCTTGTGCGGGCGGCATCTCGCCGATGCACTGGAATCCTTCACCTTGCCGCTTCACCCAAAGGCGGGAGTCGGGGTTGAGAACCAAGTCTTCCGTCCTACCATCCGCGAGCGCCCGCAGGACGGTCTCCCCGAGTTCGCGTCGGAGCTTCGCATCGAGCCGGGCCGATTGGCCACGGTCATTGAGCGAAAGAGGGATTGCGGTCTGAGGGAGCATTCCAGAACTCCAGGCTTGACTATTTCATAGCCAGCATGTACAAGCTAGCTATGAAGCTGATTATTCCCGAAGTTCCACCGAACGTCAAGGGGCAAAAATGAAAAGCCGCACTCTGGTTGCCGTCGAGCAGCAGATTAACGCTATGGGCTGCGAGGTCTACGAGATCGGTCTCTTCAAGCCACACGTGCCCGGCTCGGGTTCGCGGCAGCCCGAGATGCTCCCCCGAACCTGGGATCGCGCAACGCTGCTCAAGTCCGTCCCATGGCTGCGCTACCAGAACTCTCAAGGCCGCAATGTCTATATCCGTCCGAAGGGCGAACACCACCTCAGCATGGTTGATGACCTGACCGCGGATGCAGTCAAGCGGATGAAGGCGGAGGGCTTTACGCCATCGCTGGTCGTTGAAACGTCACCCGGCAATTTCCAAGCCTGGGTCAACCATGGGGAAATCCTCCCCCAGCGAATGTCTACTCTAGCCGCCCGCGCGATTGCAGAAAAGTTCGATGGCGATCGAGGGGCGGCCGATTGGCGGCACTTCGGGCGTCTCGCCGGCTTTACGAATCGAAAGCAAAAGTACCAAGGGACTAATGGCGACTTCCCATTCGTGAAGATCATCGGGAACTGGCAGGCCGCTGCGTACCCCAATGCTCAAGAGTTCTTAGCGGCCGTCAGGAAGTTGAACGCGCACCGAGAGGCGGAGATAGCCAGATCACCCATGGTGATCTCAGATCGCCGGCTGCTCTCGATTGACGATTTTCGCGCCAATCCCTCTTATGGCGGCGATGGGAATCGAATCGACCTTGCCTATGCCGTTTACGCCCTGTCGCATGGTTTAAGTGCCGATTCGGTCACACAGGCAATTGGCAGTCGCGACCTTTCCAAGAAGGGCTCTGAGTCGCGTCAGGCGGCCTATAGCGCCCGAACGATTGCTAAAGCCCAAGCTCGGATCGAGAATGGCCGCTAAATCAGGGGGAAGGATTATCTGCGCCCCACATCAAAAGAGGCTCTTCAAGGTATACCTGATGGCGGTCGTAAACACGTATGCCCCGAATCGGGCTACCAAGCCCGTTGAGAAGTTGCTCGACCCGCGGTTTCCAATCAAACCCGGCTGGGTATAAATCGCAAGACTCTTTGCCGTCGAGCGCGACGATTGCGAGCCGAATTGTGGTGGGATCGTCCGCTCTAGCAGATTGCACCGTCAGTGTTCCACTGATCCCCATGCCAGAGCCCCCACCGAAGTTGCTTTGAAGTGGGCTTCCATCCCGTGGCCATGACGCACCACTGATCGTTAGCCATCTTGGTGGAGAGACTCCAACGAGACTTAGAAGCCGGCGAATTGCCTTCTCAGCCTCTTCCGCCGCGAGATCTGCGTCATCCCTTCGAGGGAAGCGCCCGCCACCCGCACCAAGGTGAGCAAATGGATGCCGTTCCATTTGGATCAGGTGCCAGTCATCCCACGGTGGCGCCTTATGGTCGATTGGCCCTAGCGGAGGGTTCCGTTGCGCTAGTTTCTGGTTGAGCTTGACCCAGAATCCTTGGGACAACTGTTGCGATCTATCTAGCGGATTTAGGCCAAGAGCCAAGTGGCAAGCCAGTTCAAAGCAGGCCCAGGCCGTCTGCACTGTCCATCTGGTTGCTAGGCCCTCCATCCAACGTTCCGTGCTCTCGTGGGCCATATGGCGCGATAGCAGCAGATCGCCCCATGCCTGAAACAGCGGAATGAAGGGTGTCTCCTGAGGATCGCTCAGGCGCAGGTATGGTAGACGCACCCATTGAGTTTACTCGCGCTCACAATCTCTGGAAGCCGTGGGTTCAGCAGACGTCATCCTCCAACTTAAGGTAGGGCCCTCTCTTATCATGGTCTGGCCTAGTTCCTCCGCTGGTCCGGGAACTCCTCCATCAATAGCGGCTTTACGCCTTTGGGGCCGGTCAGTATCAAAAGCCAGTCGCGTTCTCCGCCGGCAACCGAGATCTTAAGCGTCAAGAATGGACAACATAGCCGTTCGAGGGAAATCCATTCGCCGACCTGACTGAGAGGTATGGCGGAACCGTCCAGCTTGTAGGAATAGCCGTCAGGCAATTCCGAACGATCTTTCACGCTTGCTCGCAATCTCTTGGTGAGGTCGGCGTAGCGGGGGCGTTCGGCTTTACTGATCGCGTTCAGATTGCAAGCGATGACAACTTCTTTTGCGTCCTGCGACATGCCAACTCCCATGACTAAAACGAATGTGGAAAGCATTTTTCTGAGATTCACAGTTCCACCTTAAGACTTAAAGTAGACTTTAAGTCAAGAAGGATTTGGTATGACAATTGGCGAACTCTCCGGCGGCAGCGGTATCCCTGCTTCCACGATTCGATATTGGGAAAAGATTGGTGTACTGCCGGAGCCTGCCCGTGCCAGCGGGCAGCGCCGATACTCTCCAGATTCCCTCGATCGACTTTCCGTTTTACGGCTTGCTCAGGAATGTGGGTTCAGACTTCACGAGATGCGCCATCTATTGCATGGTTTCAGCGCCGGTGTTCCAGCTTCGCGCCGCTGGAAAGAAATGGCTCTACGCAAGCAACGCGAGATTGACGAGAAGATCTCTCGGCTCAAGGCAATGCGCAAACTTGTGGATTCCGTTGCCGATTGTCGATGCGCCGATTTGACCCAGTGTGGAAGAATCGCCGCTTCAGTGATGGGATCAACGCAGCAGTGATGGCTTTCGGTTGGTATGTGCTGGCAGCTTGTTTCGAGATTGGAGGATGTTTTTCCTTTTGGGCCTGGCTCCGAATGGCGAAGAGTCCGTTATGGACCATCCCTGGTGCATTCTCGCTTGTCGCGTTTGCTTTGGTTCTGACGCGGGTTGAAGCCGACTTCGCTGGTCGAGCCTATGCCGCGTACGGAGGCATCTACATCGTTTCGTCATTGCTCTGGCTTTGGGCTGTTGAGAACACTCCGCCCGATCGGTGGGACGTACTCGGTTCTGCTCTCTGTCTCGCTGGCGTGGGTGTCATACTGTTCGGCCCTAGGGGAGTTTAGACCGAAGCCCAGGCCTAGATCGGAAGCATTTGGTGCGGTGCGGCAAATTCGTGGCTCTCGACGCCCATCTGTTTATGCGCGGTGAAGCGCGCGCCGCACCAGCGCAACAGACGGCCAGCCCGCAATCGATTGCTCGTCTTGGTAGATCCTGCATCCGAGACCATATCCGCGTTCGTCCGCCTCAGAGCCCTCAAGGTCGCGGCCATCAATGCGAACTGTCGGTGATCCAATCAAGCGCGTTGTCTGCGCATCAGTGTCGTTTTCAACTGGCACAAGCTCAACATCGCCCGCAATCCCCTCAAGACGCAGCGCCTCGCGTACATTGTTGGCGGCTTCGATGTACGACGGACATCCGCCGAAGTAAAAGAGTTCGATCTTCATCACTTGCCGTCTTTCAGCTTGGCAGCATATCCGAGCTTCCCGATCGCGGCAATCAACTTCTCAACGGACGTCTTTGCCGGGTCGAAGCTGATCTTGGCTGTTGTCTTCTCATAGTTGACCTCCGCAGCCAGAACGCCTTCCTCTCTACCCAAAGTTGCCTTCAGGCCAGAGGCGCAAGCAGCACAGGTCATCCCTTCAACCTTAAAGATCGCGACTGTTTGCCCTACTCCGTCTTTCGCGGCCAGAACGGTCGAGTCAGCACCAACCCTCCCGCCAACGTATGCAGTTGACAGTTGCGGAACAGCCGCAAGCAGGGCTACTGATGCTATTGATGTGAGAAGCAAGGTTGTTGACATAGATCCATTCGCAGAAGTTGGCGCGCACTCTCCCCCGGCGCAGGCGGTCTTTCGCTGAAATCGAATTCGAAGGAAGATTGCTGAGCCCAGAAGGAGAGCGGTAACTCCCAAAAGATAGGGACGAAGGTTTTCAAAGAAGCCCGCCGCACCAAAGGTGCCTAGGCCGAGAACCGCCGCAGCCACAGGACCGATGCAGCAGAGCGAAGCCCCGGATGCAACCAGAATAGACGCTAGGGTCAGGGATCTTTCTTTCATCTCACTCTTCCTTTTTCGTCCAGAGCATCGAGGATTGGGCAATCGCCCACAGGTCCGTCATCCGAACATTCATTCGCGAGTTTCACAAGGGCGCGCCGCATCGATTGCAGCGAGCGGATCTTTTCGTTGAGCGAGTCAACCTTCGCTAAAGCCTGATCGCGAACATTGGCACAACTAGCATTCTTGCTCACCCGAAGTTCCAAAAGTTCCTTGATCTCAGCTAACGAAAAACCGAGTTCTTGGGCTCGCTTCACAAAGCGGACACGCCTGATCGTGTCTTCCGGGTACAAACGGTAGTTGGAGCCATTGCGTAATGGCTTACCGATAACGTCTTGGCGCTCGTAATAGCGCAACGTATCTACGTTCACTCCCGCGTGTTCAGCGACTTTTCCAATGGTCAAGCCCACCATGCCCCAGCATAGACCCTAGACCTAGGTCCAGGGTCAAGCGAAAGTTTCGCGATTGTTGATCGGCGCGGCACCCGAGTCGCTCTTGCCGCGGATCGTCTCAAGTTTTGAGCTTGGATTCGAGAAAACGGATTACCTCCGCGTGTCCGCCAGGGTGGGCATTGGGGCATTCGCTTGACCGGTGACGAGCCCAGTCAAGGGGTGTACCGTCGTGCTCTGGGTCTTTGGCGGCAACATCTGCGCCCAGCGACACAAGATGGCGTGCGGCCGCGGCCTTTGCCTCCCAAGCCGCCCAATGCAGTGCGGTGCCCCCGTTGATGAGTTGATTTAAGGAGACGCCCGCCGCATGGAGTTCGTCGATGACTTGGAGCCGGTCACAGACAGCCGCAGCGCGGAGGGCCTCGGCGCGTTGGTTGCTATCTGCTTTGGACTCAAGCATTCCGTCGATCCTACCGGCTCCAGCGGCTTCCGCCAATGAACGAATCTTTGCTCCAGCAGCGACGAGAAGGTCAACGATTTCCACGGCTCCAAACTCGATGGCGTGAGCGAGCGGTGTCCCATTGGCAACGGCGTGGCCAATGGCCTCGAGGTTCGCGCCGGCATCGACCAGGGTTCGCGCCACTGAGACTTCGTTATAACTGGCAGCCGTGATGAGCAAGTTCTCTTTATCAGTTGGATCGCCGTCCACCGGGGCACCCGCTTCGAGCAACATCCGCGTCATCTCACCCGCTCGCCGGTGCTTTACGAAACCGTTGAAGCGCGCTTGCGCCAGATAGGAGATGGCCTGACAAGGGCCGATCTGGCAGGGAAATCCCCAGGCGTGAGTCCGCCCGGCAATTGTTGAATCCTCGGTGAGAAGGCGCGAAAGCTGAGCCAAATCGCCTTCGTCGAGTGCCCTGCGAAAAATCACCGAATTCGACATGTCCCCAGGGTATCAATCGAGGCAAAGGCCATCGCACTCTGGAGGTCAAGACGTCGATTCGTTCAGGGATCATCTGACGTCGCAGGTGAATATCTGCCTCACGTCCCTGCATCTCCCCTAGCCTTCCGTCCATGATCGGGCACCGCATCGCTTGACGGCTATTGCCTGGCCGCGCCCGGCGCTCGGCTACGTTCTGCTTTGTCGGCTCCCCCAGACGGATTGCGCCCTGCGGGTTCGTTCGCTATCGCTCTCCGCAATTCGCCCGGTCCCCCAACAATGCACTTCGCCTCACCGCTTCGCTCTTGGGAGCGGCCCCGCTCGCTTTGGGGTGCCCCGATCAAGAGACGGCGGCAGAAGGAGAAAGCAAATGAACAACGTGATTCTGATTGGTTACCT
>JALHNI010000057.1 GCA_022843605.1 Bryobacter sp.
CTGCTTTTCTTCACGCTGAATGCGCAGGTGAATGAACGCCAGGAATGGACCCTGCGCCGGACCACCGACACCAAATTGGTGAACCTGAAGCTCGAAGTACGCCAGAAGAGGACCGTCGGTTCCAGCCACTGGAGCCACTCCACCGACATTGCCTGGGCCACCATCAATGGGCTCCAGCCGAATCAACTGGACACCGGCTCTACCAACGCCCGGTTCGAAATCATGCGCGATGCCGGACGCTTCGTCTGTCAGGGCATCACCGGCCTGGGACGCGGCACCGGCAGCTTCACCTTCGTCCCGAATCCTCAGTATGTCGAGCAGTTGCGGCAGATGGGCTACACCTCGCCCGACAGTGACCAGGTCTTCAGCATGGCCATGCACGATATCTCTCTCGATTTCGCCCGCTACATCCGCGACACCGGATTGAAGGCGAGCACGCGCGAGCTAATTGACTTACGCATTCACGGCGTAACCAAGGAATATATCGGCGAGATGCGCTCCTTCGGCTTCACCGAGTTAGTCGCCCGCGACTTCGTCGAAATGAAAATCCACGGCGTGAAGCCCGAGTTCGTGCGCGGACTCAAATCCGCCGGCTACAGTCTCACTTCCCGCGAGATCGTGGAGATGAAGATCCACGGGGTAACGAACGAGTTCATGACGGAACTCAAGCAAGCCGGCTTCAATCTTTCGCAGCGTGAGATTGTCGAGATGAAGATTCACGGCATCGACAGTCAATATATTCGGGAACTCAAGAGCTACGGGTTGAATCCGCCCTCCCGAGAGTTAGTCGAGCTGAAGATCCATGGTGTGCGGCCGGAGTATCTCAAGTCCTTGAAGGATGCGGGCTACGGCAATCTCTCGTCGAAGGACGTCGCGAACCTCAAGATCCATGGCGTGTCGTCCGAGTTCATCCGGGACACCAAAGCCATGGGTTACAGCTTCAGCCTGCGTGAGCTTACCGAAATGAAAATTCACGGCGTGAACACGCCCTACTTACAGAAGCTTCGCGCGTCCGGCTTCCAGAATCTGACCGCGGATAAGATCGTGAAACTCCGTATTCACGGCATCGACTAGGAGTCGTTAAAATGGGGAATGTCCAAACGCCGCGACGTTCTCCTGGCCATGCCCTTTCTGGCCGCCGCTTCCGCGGAGGCTGAAGAGGCCGAAACCATCTACATTCCGCAGAAGCAGGAAGAGAAGGAACGAGGATTCATCCTGGATTTCCTCGAGGAGTTCAGCTTCGCCATGCTGATTACGGCGAAGGGCGGCGTACGGGTCACCAATGTGCCCACCTTGCTTGATCGTGAGGCCGACGGCTGGGGGAAGCTGTGGTGGCACATCGCGAAGGGCAACGGCCAGAACGAGGCCTTCGATGGCACGTCGGAATGTACGGTGGTCTTCCATGGTCCGCACGGCTACATTTCACCCAACTGGTACGCCGGCAAGAACTCGGTGCCGACCTGGAATTTCGCCGTCGTGCACGCGACTGGCCGCCCCCAGCGCATCACCGACGACGAAGCCTTTGCCAGTAATCTGCAGCGCCTCGTAGCGCAGAACGAGAACCACTACGGTGGAGGCCCGTCCTGGGATTACAGCAAACTGCCGGACTCTTACCTGAAGGGCATGCGCGGCGGCATTGTCCCCTACGAGATGAAGATCGAACAGGTGGAAGCCAAGTTCAAGCTGGGGCAGGATCGGTCGGGGGGCGACCGCGAAGGAGTGTTAAAGGGGCTTAGTTCCGGGAAGAAAGCACGCAGTCTTTTGGAGTTGACCGAGGCCTACTACGCGCGCATGAAGTGATAGACTCCTCGTCAATGAGTGATTCAAAGTGGTGGAAGGTGGCCTGCACGTTGCTCGTGGCGGCCGGAGCCCTGTGGGCCGACGAAGCGAACTACAACATTCACCTTTGGGAGCCCGGGAAAGTCCCGTTGGCGGCGGGCGACGGACCGCTGGACGGGCCATTTCTCACCGTCTTTGAGCCCCCACCCAATAAACGCAACGGCTCGGCGGTCATCATCGCCCCAGGCGGCTCCAACATCATGCTGATGTACAACGTCGAAGGCATCGAGATCGCCGAACGCTTCAACGACTGGGGCACGACGGCCTTCGTCCTCACCTATCGCCTCTCGCCGCGCTACGACGATAAAGCGCGCGCCCTGGACGGCAATCGCGCCATCCGCCTCGTGCGTTCGCGCGCCGCAGAGTTCAAGATCGACCCGAACCGCATCGTCTTTGCCGGCTTCTCCGCCGGCTCCACGATGGCGCGCGTGGTGACGAACGCCGCCACTCCCGGCGACCCGCAGGCGGCCGATCCTGTGGATCGTCTGCCCTCAAAGGCCAATCATCTGGTAATGGTCTATGGGCCCGGCCGCCCCGCGCCCAACGAGAATCTGAAGGAGTTTCCGCCCACGTTCCTCCTGGCGGCAGCCTACGATCGGGGGGCCGCCAACGGCTCCGCGCAGTTGTTCCTCGACATCAACAAGGCCGGCGGCGTGGCTGAGTTGCATATCTATCAGAAAGGCCGCCACGGCTTTGGCGCTGCCACCACCAGTCCGGAGTACGGGCCTTGGATGGACCAGTTGAAACACTTCCTCAAGCTGGGCGGATTTTTCGGAGGCGCAAAGTAAGTGCTTTCTCTATTCCTTCTCGCTGGCGGACTGCTGGCCGCCGATGCCCCTAAAACCGTCAACGACGGCTACGGCGATTTTCTTTACGTTCCGGCCGGCGCATTTAAGATGGGCGATAACTTTGGCGACGGCGAAAGCCGGGAACGGCCGGTCCACACCGTCACGCTCGATGCCTATTACATCGGCAAATTCGAGGTCACCAACGCCGATTGGCGCAAGTTCCGCGACGATCCGGCCTATAACGACACGAAGCTTTGGCCGACTGGCCGCGTCGTGCCTAAAGACCAGAGTCCCTACTGGACCCAGCCGATGAATCACGGCGGAGGCACGCCCGGCAGCGACAATTATCCGGTGCTCGGCGTCAACTGGGATGCGGCGACCGCATACTGCAACTGGCTCACCCTGAAGACCGGCAAGAAGTACCGTCTTCCCACCGAGGCGGAATGGGAAAAGGCCGCACGAGGCACTGACCAGCGCCGCTTCCCCTGGGGCAACAACATTGACCCGAGCTACGCCAGCTTCACCCGCTCAGCCGGCTTTGAAACCGCGCAAGTTGTGGGCTATTACGACGGCAGCAAGCGTGGCGACTTACAGACCCACAACAACGCTTCGCCCTACGGAGCGATGGATATGGCGGGCAACGTGATGGAGTGGTGCCAGGACTGGTATAGCCGCACCTACTACTCCGTTTCGCCCAAGAAGAACCCGCAAGGCCCCGAGAAAGGCGCGTACCGCGTACTGCGGGGCGGCGCCTTCTTCTTTGAGAGTCAGGACCTGCGCAGCTACGCCCGTGGGGCGGGATGGCCTTCGCTTCAGGCCTGGCGCATGATCGGCTTTCGGCCCGCGCGCGAACCATAGCCAGGCCTGACCCCTTACACAGCGAGGTATTGGAAGCCCAGCGCGGTCAGCTTCTCCGCATCCAGGAAATGGCGGCCGTCGAGCACCAGCGGATTCCGCATCCGGCTCGCCAGCACCGTCCAGTCAAGTTCACGATACTCAGGCCAGTCCGTCACCAGCACCAGCGCGTCGACTTCTTCGGCCGCTTCTTCCGGCGTGGAGCACCACGTGACGGCAAGGTCAGGATGTTGACGCTGCGCCAATTCAACCGCCACCGGATCATGCGCGCGCACGCGGGCGCCGCGTTCAATCAAACGCCGGGCAATGTCCAGGGCTGGGGCATCGCGTAAGTCGTCGGTGTTCGGCTTAAAGGCCAACCCCAGCAGTCCCACGGTCTTGCCTTTCAGCAACTTCATGGCGCCCAGCAGACGCTCCACCACCAACTCGCGTTGCCGCGAATTGATGCGGCGAGCGGCCTGCACGATTGGCATTTCCAGGTGATACTCAGCCGCCGTGGATACCAGGGCCGCCGTATCTTTGCCGAAGCAGGACCCACCCCAGCCGATGCCGGCCTGCAGGAATCGCGTGCCGATTCGGGCGTCCAGGCCCATACCGCGCGCGACGAGTTGCACGTCCGCGCCGACTCGCTGTGCCAGTTGGCCGATCTCGTTGATATACGAGATCTTCAGTGCCAGGAACGCATTGGCCGCGTACTTGATGAGTTCGGCGGAGGCCAGGTCGGCGGAGATAAGCGGCACAGCCCCAAAGCCGTCAGGACGTTGAAGAAAGGGAGGTGCGGTGAAGCTCTGGTCGAGCAGCGGGCGATAGAGCGAGTAGAGGCGTTCCAGCGCATGACGCTGGTCGGCGCCGATCACGACTCGATCCGGGAACAAGCTGTCATGAATGGCTGAACCTTCGCGCAAAAACTCCGGATTCGATGCGACCGCGAAGTTCTCCGGCTGTCCGTTATTCTTCTTGCGGAACGCATCCCGGACAATTGATTCCACCCAGTTACCGCTGCCGATGGGAACCGTTGATTTATTCACCACAACGGCGTATTCCTTGCCCAGGTTCTCGCCAATCGAACGGGCCGCGGACTCGAGATACTCCAGATTCGGGCTGCCATCCGGGCGGGAAGGCGTGCCTACCGCAATAAAGATTACCTCTGCCTCAGGAATCGCCTGCGAATAGTCACTTGTGTACTGCAGCTTGACAGACCGCATCATTTCAGCAAGATAGGGCTCATGAAAGGGGACAGCACCCGACTTTAGTGTTTCCACCCGTCTCGGGTCCACGTCGACACAAGTCACCTCGTGTCCCACATACGAGAGGCATACGCCGGTGGTCAATCCGACGTACCCAGATCCAATAATCGCTACCTTCATGCTGCAATCCTCACCATTCAGTCTACCGGCCTACCGCGAAGGACCCCCGAACCACTAGTACTAGGCCCGCGTTCGCTCTATACTAGCCTTCTTCGGCCGGGAAGGCCCGAAGCATTAGGCCCAACGGTCTGTCGCTCCGCCAAGTAAATCTGATACAGTTGCAGGCGGAATGAACAACCAGCGCTTAATCTTTGCCGCCATTAGCGGCGTGTTTACCTACGGTTGCGTCGCGGCGATGCTTGGCACCATCATGCCCACCTTCAAGCTGACCGAGGCGGAGAACGGCACGATTGCCCTGATGCAAGCGATCGGTTTAATGATCGCTTCCATCTCGGTGGGCCCCCTGGTGGATCGCTTCGGGAAGAAGCCGGCCTTGCTGGTGTCGCTGCTGATTATCTCCGGCGCGTTGTTCTCTCTCCCCAGCACGGGCGGCGAGTTCGGCCTGGTGCGGATGAGCCTCTTCGCGCTCGGCTTCGGCGGCGGCATTCTGGTCACCGCGGCTAACGCCCTCGCCAGCGACATCAATGTGGAGCATCGCGCTTCCACGCTGAATTTCCTTAATCTCTTCTTCGGCGTAGGCACCATGGCCACGCCGTTGGTCAGTGCCAACATCCTTGGGAACAACGCCACGACGCTTTGTTACCTCGTCGCCGTCGTCTCGGCGATTGCCCTGGCCATGACCGGCACCACCGCTATTCCCGGCCCCAAGAAAGAGGGTGGCTTCCAGATGTCCGACGCCGGTGATCTCCTCTCGAAACCCGCCCTTTGGCTCCTGGCCCTCATGCTCTTCGTCTACGTCGCCTGTGAAGTGGGCATCTTCAACTGGGAAGTGAAGTACCTGATGGAGCAGGGAGTTGATCAGACAACGGCTACCAACATTCTCGGCTTCGGCTTCGCCGGCGCGCTCACCATCGGCCGTCTCATCGTGTCGAAGCTGTTGAAGGACACCAAGCCGCAAACCGTCACCCTCGGCGCGGCCGTGATGATGGCCATCACCACCTTCCTGATGCTGCAGACCTCCAGCCCCGCCGTGACGATCGGCTGCCTGGTGCTCGCCGGCCTGGCCATGGCGCCCGTCTTCCCCACGACACTGGCCATGGTGGGCGATGCGTTCCCGCGCGGCACCGCGACGGCGATGGGCATCGTGATTACGGCTGGTTGGGCCGGCCTGGCCTTAAGTTCGCAGATCATCGGCAGCCTGGCGAACAGCTCCGGCTTGCGTGCGGCGCTGATGGTGCTACCGGTAGCCGCCGTTCTGATGGCCTTGGCGAATCTGGCCCTGCGCTCGTCCATGAACAACAAGGCCAAGGCGGCTTCGGCCCGCTAAGAGATCGTTGCCAGATAGTGGTGCACGAATTGCACCACCACGCTGCCTTCGCCCACGCTGCTCGCCACGCGCTTCACGCTGCCTGAACGCGTGTCTCCCGCGGCAAAAACTCCCGGGATCGACGTTTCGAGTAGATATGGCTCGCGCTTCAGCGGCCAGTTCCGCGTCAACTTGCCCTCGGACTTCAGATTCGGCCCTGTCCGGATAAAGCCGTGCTCATCCATGCACACCTGTCCCGTCAACCAACCGGTGCAAGGCTGCGCTCCGATGAAGATGAAGAGCAGCGAAGCGGGAACACGCTGGGTGGTGTTCGTCTGGCTGTGCATGAGAGTGATCTCTTCAAGATGGTCGCCGCCATGCGCCTCCACCACCTGCGTGTGCGACAGCACTTCGATGTTCGGCCTTGCCCCAATCTGGTCAATCAGATACTGGCTCATGGTGGCGGCCAAACCATCGCCACGCACCAGCATCACCACCCGCTTGGCATATTGAGAAAAGTGCATCGCGGCCTGGCCGGCGCTGTTCGCGCCGCCAATCACGTAGACATCTTCGTCCTGGCAACTCAGCGCCTCGGTGATTGCCGCGCCGTAGTAAACGCCGCTGCCGCGCAGGCGCTCCATACCGGGCACATCCAACCGGCGCCAGGTGAGCCCAGTGGAGACCAGCACGGAGTTCGCCGAGATTTGCGTGCCGTTGCTGAGGGTGAGGATCTTGAATGCGCCTTCGGTGCGCAGATTCATCGCTTCCTGCGGCGCCAGAATCTCGCAGCCAAATTTGCGGGCCTGGGCCACCGCCCGGCGCGCCAGGTCTCCACCCGTGAGCCCCGCCGGAAAACCCAGATAGTTCTCGATGCGCGAACTGAGTGCGGCTTGGCCCCCCGGCGCTTCGCGATCCACCAGTAAGGTGCGTAATCCTTCTGAGGCGGCATACACCGCCGCCGCCAAGCCCGCCGGACCGGCTCCCACGATCAGCAAATCGTAGAAGCTGGTATCCGCTTGCGTCTTGAAGCCCAGCTTGGCGGCCATCTCTTCCGTGGACGGGCAGTTCAACTGCGTCCCGTCGGAGAACAGCATCAAGGGCAGGTTCGGGCGGGAAGCCAGGACCCCGGTGAACGAGGGATCCTTCGACGCCACGTCGATATCGATCCAGCGGAACGGCACCTGGTGCCGTCCCAGAAAGTCCTTGATCCGATGCCCTTCCTGCGACCACCGATTGCCGATTACCTTAATGCCGCGGAACGGCGGCTCGAACGTGTAGTGCCAATCGTCCAGCAGGTCGTCGAGCACCGGGAACAGATGCTGCTCCGGCGGATCCCAGGGCTTCATCAAATAGTGATGCAGTCGCACGTCGTTGATCGCCTTGATCGCGGCGTCGGTGTCGGCATAGGCGGTCAACAGCACGCGGCGGGCGTCCGGATGAAGTTCGCGCGCGGCATTCAGGAAGGTAACGCCGTCCATCTCCGGCATGCGTTGATCGGCTAGCAGCAGGGCGACATCTTCCTGCCGTTCCTTGATCTGGCGCAAGGCTTCCAGCGCAGCCTGGCCGCTATCGGCGCGAAGAATCCGGTACTCATTCGAGTAACGCCGCCGCAAATCACGTTCAATCCCGCGGAGCACTTCTGGATCGTCATCGACAGTTAACAGATAGGGTTTCGCCACGCTATACCTTCCAGTTTCTCAGGAATTCGGCGGCCACCGCTGCTGGCTCCTGTTTCATTTGCGTTACTGCCGCATTCATCTTTCGCATCCGTTCCGCGCTGATCTTTCCTGTAAGTTGGTCCAGCGCACCACGCAATCCGGAGTGCTGCTGAAGCGCCACACGGCGCACCGCCAGGCAAGTCTGGTAAGGCGGGAAGAAATGCAGGTCGTCTTCCAGGACCGTGAAGGCGCCTGTGGCCAGCGCCGCGTCGGTCGTGTTGCCCGCGGCCATGTCAACCTCTCCCGCGTTCAAAGCCCGGTACAGCAGGCCCAGATCCATCGTCTTGAGCGCTGAGCCCAGCTTCAGTGGATAAGTCTTCTGGAAGAGCGGCCATCCGTCGGGCCGCGCCTCGAACTCATAGCCAATGGCGAGGCGCCAATCCTGCTTCTTCTCCACCGCCTCGCTCAGCGTGCGCAAACCCAGTGACTTCGGCACCACCATGGCGAAGGTATTCTCGAAACCCAGCGGCCACCCCCATTCGACGTCATGGCGCTGCAGGTATGCGTCTCGGACGCTCTCCATCACCCGTACCGGATCGCGTTCCAGCGGTAGCTTCAGGCACGCCGTCAACGCCGTGCCACTGTATTCCGGATACAGGTCGATGTCGCCGTTCAGCAATGCTGCGTGCGCCAGATAGCTACCGCCCAGGTGCAGGCGTCGCTTGGTTTCGATCCCCAATCCGCGGGACAAGTGGGCCGCCAGAATCTCGCCCAGGATGTCCTGCTCGGTGAAGTTCTTCGCGCCCACCGTGAGCCCGCTTGTCCGCGAGCAGCCGACAAGACCGCCGGCAGCTAGTATTGCGAGAGCTTGTTTTCGGTCCATGCCAAAATCCGATCCGCCAGAATGGCCATCAGCGCTGCCGGAATCGCTCCGGCCAGTAGTAAGTTAGGTTCAAGCGTGGCGAGCCCGCGATACAGGAATGTGCCCAGGCCGCCGGCGCCGACTGCCGCGGCCACGGTCGCCGTGCCGATCGTCGCGACCGTGGCAATTCGTAAACCGGCCACGATCGCCGGAGCCGCCAAGGGTAGCTCCACCTCGCGCAATACCTGGCGCGGCGTTAAACCCATCGCGATCGCTGACTCCTTCACCGGCGCCGGCACACTGGCTAACCCAGCCACCGTGTTGCGCAGAATCGGCAGTAACGCATAGGCAAAAAGCGCGATGACGGCTAAGCGCGGCCCGATTCCACCGATCAACGGCAAAGGCAGTAACAAGCCGAACAAGGCCAGCGAAGGAATCGTCTGCACTAAGTCCGCCGCGCGCAGTAAGTATGCTCCGGGCCGCGGATGCCGAGCCGCCCAAACCGCTGCCGGCAAACCCAGCAGCGCCGCCAAACCGACTGCCAGAAAAACCAACACCAGGTGTTCCGCCGCCGCCGAAACAATCGGACTCATGAAAGCGTCTCCAGAAACAAGCGCAACTCCGGATGCTGCGTCGCCTCAATGGCCGACCTCGTTCCCAAGGCCGCCAGTCGTCCTTGCGCCAGAAAGCCGATCCGGTCGCCCAGCGCAAAGGCTTCCCGCAAGTCATGCGTGACGAAGATCGTCGTCGTGCCGAGTCCCTTCACTAACGTTTGCAACTCGCGCCTGGTAATCGGATCGAGCGCCGAGAATGGCTCATCGAGTAACATCAGTTTCGGCGCCGCGGCCAGTGCCCGGGCCAGCGCGACACGCTGTTGCTCGCCGCCGCTGAGTTGGTGCGGATAGCGCTCGAGATAAGTCACCGGTAAACCGGTGCGTTGCAGTAGCGAAGCGGCGCGCGCGGCGTCGGCCCCCGCCAAATGCATCTGCTCCCCGACGCGCCGATGCGGAAATAGACCAAGATCCTGCGGAACAAAGCCGATCGCTCGACGCAAGGCATACACGTCCCAACTCGTCACATCCCGGCCCATCACCTCCACCGTACCCTTCGCTTCGAGTAACCGGTTGATCAGGCGCAGCAAAGTGCTTTTGCCGCTGCCACTGCGCCCCAGCAACACCGTAATCTCGCCTTCGCGGAACTCCGCATCGATTCCCGAGAGGACGGGCCGGCCATCGCGGATACAGCCGGCATCGGTAAATCGAATCATCCTTTAGGTTGGATTGGCAAGCGGACGGAAAAGACCGTGCTGCCCGGTTTCGACTCAAACTCGATCGTGCCGTGGTGCTGGTGCACGATGCGGTAAACCGTGTCGAGCCCCAGGCCAGTGCCAACCCCTTGCAGCTTCGTGGTGAAAAAGGGGTCAAAAACCTTGGTGGCGATTGAGTCCGGAATGCCGCTGCCATTGTCGGTGAGTTCCACCAACACATAGTCAGCCTCCCGGCGCGTCCGCACCTTCAGCGTCGGCGGACCGGTTCTCTCCGAGTAGCCGAGCATCGCATCGATTGAGTTATCGATCAGGTTGGTCCACACCTGATTCAACTGGCCGCCATGCGCGCAGACTTTGGGCAGCGCCGCATCGTAGTCAGTCTCGACGCGCACACCTTCCTTCAAACGGAAGCTGAACATTTTCAGCGTGGTATCCAGGCTGTGGTGCAAGTCAATCTCTGCGAGCGCCGCGCGGTCCATATAGGAATAATCCTTGATCGCCTTCACCAGATCGGCGATGCGTGACGTGGCGGTGTACATCTGCGCCAGCACTTGTTCCATTTGGATCGCGGCCGCCACGCGCTGTAGGCCAAAGCTACGGCACTCCGGTACCCAGGTGGCCGTCCTTTCCTCAAGATCCGCGCGAACGAAGCCGGCATCCACAAAAGCTGGCGCCATATCCCAAGCCTCGGCCACGCCCACGTCGTTCAGATACTCGCCAAGCGCTTCCTCGCGGTCGCTGCGCGTTAGTGTGTCCAGCGGCGGCGCGTTGCGAATGCCTTCGGCTGCCGCCACCTCGAGTTCGCACACTTCGCTCAGGAAGGCCTCGGTCGGCCGCAGCGCCAGAAAGCCATCAGCGGCTTGCTGGAACTGCTCAAAGGCGCGTCGCGCGGAAAGACTCGCCTGCCGCGCCGCGGCCGCGGGATTGTTCAACTCATGCGCCAATCCCGCGGATAGCTTGCCCAGCGACGCCAGTTTCTCATGCTGAGTAATCGCCTTGGCCGTCTCGCGCACGCGATCCGTCAGGATGCTCACCAGTTTGGGCACCACTTCGGGCATCACGGCGTACATCTCAGGGAAATTGTCCCGGTGGAACATCAAAGCCCGCGTTCGCTCCACGGCGCGCACCGTGGCCATGTACGTTTTCATGCGGGAAAACGGCAGTACGCCCGCGATGTCGCCCTTCTCGATCATGAAGACGAAGCTGTCGGCGCCGCTGTCGCGATTGTGACCCTGAAGTAAACCCTCCAGCACCACGATCATGTGGTCGGCCGGATCGGATGCGTGGCTCGTAGTTTCGCCCGCCGCCACGATGCGTTCCTCGCAACGGTCCAGAAACCATTTCAACTGCTCATCGTTGAGCGCGCTGAAGGCATCAATCCGCCGAAGTTCGTCGATGCGTTCCTGAGTGCTCACCATCTCCCGATTATGTCTCTAACTCGATGATCTCGACATACTGCTGCCGGTAAGTTGCCGGATCGCCGCCAGTCAGCAGCGATCGAATGGCGCCATTCACCACCGCATGGGCGACAATCGCCACCCGGCTGTAACTGGTCTGCTGCATAAGATGGAGAGCAAGCCCTACACGGTTCAGCAATTCTTCGAGGTGTTCGCCATTTGGTGCCGGTTCGGAAAACCAGTTTGCCATCTTACGCTCAACCAGTTCAGGATCTCGCGCCGCAATTTCGTCCCAGGTCAAGCCTTCCCAGTCACCGAAATGTAACTCCGCCAACTCTTCCAGCGTGGTTCGCTCGGCGGAAATGAACTCCGCCGTCTGCTGCGCCCGCCGCAGCGGACTCACAAAGACATGCTCCACCTCCAACCCGGGAAGCACTGCCAGGGCCTGGGCCAGGCCCGTTTCCGACAACGGCGGATCGGTGCGTCCGATGAAGCGGCCCGCGAGCGTCGGTTCCGCATGCCTTACCAGATAGAGGCGCATAGCAACAGCACAAACCCTTCCACCACCTGGCTCAGCGCGCCACAGCAGTCACCCGTCACGCCTCCCAAATGCCGCTCAAAATAGTCACGGGCAATCAATGTCAGTCCCGCGCTGCCCACCACGGCCGGCAACGCGATCACCCCGAGCGGCACGGCAATCGCGATAGCGAGCAGGATCGCGGCGACAGCCCGCGGCGTCGACAACGACAGCGCAAACATCTTGCCTGAGCCTTCTCCGGCCGGCCGCGAGATCCACCCCAAACCCACCTGCGCCGCACGGCTCAGTGCCCCCGCCGCGGCCAACGATTCCAGCAAATGTTCATTGATCTGGCCAATCGCCTGCCAGCGCAATCCGATCGAGAAGATCAGCGCCAGCGCGCCAAACGCGCCGATCCGCGAATCCTTCAGAATGGCCTGGATCTTGTCCGCGGTTCGCCCCCCGCCAAAGGCATCCGCACAATCCGCCAAGCCATCTTCATGCAGCGCGCCGCTCAGCACCGCCATCGTCAGCAAAGCCAGCAGGGCGCTGATCGACGGGGGAATCGCCCGCGAAAGCAATAGGTGAACACCAGCCCCGCAGAGGCCGATCGCCGCGCCCACCAGCGGAAAATATGCCGCTGCTTCGCCCGGCGCGCAGGTTGATCGCCGAATCGGAAGAATCGTGAGAAATTGGAAGGCGCCCAGCAGTCGCGTCAACGTTGCTTCACCTTGAGTGGGCACCCAAACACCATCCAGTACACGTCGCTCGCCACCTGTGCCGCATCCTGGTTCAGCCGCCCCTGCAAATCGCGAAACTGCCGGGCCAGCGCATTCTCCGGCACAATTCCGCAGCCGACCTCGTTCGTCACCGCGATCACCGTCGCCGGGCTGGCCGTCGCCGCCGCTAGAAACGCCGCAATCCGCACGGCCATCGAACTCTCCTCTTGCAGCAGCAGATTCGTGAGCCACAGCGTCAGGCAATCGACGACAATCACCGGGTGCGCCTCTTCAAGCCGCCGGATCACGCCGGCCAAGTCGAACGGCTCCTCGCACGTCGCGAACTCATCGGCGCGCTCCGCCTGATGCTTCGCAATCCGCTCCCGCATCTCATCGTCATAGGCCTGGGCCGTCGCCACAAACGCGCGCGGCTCGGGCAGCGTGCGCGCCAGAGTCAGCGCGTAAGTACTTTTTCCGCTGCGGCTGCCGCCGCCCACCAACACTAAAGCCATGTGCTTCTCCGTTTCGAGCGTAGCAACAGAATGAAGAACGGCCCACCCAGCAGCGCCGTCAGCACGCCCACGGGAATCTCCGCCGGTGCCAGAATGATGCGCGCAGCCGTATCCGAAACGGCCAGGAACGCCGCACCGTAGAGAAACGAAGCGGGCAGCAGCACGCGATGATCCGCCCCGAGTTTCAACCGCAGAGCGTGTGGCACAATCAAACCGACAAAGCCGATCGGCCCCGTCAGCGCCGTCACTAAACCGGTAAGGACGGAAATGGCGAAGTAGCCGCTCCAGATCATGCGCTGTGCGGGAACGCCCCGCGCCGCCGCCCAATCCTCGCCCACCGCCAGTAAGTTCCAGTCGCGCGCGCGCAATAAGACGAAGCCCACCACGGGCAGTAACAACACGGCGAGCCAGACGAGCGTCGAGTATTCTACCGTGTCGATTCCGCCCATCAACCAGCGCACAATCGTCAGCGACTTCCCGAAGCTACTCACGCTTTGCAGAAACAGGATCAAGGCCAGGCAAATGCTGTTCAACGTGACGCCGGCCAACAACAGCGTAAAGCTCGAGAGGCGCCCGCCATCGCTTGCCAGGCCCACCACGCCCACCACGGCAATCGCCGCTCCCGCAAAGCCTGCCAGCCACACTCCGTTGAATTGTCCCGCTTCGCCCCAGCCCAGGCAGATGGCGGCCACCGCGCCCAGCGAAGCCCCGCTCGCCACCCCCAACGTGTAGGGCGTCGCCAGAGCATCGCGCAGCAATGCCTGGCACATCACCCCGGCTACTGACAACGCTCCGCCCGCCAACAGCCCTAACAGGACGCGCGGCAACCGAATGTCGAAGACGATCTCTTTGTCCGGTGACGTGCCTGCCCAGGCGCGCGCCAGGGAGATATCCGCCGACCCGATCAATGGCAGCAATAGAACACTCGCCACGATCGCCACCATGCCGGCGATGAGCCACACCGGCCTACTCATAGAGAATCACCGGCCGTGCCGAGCGGTTCTGATGAATTACCGCGTCCACGCCAAAAACATCGCGCAAACAAGCCTCATTGATCACGTCCGCCGGCGTGCCGTCGGCGACTAACTGGCCGTCGTTCAAAATCAGCACCCGATCGGCGTGCGCCGCCGCCAGGTTCAGGTCATGCGTCACGGCGATCACCAGCATCTTCTCTTCGCGCGGCAGACGGGCCAGCAGGCGATAAAGCGCCACCTGATGCGACAGATCCAAAAACGACGACGGCTCATCCAGCAGCAGCACCTTCGGCGTCTGTGCCAATGCTGCCGCCAGAATCACCCGTTGGCGCTCGCCGCCGGAAAGCGAAACAAAGTCGCGACAGCGGTAGTTGCTGGAGTCAGTCAGTTCCATCGCCCGCTTGGCCGCGGCGATGTCGGCCGGCGACTCCACCCAGCCTCGCCCATGTGGCGTGCGCCCCATCAACACAATCTCCTGCGCGCTGAACGGAAAACTGATCTGGACGTTCTGCGGCAAAAAGGAAACTTCCCGCGCAAACTCCCGGCGCGGCCACTGCTCCACCCCCCGGTCGCGATACTCGCAACGGCCCTCGTGCCCGGACTTCAAGCCGGCCAGAATGCCCAACAGCGTTGACTTGCCCGCACCGTTCGGACCCAGCACCGCCACAAACTCCGCCTGCGCAAACTCTGCCGACACGCGGCTCAGCACCGTCGCAGCGCCGTACCTCATGCCGACTTCAGCCAAACGGTAGATCATCTTTTCCCTTGAATCATCCGTTCGAACTCCCTCGCCGCTTCCACCACTCGCGGGCCCGGCACCACATAAATATCGGAAGCTACTGCGAAAACGCGCCCACTCTTCACTGCCGCTACCTGCGGCAATTTACTGTAGAGCGCCCGGACCTTCGCTAAGTGCCCGGCCTGCACTGCGTCCGTATCGGCCATATCGCCCATATCGATAATCACGTCCGGCTGCCGCGCCAGAATATCTTCGGTGGAGATCTTCGGGTAAGAGACCGGCGCATCGGCAAAGATATTCTGTCCGCCGGCCAGTTCAATCAACTCGTTCAAGTAGGAGTCGCGGCCCACCACCACCAGGCCGGTCAATTGCCCCGGATTGCGTCCCACCACAAACATCGCCTTGCGCTTGGCGCGCCCCTGATTGCGCTTGCGCACCGCCCCCAGGTCGCGTCGCATTCGTTCCACTAACGCTGCGGCACGGGCGGGCTCGCCCATGGCTTTGGCGATGCTCTGCGCGGACCGTTCGATTGACACTAAGTCCCGGCGCTCGATCGCCGCCATGGCGACGCCCGGCAAACTAACCTTCGTCGTTGTCGGATCCGAGATGATCAGGTCCGGCCTCAGCGCGGCGATCGCCTCCAGGCTGGGCTTCAAGTAACTGCCCACCTGCGCCTTCTGCCGCACTTGCGGCGGAAAGTGGCAATAGACCGTAACCCCCACCACCCGATCGCCCCAGCCCATGGCATACAACATTTCCGTAGCGCTCGGCGCCAGAGACACCACCCGCTGCTGCGCCAGCAGACTCGTCGCCAATAACATCAGGAAAAAGCGCATGCGTACTCCTTCAACAACTCCAGCAAGCGCTCGTTCTCATCGCGCCGCCGCACCGCCATTCGAAGTGCTGGCGCATCGACGCCGAGAATCCCGGTGCAATCGCGCACCAGCACCTTCCTTGCCGCCAGCCAGTCGACCAACGGCACCGGGTCGGCAGCCGTCCAGACGAGTAAGTAATTTGCGCTACCCGGCATGGGCCGCAATCCCGGAATTGAAGCCAAGCGGTCGGCCAACCAGCACCGTTCGGCGGCAACGAACTCGCGCGTTCGCCGGTGATGGTCCGTCGCTCGGATAGCGGCCAGCGCCGCCGCCTCCGCCAGCACGTTCACCTGCCACGGCTCACGCCAGGGTGCCAACTCCGGGATCGCCTGGCCCACCAAAGCACCGATCCGCAACCCCGGCAACGCATGCAGCTTGGTCAGCGATCGCAACACCAGCAACTCCGGATAACTGCCCACCAACGACATCGCTGAGGGATACTCAGTAAACTCCAGGAAACTCTCATCCACCAAGAGCCGATGTCCCTCGCGTAACTTACTCTCAATGACCTCAAGCGAAAGCACCGTGCCGAAAGGATTGTTCGGCCGCGTCAGGATGCCGAAGCCTTCCAGTTCCTCCCAGCGTTTGGTTAACTTCGCCTCCGGGTAGGCACGATGAAACTCACTGAAGGTCGGCAACAGCAGACTGGCTGTTTCCGGGCGCGTCCGCGCCAAAAAGTGAATCAGGTCCGTGGCGCCGTTTCCAGTCATCACCATCTCGGCGGGTACGCCCCAATTCTCCGCCAGCGCCGCATTCAGGCCCAGTGTCGACGGCTCCGGATAGTGCTCCACCCGATCCAACGCTCCGATAATGGCCTCGCGAACGCCCGGTGCCATGCCCAACGGATTGATCGACGCCGAGAAATCCAGAATCTCGCTCACCGGACATTGCAACCGGCGCGCCAGAGCGTGGACATTCCCGCCATGCGTAAGCGTCATCGGCTCACACTCCACACCAGCAGCACCGCCAAAGCGGAGGTCGCATAGAGTAGCTGCCTCGCCCCGGCAAATACTTCCAGCGACAACGGCCGCAACGCCTCGCCCAGCGTCGCCTTTTGTGACGGAACGCCCCGGTAGTAATTCAAGCCGCCCAGGCGCACGCCCAAAGCCCCAGCGACCGCCGCTTCCGGATAACCCGAGTTCGGGCTCGGCTGCGATCGGCCATCCCGCCACGCATAGCGCAATGCTCCCCGCGCGTCATAGCCCAGCAACAACGCGCCCAAGGCAACCAGCAGCACGCTCAACCGCGCCGGAACATAGTTCGCTACGTCATCGAAACGCGCCGCCGCCCAGCCAAACTCACGATAACGCTCATTGCGATAGCCGCACATCGAGTCCAGCGTGCTCGCCGCCTTGAATGCCGCCATGCCCGCTGGCCCGCCCAAGGCTAAATAGAACAGCGGCCCCACGATGCCGTCACAAAGACTCTCAGCCACCGTCTCCACCGTGGCGCGCAGAATCTCCGGCTCATCCAGCGCCACCGTGTCGCGGCCCACAATCATCGACAAACGTTCGCGGGCCGCGGCGAGGTCGCCGTCGCGTAATGCAACGATCACGTGCATTGCCTGTACATCCAGGTCGCGCACAGCAAGGAACGTCCAGATCCAGACGATCGCCAGCCAAGGCAAAGTCAGCCACACGACGCCGGCCGAGATCCCCACCACCGTCAGCCACAACACCACGCCGCCCAGATACAACGGTAGTCGCCGGCACAGCGGTTCCAGCCGGACAATCAACCAACCGATGCCGCGCACCGGATGCGGCAGCCAGCGCGGATCGCCGAGCGCCAGGTCCAGCGCCACCCCACAGAGTAACTGCGTCCCCGCCGTCACAGAAACTGCTCCTCGAATAGCTGTAAGTTGGCGTGCGACGCAAACCACCCGGCCAAACCGTCGTAGGCTTCATCCTTCGACGGCATCGTGGCCACCGGCCGCCCAAGTAACTCGCTCAGTACCCGCGCATCCTCAAGTGCGCCATGTAGGTAAGTGCCGACGACGTTCGCTTGCCTGGCCCCTTCCGGGCGCCCCTCCACTAACGCGAACGGCGCGCATCGCGACACGCTTTCGCCCATGTGAATCTCATAGGCCGAAAACTCGATGCCCGAAGGCAAAGCGGCCCGCACCGTTCTCGTCGTCTTCTCCGCCGCCATCGTGGTGCGCACCGGCAGCAGGCCCAGCCCCGTGCCTTCGGTCAACTCCGAATCCGCTTGCGACGGATCGAGTATCTCCTCGCCCAGCATCTGATAGCCGCCGCACACGCCAATGATTCGCGCGCCGCGCCGGTGCTGTTCGCGGATCCATCCATCCAGTCCCTGCGCGCGCAGCCAAGCCAGATCCGGCAGCGTACTCTTCGTGCCTGGCAAAATCACGGTCTGAAACTGCCGGTCCAACGGCCGCGTGATCCAGGCCGCGTCGGGCAACAGGCGAAAGTCGGTGAGGTTCGAAATGCGCGGCAGCTTAACGATTGCCACGTCGCTCGCTCCCGCCCCGCGATCTTCCACTGACACGCCGTCTTCCTCGTCGATCGTGAACTCGCGCAGATAGGGGAATACGCCCAGGCAAGGCTTGCCGGACTTCTGTTCCAGAATCCGCACGCCGTCCTCGAACAAAGCCGGATCGCCGCGAAAGCGATTCACGGCAAACGCCCGCACCAAGGCGCGCTCCTCAGGTTCCAGCAGCGCAATCGTCCCGATGATCGCCGCGAAAATTCCGCCGCGGTCAATGTCGGAGACCAGTAAGGCCGGCGCCGCCACCGCCCGTGCCAGATTCAGATTCACCAGGTCGCGCGACTTCAGGTTCAGTTCCGCAATGCTGCCGGCGCCCTCCATCACCACATAGTCGAAGCGCGCCGCCAACCGTTCATAGGCGGCCAGCACTTCGCCGAAAAGATAGTCGAAATGTGTGTAGTATTCGCGCGCCCGCAGATTCTTCCACACCTGCCCGTGCAGCACCACTTGACTGCCCATGTCGGAGGTCGGCTTCAGCAGAATGGGGTTAAAGTCGGGGTGCGGCTCCAGGCCACAGGCTTCGGCCTGCGCCACTTGTGCCCGGCCGATTTCGCCCCCGCCCACGCACGGGTATGAGTTATTCGACATGTTCTGCGCCTTAAAAGGCGCAACACGGAAGCCGCGTTGGCGGAGGTGGCGGCAGATCGCCGTCGTCATCCAGCTCTTGCCGGCATGCGACGTCGTGCCGCCGATCATGAGCGGTTTGGCTGGCAAGTTCCCCCTCGGAACACACCCAACTATGCAATCGGGACCGGTCTCCTGACTCGCGGCTCGCCGTACGATTCGCTCACCTTCCCGGCTTCAGCCAGTGGTTTCGCGAGGCGGGTGACAACATGCCGCATACAGTTGCGGGGCAGTGACGGATTCGCACCGTCTTCCCGAACATCCCAACGCGGATCGGCGTTTGATGAACTCCCCGATTTTAGCAGGTGCCATTCGTGCGTGAACTGCCGCCGCGTGCTCTCGTCGCCCAATCTGGCGAAAGAGCTAAGCTAGGGCATGGTCGATTACCGCAAGATCATCACCCTCGAACCAGGGAAGCGGAGCGGAAAGCCCTGCATCCGCGGTCTGCGCATCACGGTTTATGACATCCTCGAGTACTTGGCCGGAGGGATGACGGTCGACGAGGTTCTGGCCGATTTCCCCGATCTGACTCTTGAGGATATCCAAGCCTGCTTCGCCTTCGCCGCCGACCGTGAGCGGCGCACCAGTTTCCTTGTCGCATGAAGCTGCTATTCGACCCCACTCGATCTCATCTGCCGCCTTTCTCGATCCGAATCGCTGGATCCCCACAACCAGAATTGTCGATCCGAGTCAGCAGCAGCTTCTGGCCCTCCCCAGCCTCGGACAGTCGGACTAGAAGATCAGTTGGTTCGTAGGCTCTTACATTAACGCCGCCCTCTACATGCAAGACGTAAATCCCTGGTGGCACCTGTTCGAAGTGGAACGCCCCCTGCTCGTCAGAAACTGCCGCCCGCTTCAAGTCACCCAGCGCACTTTCCAGTCTAAGGTTCACGCTGCTCATCGGAACAGCCGTGCGGTGAATCTGATTCAACAAGGGGCTTGGTCCTACCCCAGGTTGAGAGTCGACGACGTTTCCACTCAGGGCAGGAATTGGTACTGGAAAGTCTCCCCATGTATGGTTGAATCGACTTCTCGCGCGGAACCCGCGGCGCGTCGCGACGTGAAAACAATGATATGCCGCACTGATTCCGAGTTTATCGGCTTCAAGCCAGTAGTCTCCGGGCTTCAAATTGGTGACCCTCACCGCGCCTTTTCTGTCAGTTTGGCCTGAGTAGATCACTACAGCCTTTCCATCCGCGTAACCAGTGACCTTCACGTTTGTCCCGGGCAATGGTCTGCCCTCGTGGCGAACTGTTACTTTGAAATCGGGGCGCGCCTCGACGCCACGGTTCAAGCACATTGCGGCCGAGCAACCCGCGCTTTCCACCGGCAGGGCCAGTGCCAAGAGCCAGACTGTCCTCACGCTCCACATATCCTGCCTGACATATTCATATCATCGAACCCCCTGCCATTTGCCCTCCCCCGATCCTGTCAAGCTGGAACCATGACCGAACCCTGGCTCCGCGGACCCCTCCCTGACCTTCACCCCATCGCCGCTCATCTCGTCTACACCTTCACCCAGTGCCGCGAGGAGATCGCCCTGCACACCCCCGGCGTTGCCGACATCTGGAAGCCACTCGGCCCGATTTCCTCGCTGGGCTTCCACCTCGCCCACCTCGCCGGCAGCGTCAACCGGCTCACCACCTATCTGCGCGGCGATCAACTCGATGCCCAGCAGATCGCCCGCCTCAAGGCCGAGAACACGCCCGGGCCGTCACTCGCCGAACTCCTCACCACCCTCGACGTTGAACTCCTCGAAACGGAGACCCTCGTCCGCCGCATCCACCCCGACACCTACCTCGACCCCCGCTATGTGGGACGCCAGCAATTGCCCACCACCGTCGCCGGCCTCATCATCCATCTCTCCGAACACACCCAGCGCCACCTCGGTCAGGCCATCCTCACCGCTAAACTAAGTCGCTAGATGCCCTCGCGCCGACAACTTCTCCAACTCCCTCTCGCCGCCCTTGCCGCGAGCCCGTCCACGCCCAAGACGGCCCTCTGCTTCAACGAAGACAATAGCCACTTCTTCTCCACCCGCGCCGGCCAGAAGCTCGATGCCGAAATCGTCGCCGCCTTCATGGACCAATACCGCGGCACCCAAGTTCGCGAAATGATCCTTAGCGCCAACTCGATGCGCACCAGCTTCGATAGCAAGGTCTGGGACCCGATCTGGAAAGGCTACGATCCGCAAGGCCCCAACGACCAGCCCCTTTTGCAGTCCACGCCGAAAGAGGCCCGCGCCGGTGCCCGCAAGTGGATCCACACCGCCTGGGACCTCGCCAAACGCGGCATCGATCCTTACTCCCTCTGGATTGCACGCGCCCGCAAGCATGGCCTCTCGCCCTGGATCAGCATGCGCATGAACGACCTTCACAACGTCGACGACGAAGCCAGCTACATGCACTCCGGCTTCTGGCGCCAGCACCCCGAATTCCGCCGCCAACCCTGGCGCTTCACCAGCGGCGCCGACCGCGCCCTCGACTTCGGCCGCGCCGAAGTCCGCGAGTACTCCTTCAAGCTCATCGAAGAATACTGCGCCAGCTACGACTTCGACGGTCTCGAACTCGACTGGATGCGCTTCCCGCATCACCTGCGCGAAGGTCAGGAAGACGAAGGCCGCCTCAAGCTGAACGCCTTCGTCCAGCGCACCCGCGCCCTGCTTGACCAATGGGGACGCAAGCGCAACCGAAAACTCAAGCTCGGCGTTCGCGTGCCCTCGCGCCCGCAAACCGGCTACCTGATGGGCCTCGACGGCGTCGAGTGGGCCCGCCGCGGCTGGGTGGACCTGCTCGTCGCCTGCCCCTTCTGGAACACGATCGAGCCCGACATGCCGATGGAACTCTGGAAGCGGCTCATCCCCGCCAATGTCGTCCTCGGCGCCGGCCTCGAACTGATCGTCCGCCCCTACAACGACTACCGCCCGATCCAGTTCAACTCGCTCGAAACGGTGCGGGGCGCCGCCGCCGCGCTCCTGGCCCGCGGCGCCGATCGCATCTACCTCTTCAACTACATGGACAGCGAAACGGCCATGGCTTCCGCCGACGATACGCGACAGGCGCTGATGCAATGCGGTTCGCTGGAGACGCTAAAGGGCCTGTCCCGCCGCCACATCCTCACCTTCTCCGATACCTACGCACCCGGCGAAAGTGGCGCCGCCGCCTTGCCCCGGCGACTCAAAGCCAATCAGGTCACCCAACTCCGCATCCCTGTGGGTCCGGCATTGGCCGAAGCGCAGGTTCGCCTCGAAGTGGAAGGGCGCCTCAGCGAGGTGCGCGTCAATGGCGAAATCTGCCAGGCCACCGCGACTCCGGAGGTAAACAAGCCAGTGCCGAACCAGGCCTTCGCCGCGTGGCGTGCTGCCCGGCCCCTCTCCGGCTCCGTGGTGATCTCGGCCACGGCTGCCGCCGACAGCACCATCCACTGGGCCGAGATCGCCGGACGCTAAAGCGTCTCGACGATCGCGAGAGTCCGCGCAACCTGCTCGGCTGTGTGTGCGGTCGACAGATACCACCGGCCGTCTGGCAGCACCAGCACGCCTTCATCCAGCAGTGCCAGCGCGAAGTCGCTATACAGCTTGCCATCGGCCAGCAAGGTTTCGCGATAGTTGCTCGGTGCCGACGATTGAAAGCTCAACTGAAACACCGGCCCCACGCCGTTCATGACGACGGCGTAGCCCTTGGCGGTCAGCGAAGTTCGCAGGCCCTCCCGCAACTGGTCGCCCAAGGCCCACAGCGTGGCGTAGGCCGCCCCATCGTTCGCCGCCAACGTCTCGATCGTTGCCTTCGCCGCCGCCAGCGCCAGCGGATTGCCGTTCAAAGTCCCAGCATGCACCACTGTCCCGTTCGCGATCAGCTCCATCACCCCAGCCTTGCCAGCCAGCACGCTCAACGGCAATCCACCGCCCACCGCTTTGGCGAAGGTCGCCAGGTCCGGTGTCACGCCGAAATGCGCCTGGCCGCCACCCAGGCCCAAACGGAAGCCGGTGATCACCTCGTCAAAGATCAGCAGCGTGCCCGTCCGCTCGGTGATCTCCCGGAGAAACTCCAGGAAGCCCGCAGCCGGCGGAATGCAGCCGCTGTTGCAGAGAATCGGCTCGCAAATCACGGCCGAGAGGTCGCTGCCGTGCTCCCTGAACGCTGCTTCCACGGCTTCGCGATCGTTCCATTCCACCACCACCGCGCCCGAATGCGGACGCTGTCCCGCGCCCACTGGCACCGGCTGATCGCCAAACTGCGCCAGTTGCTCGCGCGAAGGCTTGTAACTCACCAGGACGCTGTCGTCCCACCCGTGATAGTGCCCCTCGAACTTCAGATACTTCGTGCGGCCCGTGTAGGCGCGCGCCAGGCGCAACACCAGTTGCACAATCTCCGTCCCGCTATTGGCAAAGCAGACCCGCTCGGCGCAAGGCACACAGCCCTGAATCAACTCGGCGACTTCGTATTCCAGGTCATGCTGCGCGCCGAACGTATGGCCGCGTTCCAAATGCTCGATTAGCACCCGGTTCACCGCCGCCGGTGCGTGGCCCAGAATCAGCGGCCCCCAAGCCAGCGTGTAATCCAGGTAAACGTTCCCGTCAACATCGGTCAGTTGCGCCCCGGCTCCGCGCTCAAAATACATCGGAAATGGACGCGCACTGCGGCGCAATCCACTGGAAACTCCGCCGGCCAAACTGCCCAGCGCCCGCTCAAAGCGTGCCAGCGATCCTGCCGCCTTCCGGCGCACACTCGCCTCTCGCCGCGACGCGTCGAACCCGGCCTCACCCATTCGTTTCATTTTCCTCTTTCTTCTCGTTGGGCAATCAGAAACAGCGGGTCGCCGGCTTGCACGACCGGAAACTCCCGCACCAAGCCCACCACACCGTCCACCGGTGCGTAGTACTTCTCCAGTGGCTTCCCAACTAAGTCCACCAAAGTACCCAGGCAATGCCCCATCCTCACATCATCCAGTATTTGCACATGCGTCATCAAGAAACCTGCTTGCGTGGCCGACATTCCGGCGTCCGTATTGCCGTCGCCATACAGCCGATGCTCAATCGTGGCGGGCTCCGGTTGGCCCGGAATAATCCCCAAGTGCTTCATTAAATTGAAGATGCCGGTCGTCATCATCCCCAGGTCCGCCGGATGAATACGGCCCGCGCCGCGAGCTTCCGTATAGAGCCAGGGAATGCCCAGGCCCGCGGCAAAAGAGATGGTCCGCCCGGGGTCCAACGTCGGGTGGCCCCAGATCACCGGCGCACCGAAGACTTCGGCCGCCGCCCGGCCCCGTGCGTCCGGCGCCGCGTAGCCCACCATCGACGGCATTCGGAACTTCACGCCGCCGCTGTGCAGATCGAGGTACATGGACGCATGCGCAATGATTGCCCGGCCGAAGGCGTCAGCGATCCGCTGCGAAATCGTCCCCTTCGCATCCCCCGGAAACACCCGCGCCAGATTCGCGCCGTCCACCGGACTGGTCCGTGTCCCCGCCCAGAAAGCCGGCGGATTCACCACCGGTACTGCCAGCAAATTGCCGCTCATTTGTGCCGGATCCAGGGCTTCGAATACCTCAAAAATCGCCCGAACCCCCTCGTATTCGTCACCGTGCACGTTCGCCGACACCACCAGCGTCGGGCCGGCGTTTGCGCCTCGGGCCAACAGCACTGGCAACGCGACCGTTTCACCCACCGACAGATGCTGACGATGCTTCAGCCCGCGCGCGTATGTTTCCGGTTGAAATTCAAAGATCGAGGTAAGCACGAGAACGTATTATATACTGTCGACAGTCTTATGATTCATTCCACGCTCTTGCTCGGTGCGATTCTCGCTGTCTCCGGCTTCGCTCAGCTTCCGGTGAAACAGGTTCTTGACCTGGCCCCGTCCCCCGGCAATCCGCGGAACACCGAAGGCGCTTTCGTCACGCTGAAGGATGGCCGCATCCTGTTCGCCTACACCAAATTCACCGGCGGTGGCAGCGATCATGATGCCGCCACCATCGTCAGCCGCTCCTCGAATGACGGCGGCCAAACCTGGACCTCCACCGATACGCCCCTCATCGGGCGCGAAGGCAGCATGAACGCGATGAGCGTCTCGTTTCTGCGCCTCCAGGACGGGCGCATCGCCCTCTTTTATCTGCGCAAAGAATCCCTCTCCGATTGTCATCCCCTGCTCCGCTATTCCTCAGATGAAGGCAAAACCTGGAGCGATCCAATCTCCGCCATCAAAGAGGCCGGCTACTACGTCCTCAACAACGACCGCGTGATTCAGCTCAAGTCCGGACGCCTGGTGATGCCCGTCGCCCTCCACCAACCCGTCGACGGCAAGTTTGGTTCCCGCGGCCTCACCATGACCTACGTTTCCGATGACTCCGGCCTCACCTGGCGTCGCACCGGCGTCCTCGGCGCTCCACCCGATACCCGTGCAGGCTTTCAGGAGCCCGGCGTCGTAGAACTCGCAGATGGCCGCATCCTGATGTTCATTCGCACCCAACTCGGCAGCCAATACTTATCCCATTCCACGGATCGCGCCGAAACTTGGAGCCTCGCGCAGCCTTCGAATATCGCCTCGCCCCTGTCCCCAGCTTCCATCAAACGCATCCCCGGTTCGGGCGATCTGCTCATGGTCTGGAACGATCACTCGGCGGCCGATGCGTCCCACCGCTCCACGCCCACCAGCGGCGGCAAACGCACTCCCCAGACCGTCGCCATCTCGAAAGACAACGGCAAAACCTGGATCAAGGCCCGCAACATCCGCTCCGCTGCGGATGGCTGGTATTGCTACACCGCGATCCACTTCGTCAAGGACCGAGTCCTCCTCGCATTTGTTTCCGGCGGAAGCGGACTCCCGAACCTTTCCCGTTCGGAACTCGTCAGCTTCCGCCTCAAAGACCTGCGCTAGCTAGTAGCCCTTCTTCTTGTCCACCACGTTGATCATCGGCTCACCGGCCACGAAGCGCCGGATATTGGCCTGAATCGTCCCCACCATGCGGCCGCGGTCCTGATCCGAACGCCCCGCAATGTGCGGCGTGATCACTACGTTGTCGAACTTCCACAGCGCATTGCCCTTCGGCAGCGGCTCCGGATCCATCACGTCCACACCCGCGCCCGCCAGGCGGCGGCTGTCCAGCGCCTTAATCAGCGAATTCAGATCGTAAGTCCCGCCGCGGCTGACAGCGATGAAGTAAGAGTTCTGCTTCATCAGCTCGAACTGCTTCGGCCCGATCATCTTGTGGCTCTTCGGCGTGTGCGGCGCCGAAATGAACAGCACGTCGGCCAGCGGCATCACGCTATCGATCTGGTCCGGCTTCACCACGCGGCTGATGAACGGCGAGAACGGAATATCTTCCGGATCCACACCGATCACATTCATGCCAAACGCCCAGGCGCGCAGCGCGATCTGGCTGCCGATGCCGCCCACGCCCACCACCACCGCTGTCTTGCCACGGAGTTCGATGCCCGGGTATGGCCGTGCCTGCCAATTCTCTTCTGTCCGCATCCGCTCAAACTTCAGAATGCCGCGCGACATCGTCAGCAACATCGCCAGCGCATGGTCGGCAATCTCCGGCCCCTGCACGATCTGGTTATTCGTCAGCACGATGTCCGAGTCCCGCAGATAGTCGCTGCCGGAAAGAT
The DNA here is from genome assembly GCA_022843605.1 of Bryobacter sp. Classification (GTDB taxonomy): domain Bacteria; phylum Acidobacteriota; class Terriglobia; order Bryobacterales; family Bryobacteraceae; genus JALHNI01. Next base: position 26,414 of record JALHNI010000057.1, read on the forward strand.
GCAGCACGGTCTCGACACCCGCGCTCATAATCTGCACCCACTTCACCTTCTTGCCCAACTGCAGCAAGTCTCCCTTCGGCGCGCCGATGACGGCATCCGCGTCCACGATCTCCCGCATCTGGGTAGCCCGGTCCGTAGCCTGCACCATCGTCGCCCCGGGGATCGGCCCCAGTTCTCCGATGATCTGGCTGTCCATCACCATGATTTTCTTGGACTGCGCCAGCAGGCCCAAGGTGGAAAGCAGCAAAGCGATTATTGTGTTGCGCAGCATAGCGCCCGCAATTCTATCGTGGATTGGCCCTAAGTTTTCGCGATCGCAGCAATTGCCGTCACAAATCGGTCCACGTCCTGCGTACTCGCACAAATATTCGGCGCCATTTCGGGGCAGGGCAGATGGAGTCGTTGCGAAAAAGCGGCGCCTTGCCGGCCCCGTAGCACCGGTCTCCCGACCGGTCCCCGCGTAGAAAAGCCTGCTCCTTGGCTCTCCAATTTCAACCGCCCATACCCTATAGGGAACTAGGGATTGCCTCCCCCGCTGTGGTAGTATGCTGTAAGGGACAAATGATCAAGCTCTCGCCCGCCGAAGGCCTCAAAACCGGCTCCGACCATCTCCGCGGAACGCTGAAAGAAGAGTTGGCGCAGGACACCACCGCCTTCTCCAAACCTGCCACTGGACTGCTCAAATTCCACGGCATCTATCAGCAGGACGACCGCGACCTGCGCAAGACACAGCCCGGCCGTTCGCACACCTGCATGGTGCGCGTCTCGCTGCCAGGCGGCCAACTCACCCCCGCGCAGTACTTCGATCTCGATGGCCTAGCCGATTCCGTCGGCGACGGCACCCTCCGCATCACTTCGCGCGGTGGCATTCAGTATCACTCCATCGCCAAAAAAGACGTCAAGCAACTCATCTCCACGGTCATCCACTCCGGCTTAAATACCTGGGCCGCTTGCGGTGACGTGGTCCGCAACGTGGTGGCCTGTGCCGCTCCCTTTGAAACCGCCGAACGTAAAGACATCTCAGAGTATGTCCACTTAGTCGCCCGCGAACTCAAGCCCAAGACGGGCGCCTACCTCGAGATCTGGGTGGACGGTGAGCGCGCCGTCACCGTCGAGCCCGAAAGCGAGCCCCTTTATGGCGACTCCTACTTGCCCCGTAAGTTCAAAATCGCCTTCGCCTTTCCTGGCGATAACACCACCGACGTTTACTCTCACGACCTCGGCTTTGTCCCGCAATTCGAGAATGGCCAGTTACTCGGCTTCACCCTGCTTGCCGGTGGCGGCATGGGCCAGTCGAACGGCGTCAAGCTCAGCCATCCCCGCATGGCCGACGAAGTCTGTTTCATCTCCAAAGACGAAATCCTCGAAGCAGCTAAGGCCGTCGTCACCATTCACCGCGACTTCGGCAATCGTGAGAATCGCAAACTTGCGCGCCTGAAGTACGTGCTGGACGACAAAGGTGTCGACTGGTTCCGCGAGGAGTTGGGCCGCCGCCTCGGCAAAACGCTAGCCCCCGTTGCGCCGCTCCAGTGGAATCGCCAAGCGGACTATCTCGGCTGGCATAGCCAGAACGCGACCCATAAGTTCTACGGCCTGCGCATCATGAACGGCCGCGTCACTGTCCCGCTGCGCGCCGCCATCCGCGAGATCCTCAACACCCTCGGCTGCGGCGTTCGCATGACGGCCCAGCAGAACGTCATCCTCACCGACATCCCGAACGAACGCACCGCCGAACTCGACGCTATCCTCGAACGCCACAACGTGACGTTGGCCGAGCAGATGCTCCCCGTCCTCCGTTACTCAATGGCCTGTCCCGCCTTGCCCACCTGCGGTCTCGCGCTCTCTGAAGCCGAACGCCGTTCGCCCGAGATCATGTCCATGATCGACAACGAACTCGCCGCCGCCGGACTGCCGGGCCACGAAATGTTCGTCCGCATGACCGGTTGCCCCAACGGTTGCGCCCGTCCTTACACGGCGGAGATCGGCATCGTCGGCCAATCTATCGACCTTTACTCCCTTTATCTCGGTGGCTCGCACAACGCCAACCGCATGGCGAAACTGCATCAGCACAACGTCAAAGCGGCCGATCTAGCTGCCACTTTCCGCCCGCTCTTCACCGAGTTCGCCCAAAACCGGCAACCCGGCGAAAGCTTTGGCGATTACTGGTTCCGGTCTCATCAACAGAACTAACATGATCTACCTCGTCGGTGCTGGACCCGGTCGCGCGGACTTACTCACCGTCCGCGCCGCGCGGGTCCTCGCCCTCGCTGATGTCGTCCTTTATGACCGCCTCGTTTCACCCGAAGTTCTCGAGTTAGTCAACCCCGAAGCCGAGTTACACTTCGTCGGCAAGGAAGACGGCCAGCAGGAGTGCATTCAGAACGCCATTCTGGCGGAGTTAGCCCGGCATGGCTCTCATCACCGACACGTCGTGCGCCTCAAGGGAGGAGACCCGATGGTCTTCGGTCGCGGCGCCGAAGAGTGGCAGTATCTGGTTGAACGCGGCTTCGAAGTCGAATTAGTGCCCGGCATCTCTTCAGCACTCAGCGTCCCGTCGCTCGCCGGCGTCCCCCCCACCTTCCGTGGCATCGCCACCGGCTTCGCCGTCCTTACCGGCCATGTCCGTGATGGCTTCAACGACGACCTCGCGCGCTATGTCCACGTCGATACGCTCATCATCCTGATGGGCACCCGCCACCGGGCTCGCATCGCCGAAATCCTCATCGCCGCCGGCCGCGATCCGCAGGAACCCGCCTGCTTCATCGAGAATGGATCCACGCCGCGCGAACGCGTCGTCGAAACCACTCTGTGCGACCTCGGCGTCACCGACGTCCAATCCCCCGCCGTTCTCGTCATCGGCCACGTCGTCCGTCTCCGCGAACAACTCGTCCCCCTCCTCGCCCACGCCGTCGCCTGACGTCTGCTCACCTGTGCCCGCTCGGCACAGGTTCTCATCCAAATTAGCATCGAAGAATCAATCACTTACAGATTGGCGATCGAACTGCAACCAGAACGGATAATGCCGCGTAACATCTACATGCCTTGGCCACCACGCGTCGTTCTGATGGCCTGCCTCATTCTCGCCACCGGCCTCGCGCAGGGCGTCCCCGATCTAAACGTCAACAGCAAGTACATTGTCGAAACCGTCGAGTTCCGCTACGCCCGTAAACCGAACGCTATCGCCAAGCCCGGCGTCGACATTCAGCAACTCGTCGACCGCGAAGTCGGCCGGAACTTTGCGCAGGACCGCTTCGAGGGCATCGTCCGCCGCCTCAAATCCGAGTACCGCTCCTACCGCGTCATCCACCGCATGGAAAAGGGCTCCAAGCCCGACCATGTTAAAGTCATCTTCGAGCTTGAACGTCGGGGCATCGAACTGAACGGCGAATCCAACGACTTCAAGTTCATCTACCACTCCAAAAACAACTTCAGCTTCGGCGGCACCGCTGACTTCAACATCGGTAAGCAGGGCGGCTTGCTGATTGGCGCCCTCACTGACAGCGACCTCACCATCGAACGCACCTCCGGCATCCGTGGTGGCTATCGCTACGACGTCCTCGGCCGTCACGTCCGCCTCGCCATTGTCGGCGAAAGCTTCCGCGCTCAGTGGAACGCCTCCACCTTAGCCGCCGCCGGCCCTGAACAGGAAGGCCTCTATCGCCGTCGCCAGACGCTTGAGCCCTCCGTCACCATCCAAGTTCTTCCTTCCTTGCGCCTGAAAGCCGGCTTCAACCTGCAGCGCATCGAAACTCAATTTCCGGTCGCACGATTCGAGTCCTCTCACGCCTTAATTTCATCTCTGCGCTACGAACAGGGCTGGGATCTTGGAACCAACACGAGAAACCTCGTGGGGGCAGGTTACGATCTGCGTGCGGCCGCCAGAACTCTGGGCTCCGAGTTTGTCTATACTCGCCATGCCTTCGACGTCAACCAGAGCCTGACGCTCCCCCACCAGCAGGCCCTGCTGTTGAGCTTCAATGCCGGCACTCTAAACGGCCGCGCCCCGCTCTACGATCGTTTCGTCCTCGGCAACACACAAACTCTACGCGGCTGGAGCCGCTTCGACCTCGCCCCGCTCGGCGGCGATCGGATGGCCCATGGCTCCGTCGAGTACCGCGTCCGCGGCGTCCGCCTCCTCTATGACCGCGGTGCCGTCTGGGATGAAGGCCAGAAGGCAAAGGCCCGACAGTCCGCCGGCGTCGGCTACATCAAAGAAGGCCTCACCTGCATGGTCGCCTTTCCCCTGCGGGAGGGTCACATCACGCCAATTGTTCTGCTGGGGTACACCTTCTGACGAAACGCCTGCTCATCCTGGCGATTGGCTCCTCACTGGCGCTCTGCGTCGGTCTGGGGAGTGATGAGTTGCGTCCACGCCTGGCCGGCGATACCTTGAAGGTTTCGTCGGCGAATCTGCGTTTGCTGAGTGGCCGTCCGCTCGAAAGCTTGAAAAACGGCTCCACCGTCACTTTCGACTTTCAACTCGTCGCCTTGAACGACGCCCGTCTCGTCCAGGCCCGCACCGCCGAGCGCTTCGTCTTCTCCTACGACCTTTGGGAAGAACGTTTCTCCGTCGTGCAGCTCACCGCCAAGGACGCTCGCCAACCCCGCGCTACCGTGGCGAATCTCCTCCCCGACGCCGCCGAACAATGGTGCATCGAGCGCCTCACCCTTCCCTCCACCGCCCTCGACCGCTCTCGCCCTCTCCGCCTCCGCCTCGAAATTCGCGCCGACGAACCGCGCCGCGCCCGCCAAAGCGAAGACCCGCCCGTCAGCCTCGCCACACTCATCGACGTCTTCAGCCGTCCCGCCCGGCGCGAGCAGCGCTTCTGGGTGATCGAGACACCCACCTTCCGGCTCGATACCCTCAAATAGCATGCACCGGCTGCGCACCAGACTCATCGCCGTCTTCCTCCTCGCCACCCTAGTGCCTCTTGCCCTCACCATGTGGCTCGTACGCTCCCTCCTCGACCGCTCCTTCGACCTCACCTCCACCCGCGAACTCGACGGAGTCTCCCGCTCCCTTGAAGTCACCGGCCGCGAGCTCTACCGCCGCGCCCGCTTAAACCTCAAAGCCAAGTCCACACCGGATCGCGTCGTCAACGCGCCCTTTCCCGACGACCTCAAAGCCTTCGCCGCCTCCGAAGAATCCGAGCGCTTCGAACTCACCGGCCCCGACGGCGAGAGTCTGCGCTACCTGGTCCGCCAGGGCACCTCCATCGCCATCTTCGAAGAATCCCTCGCGCCCGTCGGCCTCAGCCGCCTCGCCCGCCAATACGCCGAAGCCCGCGCCCTCATCGAGAAAAACCGCGAGCGCGATTGGCGCGGCGCCTTCTTCACTACGTTTCTTGTCCTCGCCTCCGCCGCCTGGCTCATCGCCCTCGGCCTCCTCATCTTCCTCACGCGCCGCATCACCAAGCCCATCCAGCAACTCGCCGGCGCCCTCCGGCGCTTGGGCCAGGGCGAATCCAACGTCCGTGTCCCGGTGCGCCGCCGCGACGAAATCGGCGAAGCCATCGACGGCTTTAACGACATGGCCGCGCAACTCGAACAGAACCGCGAACGCCTCCTCTTCGTCGCCCGCCTCGAAAGCTGGCAAATGCTCGCCCGCAAGATGGCGCACGAAGTGAAAAACTCCCTCACCCCCATCCGTCTCACCGTCGAAGAGATGGTTGCCCGCCATGGCTCCAGCGATCCGGCCTTCCTGAAGCAAGCCGCCCAAATCGTCACCGACGAAGTCACCGGCCTCGAACGACGCGTCCGCGCCTTCTCCGAACTCGCCTCCGAGCCCCCCGTCCATCCCGGTCCCCTCGACCTGAACGCCCTCCTTACCGAGCGCATGGCCTTCCTCAAAAACGGCCACCCCGCCGTCGACTATCGCAGCCGCCTCGACCAGAACGCTCCCCAAGCCTGGGCAGACGAGGACCTGGTCCGCGGCATCCTCACCAACCTCATCGAAAACGCCTCCGACGCCGCTCCCACCGTTCTCGGTCTCAGCCACCGCCTCCCCGACGGCCGCGTCGCCATCGAAGTGCACGACTCTGGCCCCGGCCTCTCCCCCACCGCCCGCGAACGCCTCTTCGAACCCTCCATCTCCTTTAAGAAAAATGGCATGGGCCTCGGCCTCTCCATCGCCCGCAAGAGCGCCCTGCTCAATCGCGGCGACATCGAACTCATCGACAGCGAACTGGGCGGCGCGGCCTTCCGCGTCATCTTGCCTTCCCTGCAAGGCCCCAGCGCGGAAAGTAACTCATAAACTCATGGCCAATCGCATCCTGATCGTCGACGACGAAGAAAACATCGGTCGCAGCCTCCGCATGATCCTCGAGCGCGAAGGCTACGCCGTGGTCCTCTGCCACTCGGCCGCTGCTTTCCACATCGCCCCCAAAGCCGACCTCTACCTCCTTGATGTCCGCCTCCCCGACGGCAACGGCATTGACCTCCTGCGCTCCCTCCGCCAGGAAGGTTCCAGCGCCCCCGTCATCATGATCTCCGGCCACGGCACCATCGCCGACGCCGTCGAGGCCACCCGCGCCGGAGCCTTCGACTTCCTCGAAAAACCCCTCTCCCGCGAACGCGTCCTCCTCGGCGTCGCCAATGCCCTTGAGCAGCGCTCCCTCCGCGAAGAGAACCTGCGCCTCAAGGAACAACTCGGCGCCGGCCCCAGGATGGTGGGTAGCTCGCCCGCCTTCCTCCAGGTCATCGAGCAAGCCACCCTCGCCGCCCGCAGCGACGCCCGCGTTCTGCTAATCGGCGAGTCCGGCACCGGCAAAGAACTCATCGCCGCCCACATTCACCGCGAAAGCCCCTTCGCGAACGGCGCCTTCGTCAAAGTCAACTGCGCCGCCATCCCCAACGACCTCATCGAAAGCGAACTCTTCGGGCACGAGAAAGGCTCCTTCACCGGCGCCACCGCCCTCCGTCGCGGCAAATTCGAACTCGCCGACGGCGGCACCCTCTTCCTCGACGAAGTCGGCGACCTCCACGCCAACTCCCAGGCCAAACTCCTCCGCGTCCTCCAGGAAGGCGAATTCCACCGCGTCGGCGGCGAACGCCCCATCCAGGTGCAGGTCCGAGTCCTCTCCGCCACCAACCGCGATCTCACCGAGATGGTCGCCCAAGGCAAGTTCCGCGAAGACCTCTACTACCGCCTCTCCGTCATGCCCCTCCGCGTCCCCAGCCTCCGCGAACGCCCCTCCGACATCCCCGCCATCGCCGCCTACTTCCTCGAAGAGTTCTGCGGCCGCAATAATTTCCGCCCCAAGCGCGTCTCGCCCGAAGTCTTTGACCTGCTCTCCGACTACCACTGGCCCGGCAACGTCCGCGAACTCCGCAACATCGTCGAACGCATGGCTATCCTCTCACCCGGCGATACCATCGAACCGTCGATCGTTCCCCTCGAAATCCGTGCCGCCCCCGTCGCCTCCGCTCCCAAATCCGCCCTCCACGAAGCCCGCGACATGGCCGAACGCGACCAAATCCTCCGTGCCCTCGAAGCCGCCAGTTGGAACGTCTCCCAAGCCGCCCGCGCCCTCGGCATGGAACGCACCAACCTCCACAAGCGAATGCGCGCCCTCACCATCGAGCGCGTCACCCATGCTAGATAACACTATTGACATCATATCTACCTACCGATATGATATCTTCATGACGAAAACAGTCATCGCCCTCGACCCCGACGTCAAGCAATGGCTCGATCACAAGGCAGCCCGCGAAGGCGTCCCCATGACCGAACTCGTCCGCCGTGCTGTCGCCCTGCTCCAGGAAAAAGATCGCGCTACCGTTGCTGACATTCTAGAGCGATCACGGGGCATTTGGACGGAAGGCGATGGCCTGGAATACCAATTGAAGATCCGGGATGAATGGACCCGTGACTGGTCTCGCGATGAAGATCCTACTTGATTCTGCGATTCTCATCGATCATTTCAACAAGCACCAGGTTGCCACAGCGTATTTGAGCCTCGTACACCCTGAAGCCGTCGTGTCCGTGGTCACGCGAGCCGAAGTACTCACCGGCATTCGTCCGCATGAAATGTCCCTGGCCTTAACCGTGTTCGACCTCTTCCCCCTCCTCGAAATCACCAAAGAAGTCGCCGACCTCGCCGCCCAACTTCGTCGCCAACACCGCTGGAAATTGCCCGACGCCTTCCAGGCCGCCCTCGCCAAAACCCACAAGCTCCAGTTCGCCACCCGCAACACCCGGGACTTCAACCCCGCCGAACATTCCTTCGTCACCGTCCCCTACGCCCTCTGATTCCGAACGCCTCCATCCCGCAACCGGACACTCCTTCGCCCTAACCCCAACAAAATCAGCGGCCCTTCGCGTGCCCAAGTCCCGCCATGCTTTCTGACCTGCGCTTCGCCCTGCGACTCTTCCTCCGCACCCCGGGCCCCGTGGTCCTCTGCATCCTCGCTCTCGCGCTTGGCATCGGCGCCAACACCGCCCTCTTCAGCGTCGTCCAAACCGTCCTCCTCAAGCCTCTCGCCTATCAGGACCCCGACCGTCTCATGGTCCTCGCCGAGAAAGCCCTCCGCAGCGAACTCCTCGGCGAAAGCACCTCGCCCGCCAACTACCTCGACTGGCGCAGCCAAGCCCGCAGCTTTTCCGCGATGGCCTCCGCCGTCGCCTGGTCCGCCACCCTCACCGGCCACGGCGACCCCGAAGAACTCCCCGGCCTCGAAGTCTCCGGCGGACTCTTCCCCCTCCTCGGCGTCAAACCCCTCCTCGGCCGCACCCTCGAACCCCACGACGAAGCCGCCAACGCCCCCCGCCTCGTCGTTCTCTCCCACGGACTCTGGCAACGCCGCTTCGGCGGTGATCGCCAGGTCGTCGGCCGCTCCATCCTCCTCAGCGGAACGCCCTTCGTCATCGCCGGTGTCATGCCCCCGGACTTCCGCTTCGCCCCATACTGGGCCACCCGCACCCAACTCTGGGCCAACCTCAACTTCACTCCCGCCTTCTCCGACATGCGTCGCGCCCGCTTCCTGCGCGTCTTCGCCCGCCTCGCCCCCGGCGCCACTCCATCGCAAGCCGCTGCCGAAATGCAGGCCATCGCCGCCCGTCTCCGCGCCGCTCACCCTGCCGACAACGCCGAAATCGACGTCTCCGTCACCCCTCTCAACGAGAAAGTCGTCGGCCGCGTCCGCCTCGCCCTCCTCGTCCTGATGTCCGCCGCCGCTCTCGTCCTCCTCATCGCCTGCGCCAGTGCCGCGCATCTCCTGCTCGCCCGCGCCGCCGCCCGTCAACAGGAGATCGCTGTCCGCCTCGCGCTCGGCGCCTGCCGCGCCCAGATTATCCGCCAAATGGTCACCGAAAGCCTCCTCCTCTCATGTGCCGCCGCCGTTGCCGGAGTCCTGCTCGCCGACTTTGCCGTCCAAGCCCTCACCGCCGGTCTCCGTCAAGCCGACGACTTCAACCTCCTGCCGCGCTTCGAAGAGATCGCCCTCGACGGCCGCGTCCTCGCCTTCACCGCTGCGCTCGCCATCCTCACCGGCATCCTCTTCGGTCTGGCTCCGGCCTGGTTCGGCGCCCGCACGGGAATCTCGCCGCTCCAGAGCCGCGGCGACCTCAGCCGCAACGCTGGCCGCAGTTGGACCGTCACGGCCCAAGTCGCCCTCGCCCAAGTCCTGCTGATTGGCGCGCTGCTCCTCGTCCGCAGTTTCTGGAACCTCCAACAACTGGACCCTGGCTTTAACCCCGGCCAGGTCCTCGCCGCCACCGTTCGCCTCAATGCACCCACCGACAAGGCCATGCCCCAACTTCTGCGCATGGTGGAGAACGCCTCCCACTTGCCCGGCGTACAATCCGCCAGCGCCACCAATCATCTGCCCCTGGCCGGCGATGTCTGGACGCTCGACATCGCCCTCGAAGGCAAGCCCGCCCCTCCGCCCGGCCCGCAAGTGCCCGCTGCCGTCTACCGCCACACCCTGCCCCGCTACTTCGACACCATCGGCGCTCCCCTCCGTCGTGGCCGCGACTTCACGTTCGCTGACCGGCCCGGCGCTCCGCTCGTCGCCATCATCAACGAAACCATGGCCCGTCGCTATTGGCCCAACGAAGACGCCCTCGGCAAACGCTTCCGCCTCGGTTCGCGCCCCGAACGTAATCCCGAGTGGATCACCATCGTCGGCATCAGCCGCGACCTCAAGCAGGGCAACTGGGCTGAGCCCGCCAATGCCGAAATGCACCTCTGCGCCCTGCAGCCCACCGGCATCGGCGCCAACTCCGGCACCTCCCTGACTCTCGTCTTGCGCTCTCCGCTCGATGCCGCCTCGCTGCTTCCGGCCCTACGCTCCGCCGTTCACCAGGTCGATCCTACGGTTCCCCTTTCGAACGAGATCACCCTCGCGCGCGCCGTCGCCACCTCCGTCTGGCGACCCCGCCTCAACACCATCCTTCTCGCTGCCTTCGCCGGCCTCGCCCTAACCCTCGCCCTGATCGGCGTCTACGGCGTCGTCTCCTTCGCCGTCACCGAACGCCGTCCCGAAATCGGACTGCGCATGGCTCTGGGCGCCAGTTCCGGTCAGGTCGCCACACTGGTCATCGCCAGCGCCGCCCGCCTCGTCGCCCTGGGCCTCGCGCTTGGATGGGCTACCGCCTGGCTCGCCGCGCGCTGGCTCGAAGGAATGCTCTACGAAGTGCAGACGCACGACGCACTCACCTTCGCTGGGGTCCCGCTGTTGCTCTTGGCCGCTGCCCTTGCCGCCGCCGCCTGGCCCGCATGGCGCGCCGGACGCCTCGATCCCTTGGAGTGTTTGCGTTAGCGTGCTACCGTGCGAGCATGGCCGAACTTGATCCCAAACGCACGCAGCAGATCTTTCTTCTCGTGCTCGGCCTCATTGCGCTCGGCCTCTGTCTTGCCATTGCGCAGCCCTTCATCGGCTCTCTTGTCGCCGCTACGGCGCTGGCCATCCTCTTTTATCCGGTGCATGGCCGACTCTTGCAACGCCTTCGACGTCCCAATCTCACGGCTGCGCTCTCGCTGCTTCTGGTGACCACCACGGTCCTGGTCCCCTCCATCCTGCTCATCACGGCCATCATCCGCGAGGCCCGCGCGATGTACCAGTTGATGGAGACCAAAAGCGCGGCGGACGGTGGTTGGGGCGAATGGTACTCCAACGCCTTGCACCGCGCTCTCTCCTGGATCGGTGTCGACTCGCCCGATACCGAAGGGCAGATCCGTGCTGCGATCGTCGAACGCCTGCAGGCCCTTGATGGCGTCCTGCTGAGTGCCGGTCAAGCCCTCCTCACCAACATCGTTTCGCTGGTCGTTACCGGTGCTATCACGCTCTTCGCCCTATTCTTTCTTCTTCGCGACGGCCATCGGCTCAAACGGAGCCTGGAGCGCCT
>JALHNI010000058.1 GCA_022843605.1 Bryobacter sp.
AATCGCAGTATCATCTGCGGCCGGACCAGCGCGCCCGCGACGTCACCGACTGCGCCGCTTTACTGCGCTTCGCCTATCGCGAAAGTCTGCGCCGGCACGATGCCGCCTGGTTCCGCACGCTCACCCTACCCGCCATGCCCAGCCTGCCCCCCATCCGCGACTTTGCCAATCCTGGCGCGCGGCTCTTCCGCACCAGTTCTTCCGACTATCGCCAGTTCGCCGACGCCCGCACCTTGCGGCAGTGGAACTCCACCCTCGTCAGCCGGCGCCTGCGCGACGCCGCTCCCGGTGACCTTCTCTTTTTCGAGCAGGCCGGTCAGCAGATGCCGTTCCATGCGATGATCTATCTCGGCACGAGCCACTTCACGGCTTCCCCCGAGCCGTGGATCGTTTACCACACCGGGCCGATTGGCGATCAGCCTGGCGAAATCCGGCGTCTTCGTCAGAACGAACTTCTGGCTCATCCGCAGCCGCGCTGGCGGCCGCTTGAATCGAACCCCACGTTTCTGGGCGTCTATCGTTGGAGGATCTTGAGTGCCGCGCAATAAGCCGTTCGTCTGGGCGCTGTTGGCGCTGCTGACGCTGCCCATCGCCGCCCAGGAGGAAGAAGCCGACGAGTCGCGCTACTTCTCCCTGATTTCGAACCGCACCTTCGGCGTCGGCGAGAAGGCTTCCGTCACCGTTAATAGCTCCGGCATGGGCTCGCTCGAGTTTCGCGTCTACCGCGTCAACGACCCGCGTAAATTCTTTGAGCAACTCGAGGACCCGCACCAGTTCGGCGGCCATAGTCCCCGGCCGGAGCGTGAGCTTACCTGGCTTGAGCGTTTCGAGAACTTCAAGCGCGCCCACCGCAACGCCATCCGCGACGCTTTCCGCGCCCAGTTCTCTCGCCCCTCCCGGGCCCGGATCCACGCTTGGACTGCGCCGCCCAAACCCGTCCGCGGTCCGGCCAGCTTCGCGCAGGTGCCACTACTCAACCAGCAGCAACTGGTCACCAAGTTCCGTCAGTCGCTCACCAAGCAGAATCCCTGGGACTCGGTCACCGTCCCTCTCGACCTTCCCAAGGCGGGCGTCTACCTGGTCGAAGCCACCAACGGCACTCTGCGCGCCTACACCATCGTCTCCGTCTCGAACTACGCGCTCATCACCAAGTCCGCGCCCGGCCGTCTTGTCACGCTGGTCGTGAACCGCCAAACCGGTGAGCCTTCGCCGGATACGCCCGTCCGCGTCGTCGTCAAGCGGGCCGTCGCCGGCGAAGCCAAAACCAACCGGCTTGGCCTTGCCACGCTCAGCCTCGGCGAACTCAAAGGCGACGATGTCCTGGTGATGGCCACGCCTCCCGGCGACTTCGCCATCAACGCCCTGCCCAGCTACTCCTTCAACCGCGGCCAACGCGACCAACTCACCGGCTACGTCTATACTGACCGTCCCGTCTATCGCCCCGGCCACAAGCTCGGTTATCGCGCTATCCTGCGTGCCCCCACCGCCAAAGGCTATGACCTTCCGGCCCTCCAGAAAGCCACCGTCGAGATCAGTGATCCAGAAGGCAAAACCGTCTTCCGCGAAGTACGCAACGTCTCCGGCTTCGGAACGGTCAACGGCGACTTCGCCGTCCCCGAAGGCGCCTCTCTCGGCATGTACTCGGTCGAAATGAAGCTGGGCGACGCCCAGGTCTCCGGCAATTTCGAAGTCGAAGAGTATAAGAAGCCTGAGTACGAAGTGAAGGTGACCCCGACGAAGAAGCGCTTCCTGCAAGGCACGGCGATTGAAGCGGAGATCGAAGCCCGCTACTACTTCGGCGAGCCGGTCGCCGGCGCCAAGGTGAAGTACGTCGTTTACCGTTCGCGTTACTACGCCCCTTGGGACGACAGTGACGACGAAGACGATCCCGGCATGTGGGGCCAGCAGGAGATCGCCCAGTTCGACGGCCAGACGAATGCCGACGGCAAGCTGAAAGTGTCGGTGGATAATCCCGTCGCCGACAAGGAAGAGGAGCGCTTCGGCTGGGTCTATCGCATTGAAGCTCGCGTCACCGACGAGGCCCGCCGCGAGATCAGCGGCGCGGGCTATGTCGTCGCGCCTTATGCCAGTTATCTGGTCACTGCCCAGCCGAATGGCTACGTCTACGCGCCCGGCGAAACGGTGAAGCTGAAGGTGGAGATCCGCGACTTCGATGCCGCTCCGCAGGCGGCTGCCTATCGCGTCGAAGTGCTCACCTCGGACTGGCGCGAGAAGACCCAGCGGGTGATCGCCACCTATCCCGGCCGTACCTTCGAAGGCCAAGCCGTTACCGAGTTTCCCGCGCCCGCCTCCGGCAGCTATCGCCTCCGCATTGTCTCTCGCACGCCCGAAGGGCGCGATGCCGTGGGCCAAGCCTATCTCTGGGTGGAAGGAGGCGGCCAAAGCGCGCGCGACAATTCCATCGAGATTATCCCCGATAAAAAGAGCTACAAGCCGGGCGAGACCGCCCGCGTGCTCATCGTCACCGGCGTTCCCAAGGCTCACGTCCTACTGAGCATCGAAGGCCGCGACCTCCATCAGCACGAGGCGCGCGCTGCCACCGCCGCCTCGTTCGTCCTCGAAGTCCCCATCCGCAACGACTACGCTCCGAACTTCTACGTCTCGGCCGCCTTCATCCATCAGGGCCAGCTTTACCAGGGCACCAAGAGCCTGAAGGTGCCTCCGGACGAGCGCAAGCTGAATGTCAAGGTCGTACCCACCAAAGCCGTCTTCAAGCCTGGCGAAGCGGCCGGTTACACCGTCGAAGCGAAGGACTGGCAAGGCAAACCGGTCTCTGCCGAGTTCTCCCTCGGCGTCGTCGACGAAGCCATCTACGCCATCCGACCCGAAGCAATGCCTGACCCTCTGCGCCACTTCTACGGCCGCGTCTACAGCGTCGTCTCGACCGAAAGCTCGCTTTCGTATTACTTCTCGGGCGAAGCCGGCGAACGCGCGATGCAACTGGCCCAGGTGAACCAGTCGCTCGCCCAACTCAAGCCGGATCGGGTGCCCGAACCTCGGATCCGTAAAGCCTTCCCGGATACCGTCTACTGGGCGCCAGCCGTCGTCACCGGCGCGGACGGCCGCGCCACTGCCCGGCTCGAGTTCCCTGATTCGCTCACCACTTGGCGCGCCACCGCCCGTGGCGTCACCCGCGACACCCGCGTCGGCCAAGGCATTGACAAGGTCATCGTCCGCAAGAACCTCATCTTGCGTCCTGCCGTCCCCCGCTTCTTCACTGAAGACGACGAGGTGACGCTCTCCATGGTCGTTCAGAACTACCTCGAAGGCGAGAAGAACGTCAAAGTCACATTGCAAGCCTCGGGCCTCGACCTCCTCGACGGCACCACCCGCGAACTCACCGTCGCCTCCAAAGGCACCGTGCGCGCCGATTTCCGAGTCAAGGCCAAGCCCGGCAAAGAGGCCGTGCTCACCGCCAAAGCTCTCACCAACGAAGAGAGCGATGCTGTGCAACTCACACTGCCCATCAAACCTTTCGGAGTGCCCCAAAGCGTTTCGAAGTCCGGTGCGCTGAAGTCCGATACCGAATCCGCTGGCCTCACGCTCGAAATCCCCGCCACGTCCGTGCCGCACTCTCGCGAAGTGGAGATTCGCATTTCGCCCAGCATTGGCGGCGCGATCTTCGGCGCTCTCGACTACCTCACCACCTTCCCCTACGGCTGCACCGAACAAACGATGTCCAGCGTCCTGCCGAACATCATCGTCGCCAAGGCCTTTGAAGAACTTCAGTTCAAGTCCACGCAGGACCCGAAGATTCTCGACGCCAAAGTCCGCGACGGCCTCGACCGTCTCCTCGACTTCCAGCATGAAGACGGCGGTTGGGGCTGGTGGCAAACCGACGATTCCTCCGTCTACATGACCGCCCTCGTCGTCGAGGGCTTCTCGCGCTCGATCGCTGCCGGCTATGGCCGTCCCTCGCTGCAGGAAGCCCGCGCCAAGGGCGTCGCCTGGCTCACCAAGGAGTTTCTGCGCGAAGAGCGCGCCGTGCCCGATGCCCGCGCCTACATGGTTTATGCCCTGGGTCTTGCCGGCGCCGCCGAGCCGAAGCAAATCGACAGCGTCTGGGCTCAGCGTGACCGCCTCTCGCCGCAGGCTTTGGCTCAACTCGGCCTCGAACTCGATCGCCGCAAGGACGCCCGTCTCAGCGAAGCCCTCAGCCGCCTGGAGTCGCTGGCACAGCAGAACGGCCAGGAAGCCTGGTGGCGTTGGGACCGCGACGATACCCTCGGCTTCCTCTACGACACGTCTACCGAGGCCACTGCCATGAGCCTCAAGCTGCTTTCGCGCGCCCGCCCCGAGAGTCCGCTCGTCCCCAAAGCCGCGCTCTGGCTCGCCGCCAACCGGAACGAAGGCTACTGGTGGTCGTCCACCAAGCAGACCGCCCTCGCCGTTGATGGCCTCACCGAATACCTGAAGCGCAGCGGTGAACTCAAACCCGATCTCACCGTCAACGTTGAATTGAACGGCAAGCGCATCCTCTCCCGCCGCTTCACGACGGAGGACGTTGTCGGCATCCGCTCCGCCATCATCAAGGTGCCGGCGGAACTCAGCAACAAGGTCCGGATTACCCGCACCGGCGAAGGCCGCGCCTACTGGAGCGCCCGCGCCGTCTACCATTCCACGGAAGAGAAACTGCAGAAGACCGGTTCCATCGCCCTCAACCTGCTGCGCGACTACTTCAAGCTCGTCCCCAGCAAACGGGCCGGCCGCATCGTCTATCAATTGGAGCGCGCCACCGGCGAGTTCCAGTCCGGCGACATCGTCGCCAGCCGCCTCACCCTCACCGGCGGCGACTGGCGCTATCTGCTCCTTGAAGATCCCATCCCCGCTGGCGTCGAACTAATCGAGAAAGACGACCTCTACGAACTTGCCGAGAAGCCCGACTGGTGGACCAGCTACTCCACCCGGCGCGAACTCCGCGACGACCGTGCCGCCCTCTTCAAGACCTACTTCAGCGCCGGCCAGGGCACCTTCTTCTCTCTCTTCAAAGTCGTGAACCCCGGCAAGTTCCGCGCCAGCCCGGCGCGCGTGATGCCCATGTATCAGCCCGATTATCTTTCGACTACCGAGTCTAAAACCGTCGAGGTGAAACCTTGATTCGCGTCTTCCTGATCGATGCCTTAGGCAACCTGGCTCTCTTTGGCCTGGCCTATTACTGGTTCGGTATCCCCGCCTCCTCGGCCACTAATCTCGCGCTCTCCGCCGCGCTTCTGGCACTAATTCTGGCTCTCGCCGCTTACCTGGTGGCGCTTGCGTTCAACCGCGATCCCGTCGCGTCCACCCGCCGCATCCCCGTCATGCTGATCTGGCTCGCCGTGCTGGCGCTGTTGTTCGCCGCACTCACGCCCGTTTGGGGCTGGGCGACCCCCATTGGGAACTGGCTCGGCTCCGCGCTAACCTTCGGTACCCGCACGCCCGTGAAACCGGAATGGATCGCCACCCTCTTCCGGCTCGGCGTCCTCCTCTTCGGCGGACTCGTGCTGATCGCCGGCCTGTTCCCCGCTGCTGCCCGCGCCGCAACCACCGGTACCCTGCGCGACTGGCGTCCAGTCCTCTCGCTCGGCTACATCGCTGGCGCCTTCACCTACTTCTTCGCCGGCCTCTGGCTCCCCTGGACCCTCTTCTGGTGGATCCCCGCTGTCCAGTCCTTCGAAGGACAGATGGCCAGCTTCCTTGCCCGCGCCGGCCTCGCCTTCGGCATCTTTGTCTTCGCCTGGTTAGTCTTCGCCGCCCATATCCGCCAGCGCACCCTCTCGCCCGAGCGCGAAGCCGGCTACTCCTCGATCAGGTAGATGTCTTCGAGCGCCAGTTCGCCCCCCAACGCCGGGAGTGAGATGCTGCCAGCGTCGTATTCCTTCTTCTCCCAGAGACCGCTGGCCGACCGCCAATGGTGCCAGACCGCGCGCGCCGGCTGGTCGATCAGCAGCAGGTGCTGGAGGCTGGAAACCTGCTGGTAATGCTCCCGCTTGGCGCCGCGGTCGTAGTCTCGGGTTGAGGGCGAGAGAACTTCGAACAACAGCACCGGATTTACCAGGCACATGCCATCGGTGTGAATCTCCCACTTGCCGCAAGCGACGCCGCCGTCGGCATAGGTGTAGAGTCCGGTGCGGGGCACGTAGATGCGCTGGTCGCTGTTGAACGTTCCGCAAGCGCGGCCGCGCGTGAGCAACCCGAGTGAGACCTGAGTATTGCCCGCTATGCGATTGTGCAACGGCTGCGCGCCGGCCATCGCGAAAATCTCGCCGTTGAAAAACTCGTGTTTGGTGGCGCTGTCATTCTCGAAAGCCAAGTAGTCGGCCTCCGTCCAATGCATCTGCCGGGCTCCTACGGTCATACTCATTACCCTATCAGGCCCGCCGGGAACCGGCTACTCCTCGCCGATCCCCTCCGCGGCCAAGCCCTGCCGCCAAAAGGTGAGTACCCGGTCCAGTCCGTGTTCCCGAATCAGCCGCTTCACTCGCCCCAGCGCCTGCGTATACTTCGCATCCGCCGGTTTGTCCCCGGTCAGTTCGAGCGTCAGCCCCTCCCGGAACCACCACGGCTGCCCGGCATGCGCCTGGCTTTCCAGCACGACATGCAGGAACTCATGCAGCAACGTCGACTCCAGCACCTGTCGCGCCTGTAGGGTTTTGGCCGGCTGCAACCGGATTACCCGGCCGCGGGTCGACGCCGCGACCGCGCCGCTTTCGCCCGTGGCATTCCGGAATGTCGCCACAGTCGGGAAAAGCTTCAATTGCACCCGCCCCGGATAGCTGACTTGCGCTCGGGACTCCGCCTCTTTCAAGGCCTTCTCCGCCGCCCCCAGCACGAACTCCTCGTGCGCCGGATCCGTCGACAGCAGTTCCAGCCGTTCTGACCGGCGCGAAACCCATTCCAAACCCTGCGCCGTCAGTCCGATCTTTGCCCCCGGGTAATACAGGTCCAGAATCTCTCGCGCCGAGTGGCCCTTGGCTCCCATCTGGATTGCGCCGATCTGGCACAGGCCCACGCCGTGCCCGCGCCCTTTGCCCGCAAACACGAACTTGTCGCCCACCTTCGTCACATCGAACAACAGGCTCTTCATCTGCCAGCCGTACCGGTTCCCCAGCGCCGCCTGAAACTGATTCGCCCCCACCCGCCGGCCGTTCACACTCAGGTAGTTTGCCCGCCCGGATTCTGACCGAGCCGTCACCGATACCTGCATCGCCGGCACGGTCAGCTTGAGCGCCTCCGCTAACTGCTGCCCCGTAAATGCCGCCCGCCAGTGGTCGTTCCCCCGCGTGACGCAATGCGCGTCCGCCTTCACTGGCAGATAGGCCCCCATCGGCGACCCTTCGCTCATCCCGCCGCAATGCGCATGATAGTAGGTCGCCGCCGGTTCACCCTTCCACCACAGCATCAACCCTTCGGTCGACTCGGCCGCGTCCTGATGCATTTTTCGACGCTGGCTCCAATAGACATTCTGGCAATGCGTGGTGTCGCACAGGTCATACCCCTCACGCGCATGGGCCGTCCGATGGCGAATCGCATAGGTCCGAATGGCCACCGCCATCGCCTTCAGTGTCTCCGGCTTGGCCACCCCGTTCAGCTCTCCCGCCAGCACGCTGGCGACGTAATCTTCCAACGGAATATGCGCCGTTAGGACCAGGTGACCAGACGTCGTTGAAACCTGTAGATATTTCAGGATCAACGGCTTGCCACCCTTTACTTCAAGCGTTACATTTCCTTGATAAAGTCCTTGATGAGGTGCGCGGATTCGTTGCCCGTTTACCCGCGCTTCTGTCACCGCCGTGCGGGAGTACAGGCGAATCCGGAGAGCCGAGTCTTCGGCGGGGACTCGGGCTGAATTCAGCGGACCGCTGAACCAGCAGAAGGCGAGGAGGAAAATGAGCCGCGTTGCCATGATTCGTAAAGCCGCCGGGCGGCAGGGGCGGCGTCGCTCGCACCGCGTCCAACTGGCAGAAACACGACCATAACATGTTCCGGTGGCCATCGGGGCGTCCATCCGGCGAACCAACCTTGTAAAGAAATCCGATTCTCGGTGGCCGCAGTGCCGGTCTTTCCCGCGAAACCCGACCCCGCCAGCCTCGCTGTTCCTGCCGTTGCCGCCAACGACAGCCCTCCGCCCACCACCCCGTTTCCGCCCCGCGCCAACTGCCGGTAAGCCCGCGCTAACTCGAGCGGCGTCACCCGAACCCCGTCTTCGCCCAACGCCAACAAGCGCAGATCCGCCGCTTCGGTTGTCGCCAGTCCGTGTGCCGCAAACACCCCCCGCAACCCCTCCGGCGACAGACGCGCGCTCGCTGCGGCGAAGTAGTTGTTGCAGGAATACGCCAGCGCCTCGCGCGCGTTCAACGAATGAATCGGTGGATGCGTACAGTCGAAGCGCCGCCCCGCGATCCGCAACCGGCCCGGGCAGGGCAGTCGCCGTTCCGGATCCAGGCCGGCCGCCAGCAGCGCCAATAGCGTTAGCGGCTTCACCGTCGACCCCGGGCGCGTGGGCACCACCTCCGGCCCGTGATGCCACAGCCGCCGGCCCGACGCCACCTCCAGAATCTCAGCTGATTCCGAAGTAGCCACGATACTTCTCCGGCAACCGCGATGGCCGCAACTCCCGCTTGTCCTCGCTCAAGGCGCAGAACAAGTGCTTCGTCGTACCCGTTGCCAGCTTCCGCTCACCCGCCAGTAACTCGTAAGCGAAGGTGATCATCCGAGAACTCGCCTCCGCCACCCGCGTTCGAATCAGCACCTCATCGTCGTAACGGGCCGCCTGGGCGTACCGCACTGACGCTTCCACCACCGTTATCACGATTCCTTCTTTTTCCAGCTCCCGATAGAAGAAGCCATCGCTTTTTCCGTACTCCGTCCGGCCAATCTCCATCCAAACTAAATAATTCGCGTGATAAACCACGCCCATCTGATCAGTTTCGGCATATCTGACGCGCACGCGCGTCTCACGATAGTGTTGGTTCACGTCCTCCTGAGAGTAACCGATTCGCGTAAACTGAAGAAAGTCCTGACCGTTTTGGAGACCCTTTCCCATGAGTAATAGACTCTTACCCCGAGTTGTCCTCGGCGCGCTGGCCTGCTTCCTCGCAGCCTCCGCCCAGAACCTCGCCGACCTTGAAAAACGCATCACCGAATTCACCCTGCCGAATGGCCTGCACTTTATCGTTCTGGAACGCCACAGCGCCCCCGTGTTCGCTGGGCTCAGTTTCGTCAATGCCGGCGCCGCCAACGATCCTTCCGGCAAAGCCGGCATCGCGCATATGTTCGAACATATGGCCTTCAAGGGCACGCCCTCCATCGGCAGCAAGAATTACGCCGCGGAGAAAGCCGCCCTCGACGCGCTTGAAAAAACCTACGATGCCCTCGAAGAAGAGCGCCGCAAAGGTCCTCGCGCCGACAAAGCCAAAATCACCAAGCTGGAGGCCGACGTCAAAGTCGCCATCGACAAAACCTTCACCCACGTTGACCAGGATGCCTTTACCCGCATGGTAGAAGAGAACGGCGCCGTCGGCCTGAATGCGGGCACCTCCATGGACTCCACCGTCTACTTCATGAGCCTCCCCGCCAACCGCCTCGAAATGTGGTTCATGCTGGAAGCCGACCGTTTCATCAGCCCCGTCTTCCGCGAGTTCTACAAAGAGCGCGGCGTTGTCCGCAACGAATACGCCATGCGCATCGAAAGCGACCCCCAGGGTCAACTCGTCACCGCCCTCATGAATACCGCCTTCGCCGATAGCCCCTATCACGTCGGCTATGCCGGCATCCCCAGCGACATCGAAAACCTGCGCGTTGCCGATGCCCTCGCCTTCCGCAAGACTTACTATGTCCCCGGCAACATCACCGTCGTGGTTGCCGGCGATGTTGACCCCAAGGAAGTTAAGGCTCTCGCCACCAAGTACTTCGGACCCATGCCCGCCGGCCCCCTTCCTCCGCCCGTCATCACCAAGGAGCAGCCGCAGCGCGGCGAAAAGCGCGTCGCTATCGAAACCGAGTCGCAACCCATGGTCGCCATCGGCTACAAACGCCCCGACGCACTGAACGCCGACGATCCCATCTTCGACGTCATCTCCGGCATCCTTTCCCAGGGCCGCACCGGCCGCCTCTACAAAGAATTAGTGGAAGAAAAGAAACTCGCCCTCGGCGCCGCCGCCTACGCCACCTTCCCGGGCGGCAAACAGGACAACCTGTACATCATCTTCATGGTGCCCAATTCCGGCAAGACGATTGAGGAACTCGAGAAAGCCACTTACGAGATCGTCGAACGCCTGAAGAAAGAGCCTGTCGATGACGCCACGCTCAAGCGCGTCAAAATCAACGTCCGCGCTGGTCTCATCCGCGGGCTCAACTCCAACATGGGCATGGCCAATGCGCTCGCCGCCGCTCACGTCGGTTACGGCAACTGGCGTAAGCTCTACTCCCAACTCGATGAACTCGACAAGATTACCGCGGCCGACGTCCAACGCGTGATGAAGACTTACTTCACCGCCACGGGTCGTACCGTTGCCTACATGTCCCCCGCGACGAAAGCCCCGGCCACCAAGGAGGCCAACTAACCATGCTGCGCATTCTCCTCATCTTCACCGCCATCGTTGGAATGGCTTTTGGTCAGGCTAAACCGGCCGCCAAAAAGACTGCCGTTGCCGCTTCCGCCAACAAGTATAAGAACCTCAAGTTCCCCCCCTTGCGCGACGTGGAAATCCCTCAAGTCGAGAAGTTCACCCTCTCAAACGGCATGCGGGTTTACCTCCTCGAGAATCACGAACTGCCTCTCATCTCCGGCCGCGCGCTGGTGAAGGTCGGCAATCTGTTCGATCCCAAGGACAAAGTCGGCCTCGCCGGCCTCACCGGCGGACTGATCCGCGAAGGCGGCACCAAGTCCAAGACCCAGGAACAAATCAACGAAGCCCTGGAAGGCGTGGCCGGCTCAGTTGAAGCCTCCATCAGTGAGACTTCCGGCAATGTCGGCTTTAGTGCGCTCGCAGAAAGCTCCGATCAGGTGATGGCCCTCTTCGCCGAAGTGCTCACCGATCCCGCCTTCCGTGCCGACAAGCTCGAGAACGCCAAGATTCGCGAACGTAGCGGCATCTCCCGCCGCAACGACGACGCCGGGGACATCGCCGGCCGCGAATTTACCCGCGCCCTTTACGGCAAGGACACCCCCTACGGCGTCCAGGAAGAGTACGCCACCATTGACGCCATCAAGCGCGAAGATATCGTCGCTTTCTATGACCGTTACTTCTTCCCGGCCAACATCATGCTCTCCGTCTACGGCGACTTCAAGTCCGCCGAAATGAAGGCCAAGCTCGAAAAGCTCTTTGCCAACTGGAAGCCGCAACGGCAACCCGTCCCTGCGATGCCCGCCGTCAATCAGCCGCCTCAACCCGGCGTGAAGTTCGTCGAAAAGACTGACGTCACCCAGACCTTCATCCGCATCGGCCACCTCGCCGGCAAGCTCAATGATCCCGACTACCCGGCCCTCGAAGTCATGTCCGCCATTCTTGGCGGCGGCTTCCCCAGCCGTCTCGTCCGCAAGGTGCGCTCCGAAATGGGCGCCGCCTACTCCATCTATTCGAACTGGGGCGCCAACTACAATCACCCCGGCGCCTTCACCATCGGCGGCAGCATTGAGGCCAAGTACACCATCGACGCCCTCTCCGCCATTCAGGAAGAGGTCTCAAAGCTGCGCAACCTCGAAGTCACCGATCAGGAGCTCTCCACGGCCAAGAACACCGCACTCAATAGCTTCGTCTTCAACTTCGACTCTCCCGCCAAAACGCTCAACCGCATGGTCGCGTACGAATACTGGGGCTATCCGGCTGACTTCCTCCTCAAGTACAAGCAAGCCGTCGAAAAAGTCACCAAAGCCGACGTCCTTCGCGTGGCCAAGCAAAGCCTGAAGCCTGAAAACTTCACCGTCGTCGCCGTCGGTGACCCCAAGAAGTTCGCCGGCAAGGACCTCAAAGCCCTCGGCATGCCCGTCGAAAAGCTTGATATCTCGATCCCGCAGCCCAAGCAGGATAAAGCGCAGGCCGACGCCGGTTCCCTTGCCAAAGGCCGTCAATTGCTGGATAAAGCCATTGCCGCCGTTGGCGGACCCCAGAGCTTGAGCGGCCTCAAGGACTTCGTCCAGGTCGTCGACTCCAAGATGGCCAACGGCATGGCCATCAATCAGCGCAACTCCTGGCTCGCCCCCGGCCTTCTTCGCCAGGACGTCACCTTGCCCTTCGGCAAAATCGCCTCCTTTTTTGACGGCAACGAAGGCTGGATGAAGGCTCCTCAGGGTGAACAGCCCATCGCCGGCGCCATGGCCGCCCAAATCCGGCAGCAGCTTTTCACTGAACTGCTCAACCTTCTTCGCAGCAACCAAGTCGCCACCCGCACCGTCAACTATGCGGGAGACGGAACCATCGAAATCGCTGAAGGTCCGCTGATGGCCAAACTGGTGGTCGACGAAGCCACCGGAATGCCGAAAAAGAGTGTCATGCAGGGCAACGGACCCCAGGGCCCCGTCGTCGTCGAGACGGTCTACTCGGACTTCCGCGACATCGGCGGCGGACTGAAGTACCCCTTCAAGTCCATCGTCAGCCAAGGCGGTAAACAGGTCAGCGACATGACCGTCTCGGAGATGAAAGCCAATACCGGCCTCACCGCCGAAACTCTCTCGAAGAAGCCATAGTTGAATGTTGCGTGGGGCGGGCCCCCTGGCCCGCCACCCCCCGGAGTTTTCCAATGCTCAATCGCCGCCAAATCCTCGGCACGTTCGCCGCCCCGCTCTTCGGCCAGAAGCTCTCCAAAATCGAGGAGCGCGGCAAGCAGGTCGTCGAAGAAGCTCTCGCCGCCCTTGGCGGACCCGCCTATCTCGCCATGCAGGACCGCGTCGAGAACGGCCGCTCCTACTCCTTCTACAACGACCGGCTCACCGGCCTCTCCCGCGCGCGCATCTCTACCCGCTACCTCCTCCGGCCAGAGCCGCCCATCCCCGGCTTCTTCGGCCAGCGCGAGCGCCAAAGCTTCGCCCGCAAAGACAAGCAACTCGACGATCTGCCCTACTACCTCTACCTCGAGGACAAGGCCTTCGACGTCACCTACCGCGGAGCCAAGGAACTCGCTGCCGAAGTCAGCGGCCGCTACCGCGATTCCACCCGCCGCAACGTCCTCTACATGCTGCGCCAGCGCCTCGGCGAGCAGGGGCTCATCATTGAGCACCAGGGCTCTGACGTCGTCGATTACCAGCCCATGGAGATCGTCAACTTCACCGACGCCGATAACGTGGTCACCACGGTTTACTTCCACCGCTCCACCAAGTTCCCCATGAAGCAACGCTTCGTCCGCCGTAACAAAGCTCGCGGCGACAACGACGAAGAACTCGCCATCTTCGACAAGTACAAGGAAGTTGGCGGCGGAGTGAAATGGCCGTTGGTCTACTCCCGCTTCCGCAACGGCGAAAAGCAATTCGAAATGTACGCCGACGAAGTCAAGGTCAACACCGACCTCACCGACGCCTACTTCACCCTCCCCGCCAACATCGAAATCATCTAAACGACGCTCCCGTAGGGCGGGCCTCCAGGCCCGCCCAATTAGCCGCGCGACCAACGCCCAGCCCCCTTAAGCTTCTGCGCAGCCCGGATCTCCCGGCTGCGTCCGCGTATCTCCTTGAAATTTTGACTCCAGCGTGGCCAGAGAGCCAGCGAATCCGGGCTGCCGAACTGGCAATCCGCTACTCCGCGATTCTCGCCGCTCGTCGACCGAAATTGTCCGGTCGACAATAGCCAATCGCCTTCACAGACCTTTTGCTCTTTGGATTCATTCGCGTACGCAAAATGGTTTGCCTGCCCCTGCTACCATAAGGCGAAATGCGCCCAATTGTTGCCTTGGTCTTACTCGCAGTCGCTAAGTCCTTGGCGGGGGCTGATTCCAATGTCGGCTGCATCGAGCGCCTTGACGTTCCGGGATACCCGCCTTTAGCCGCTTCGGCTGGCGTGAGCCTCACGATGTCTGCAACGTTGATTCTCGCCCCCGACGGGACCATCCAGGAGACTAAACTGATCGCCATCGGGCCGAACGAGAAATCAAAATCGCTCTTTGTCTCGGCTGTCCAAACCGCTCTCAACCAATCCACGTTTCAGAAAGCCTGCGCAGGCAAGTCAATCGACTTGATCTACGATTTCGCCCTGGACGACAATCCAAAGTTCAAAGAACTCGTCAGCCGAATTTCGTTTACTTACCCCAATAAGTTTTGGATAGTCACCCGGCGTCCACACTATCAACCATGACCCTAAGTTCCATCGAATCAATCACTCCCCGGTTCGTTTCGTTAAGGGCGGGGCAGTCCATCCTCGTCCTGCTCTCGCTCAACCCAACCCTCCTCGCCCAGCCCATTGCCCCCCTCGCCCGCACCATCCGCGACAGTGTCGATACCGCCCGCGCCACCGATACCGTCGAACGGATCTATGCCACCGATCGTTGGTTCACCTTCCCAAAGTTCGAGGAGACCGCCCGCTACCTCCGCGCCCGCCTCGAGGAGAGCGGCGTGCAACAAGTGGAAATCAGCGGCGCGCCCGCCGATGGCCGCACCCAAGCCGGCTTCTGGACCATGCCCCTGGCCTGGGACGCTACCGGCGCCCGCCTTGACGTTGTCGCCCCCGAAAAGTTCTCCCTCTGCGATTACCTCACGGCTCCCACCTGCCTCGGCATGTGGAGCGGCTCCTCGCCCGGTGTCGAAGCCGAACTGGTCGACCTCAAAACCACCGCCTGGAAAGACGTTGCGGGCAAACTGGTGCTCACCCGCGAGAACGCCGCCAACCTTAAAGCCAAGCTCGTGCAGTATGGTGCGCTCGGCGCCGTCAACGCTTTCACCGAAAACCCTTCCCTCGGCGACGACCGCCAATGGATCAACGCCTGGGGCGACCACGGCTGGGGCTACCTCGAATCCAGCACGCCGCTGCTCTCGTTCTCCATCACGCCCAATCAGCTTCGCCGTCTGGAACGCCTGCTCGCGGCCGGTAAAGTCACTCTCCGCGCCGAGGCGAAAACCCGACACTATGAGGGCCGCTATCCCTGGGTCACCGGACTCCTTCCCGGCACCACCGCTGAAGAAGTTCTCGTCCTCGGCCATACCTCCGAGCAGGGCGCGCACGATAACGCCACCGGTGTCGCCGCCAGTATCGAAGCCCTGCACATCCTTCGGAAGTTGATCGCCGCCGGCAAACTGCCGCCGCCGCGGCGCGGGATCCGCGTTCTCCTCATGCCCGAAATGTACGGGTCGTTGCATTACATCCAGCAGCACCCCGAGCGCATGAAGCGGACCATCGCCTCCATCACCGTCGACACGCCCGCCGCCTCTTATGACTTGGCCGGCACCGAGTACACCATCTATCGCTCGGCCCATGCCGGCAAGTCCTGGACCGATGCCCTCATGCCCCGCATCGCCCAGGCCGTGCTACCGCGCGGCCGTCCCTGGCATCTCGTCGAACACGAAACCGGCACCGACGCCTACCTCAGCGAGCCCACCGTCGGCGTCCCCAACCTGTGGATCTATAGCGGCACCGGCGTCGTCACCCATCACAACAGTGCCGACCTCCCCCGCACCGTCGACCCGCGCTCCTTGCGCGACCTCGTCTCGCTCGTCGCTACGTATCTCTACTACACGGCTTCCGCCGGCAGCCAGGACGCTAACTGGCTCGCCAATGTCACCCTCGATGCCGCGACCGACGATCTGCGCCAGGCCGCGTCGCAAGGCGTCGACGCCCTGGCTGCCGGCGACTCCCGCGCCGCGTCCTTTGCCCTCGCTCGCCTCAGCTACCTCGCTGACCGTCATCAGACCGCGTTGCAAGGGCTCAAGCGTCTCGGCTCTTCCTCCCAGCTAGAGCAGCCCTTTACGGAACGGCTCCGCCAGTTCCGTGACGTGCAATCTGCCCGCCTGCGCGAGGCCGGGGTGGTGCCCTACGTTCGCGCCCCGGAGAAGGACAACCTCGTCGTTCGCCGCAAGCGCCTCGGCACCCTTCCGCTCGACGATCTGGCCGCCGAAAAACGGGAAGGCTTCCCCTCCGGAGCGTGGGACAAGATGGTCACCGTCGCCCTTTACTGGTGCAACGGGAAGCGCACGGTCTCTGAAGTCGCCTTCCTGACGGAGATGGAGATGGGCCGCCCCATCGTCTTCGATTTCGCCGGCTATTTCCGATTTCTTGAACGCCACGGCTATGTCGACCTCAGCCGAACTCCGATAAACTGAATCTCGAATGCAAGGTATCGTCTACACCGAAACCGTGGTCCACATGCCGCCCGCGGCCCTGCTGGATCTCGCCCCCTACCAACTCGTCATGGTCGATCTCGCCGACGGCCGGCGCATCACCGGACGCTCCACCGGCGATCGCGTCGCGATTGGCGACCCCGTGGAGCTCGCCGAAGAGAAAGACGGCGTCCTCATCTTCCGGAGGGCCGCATGAAGCTCGCTGCCCGCATGAGCCTGCTGAGTGGCGAAGGCGCGTTCGATGTCCTGCAGCGCGCCCGGGCTCTCGAAGCGCAGGGCCAACACATCATTCACCTCGAAATCGGTGAGCCAGACTTTGAAACGCCGGCCCACATTATCGAAGCCGGCAAGGCGGCGCTGGATGCCGGCTTCACCCACTACGGACCGACGCCGGGCGACCCCGAACTTCGCGCCGCCCTCGCCGCCCATGTCAGCGAAACCCGCGGCATCCCCGTGGCGGCCGACAACGTCTGCGTCGTCCCCGGCGGCAAGCCCATCATCTTCTTTCCGATCCTCGCCTTTGTCGAGCCCGGCGACGAAGTCCTCTACCCGAACCCCGGCTTCCCCATCTACGAGAGCATGATCAAGTTTGCCGGCGGCACGCCAGTTCCGGTGCCGCTCATCGAGGAGCGCAGCTTCAGCTTCGACCTGAATGTGCTCAAGGAGCGCATCACCGACAAGACCAAGATGCTGATCCTGAACTCGCCGCAGAACCCGACCGGCGGCGTGATTCCGGCCGACGATATCCGCGCGATCGCCGAACTCATCCGCGACCGCGACATCGTCGTTCTCTCGGACGAGATCTACTCCCGTATCTATTACGGCGAGAAGCCACTGTCGATTGCCAGCGTCCCCGGCATGGCGGACCGCACCATCATCCTCGATGGCTTCTCCAAGATTTACGCCATGACCGGTTGGCGACTTGGCTACGGCGTGATGCCCAAGTGGATGGCCGACGCCGTCAACATGCTGATGGTGAACTCGAACTCCTGCACCGCCAGTTTCACCCAGCGCGCCGGCCTCGCCGCGATCACCGGGCCGCAGGACGATGCCGTAAAGATGGTGCGCGAGTTCCAGACGCGGCGCGACCTGTTCGTGCGTGAACTGAATACGATTCCCGGCGTCCGCTGCCAGGTCCCCGAAGGCGCCTTCTACGCCTTCCCCAACATCACCGGCACCGGCTGGAAGAGCAAAGCCCTGGCCGACGCCCTGCTGGGTGCGGGCGTCGCCTGCCTCTCCGGCACGTCCTTCGGAGCCTACGGCGAAGGCTACCTGCGCTTCTCCATGGCTAACTCCCTCGAAAACCTCAACGAAGCCGCCGCCCGCATGCGGAGGTTCCTCACCTCGTAATCAGCGGATTGATCGCATTGAGCGTTGGGAACCGCGTAAAGTCACGATCCGCAGTCCACAGGGCGTTGACACCGTGCTGCAGGCAGATCGCTGCGATTCGCGCATCATGGATCATCGCGCCGATGATTCTGCCGGTTTCGATCAACTCACTTAGCCCTTCCCAGTACCCAGCCGACTCTCCAATCAGTTGGAGCGATGGACTCTCCATCCAGAGACCGAGCTGACCAACGGCCTGTTGTGACGTCATGGGCGGCTGATAGGCTCGCGGATTTGTCACTACGCTATAAAACTCGTGCAGGCAGGGCCAGGGAATGGCCCACGGCCTGGAACCTTCAGCCAGTTCGGTGAGTCTTGCACTGGCGGCGTCGTGCCATGGTGATTTGGAATGGGCGGCGTAAACCAGAATATTGGTATCGACGGCGATCATTCCCCGTGGCCTTCGTAAATGATGGACCGGATCGTCGGCCAATCACCGGGCTCGATCAGCGCCTCGGCATTCCAAGTTGGGGCCTTGCGCAGCTTGAAGGGCTTAGCCTTCGCGGAGGAGGCGGCGAGATGTTTGCGCAAACTCACCTCAATGACTTCGCGAAACGGCATGCCATGCTTGGCAGCAAACTCCTTCGCCTCTTGAAACAAGGCGTCCGGCAGTTCCAAAGTCGTCTTCATGTCGGCAGTTTACCATACACCCATAACGTTGAATATGGGTGCATGGGTAGCTAGCCCAGAGCTTTGGCGTCGACGCCGGTCTTCTCCCACTTGCCGTTTTTGGCCGAGCGCAGGACGGCTTCGCAAACCCGCTGAGTTTGCAGGGCATTCTTGAAGTCCGGTTGCGTGGGCTTACCGCTCTCGAGGCCCATCACGAAGTCGGCCAGGGCGTTCAGGAAGGTGTGCTCGTAGCCGATGCAGGTACCCGGCACCCAATAGTGCTTCATGTAGGGGTGCTCAGAGTTGGTGGTGTGGATCTTGCGCCAGCCCGTCAGATGGCTTTCCACCTTCTTGCCGCTTTGCTGCTGCAGATACTCGAAGTACTGCAGATATTCGGGCTCTTCGAGGTCGAAGTAAACGGAGCCGTCAGCGCCGTTCATCTCGAAGGTGTTGAAGTTCTTACGGCCACGCGCATAGCGCGTCGACTCAAACGTACCGATGGAGCCGTTGGCGAACTCGGCGAGAAACATGCAGGCGTCGTCAATCGAGACTTTTTGGACCTTGCCGGTGACAACGTGCTTGCGCTCTTTGACGAACGTCTCCGTCTTGGCCGTCACGCGCGTGATGGGGCCGTTGAGCCACATCGCCGTATCGATCGAGTGGGCGAGCAGGTCGCCGGTGACACCGCTGCCGGCGACCGACGCGTCGAGACGCCAAAGACCCGGGCCGCCCTGCGGCACCTCGGTGGCGATGGTCCAATCCTGCAGGTAGGTGGCGCGGTAGTGGAAGGCGCGCCCGATGCGGCCTTCGTCGATGATCTGTTTGGCAAGGGCGATGGCCGGCACGCGGCGGTAGTTGAACCACGCCATGTTCGGCACTTTGTACTTGGCCACTGCCGCCACCATTTTCTCGGCTTCCTTCGAAGTCATGGCGAGCGGCTTTTCGCAGCAGATCATCTTGCCGTTCTTGGCCGCGGCCATGGCGATGTCGAAGTGCGTGTCGTTGGGCGAGCAAATGTCAATGAGGTCGATGTCCTCAGCTTCAACGACCTTCTTCCAGTCGGTCTCGATGCGCTCGTAGCCCCAGTTCTCGGCAAAGCCTTTAGCCTTTTCGGCGTTGCGGGCCGCGACGGCTTTTAGTACCGGCCGGTGCGCGACGGGGAAGAAATCGTTGAGGCGCTTGTAGGCGTTCGAATGGGCCCGGCCCATGAAGCCGTAGCCGATCATGCCGATGCGTAGTTCTTTGGCCATGTTATCCGTACCACTCCACGAGTTTGTCGAGATAGGTCTTGCAGCGCTCCGTGGCGGCCCAGGCGTCGGGCCAGAAGCAGAGGTCGATCGTCCACCAGTCGTGGGGGACGTTCGAAGCCTTCAGCAATTCGGGCACGATGACATGGAAGTTCAGGTGGCCTTCGCCGAAGGGCGGGTGCGCGGAGGTTTCGTCAGCGCCGGTGGCGTCTTTGTGGCAGGTGTCATCCGAGTCGATCAGATGGATGTGGTTGATGCGCCCAGCGAGGCGGTGAATCAGGTCAGTCTGCGAGGCGTAGACTTCCTTGTCGCCTTCCTGCCGCGCGCCCACCACGCCCACCATCTGGCCGTGGCAGGTGTCATAGAGCAGGCCAAAGTTGGTGCGGTTGACCGCGTCATGAATTCGCACAATGTCCGAGGGCTTGTTAAAGGCGAACCCGGGTTCAAATTCCCAGGTCATGTTGAGGCCATGGTCGGCGGCGATGTCGGCGCACGTCTGCCAGGTCTTGGTGACGCGGCTGAGGGCCGTGGCATAGTCCACTTCGCGATGAATTGTCGGTGGCTGCACCGTATCGACGCGCACACCGCCGATGCCCGTATCAACCGCGAACTCACAATTGCGTTTGAACTCGGCGATGTACTTGGTCTGGTCGTCCGTGTTGATCAGCTTCTCGCCCCAGAGGTTGGCGGCAATGCCGGAGAAGCCGAGGCCTCGTTCAAGCATCTTGGCCTTCAGTTCCTGGCGCTGCGCCTTTGAGGCCAGCGTACCGGGCCAGGCGTCGTCCGGACCATTGGGGTTGCCGGGGTTCGGATGTGGCGGAAAGGCACCCAATTCGAGGCCGTCAAAGCCCAGGGCTTTCAGTTTGTCGCAGACCGTATCGAAGTCGATGGGGTTCGGTCCGTAGGGGCCAATCGTATAGGCCCAGGACCCGATAGAAGTTCGTTTGCTCATTGGAATCCTTAACGGTATATCACGAAGCCGAGCCCACGACGGTGAGTTGTTCGCCGGTGGCGGCTTCGACGTCGGCATGCAGCGAGTTGCCGTGCGAATCCATGGTGACGATGGCGGCGAAGTCGTGGACGTCGAGCTCCCACATGGCTTCGGGAATGCCGAACTCCATCAGGCTGACGCCCTTCACTTTCTTGACGGTGCGGGCGTAGAACTGGGCGGCACCGCCGATGCCATTGAGGTAAACGGCACCATAGTCCTTGAGTGCTGCGAGTGTCTTGGCGCCCATGCCGCCTTTGCCGATGACTACGCGCACGCCGTAGTTCTTGATGACAGTGGCCTGATAGGGTTCTTCGCGCGAACTGGTGGTGGGGCCGGCGGCTTTCACCTTCCACTCTTCGCCGTCCTTCAACATGACGGGGCCGCAATGGTATAGCACCGCGCCGTTGAGGTCGACGGGCGGCGGGTTCTTCATGAGGTGGGCATGGACGGCGTCGCGGCCGGTGTACATCGTGCCGCGGATGAGCACCACGTCACCGACCTTGAGCTTGCGGACCTGCTCCTCAGTGACCGGAGCTTCGAGCACGACTTCGTTGCCGGTTAAAGCGAAACCTTCGCCTTCCGCCATGCGCTTCACTTCCTGCGCGGGATCGCGGTACAGCCAGCGGTCAATGGCGCCGGTTTCGGCGTTCAGGATGACGCCCAGTCGCCGGAAGGCCCAGCAATCGTAGGCGACCGAGACGAAGAAGCTGGCGGGCAGGCGATTGGCGGCCATCACCTTGCAGCCGATGAGCGAGGCTTTGCCGCCGAAGCCCATCGCGCCGACCCCGAGCTTGTTGGATTCTTCCATCACCTCGGCTTCGAGTTGCGCGAGCACGGGGTTGGGGTTCACGTCGTCAAGCGTGCGGAAGAGCTGCTCTTTGGCGAGCACGTAGCCGTGGCCACGGTCGCTGCCGATGCAGACACCGATAGCGCCGGGCGCGCAGCCCTGGCCTTGCGCCTGCCAGACGGCGTGCAGCAGGCACTTCTTAACGCCGGCGAGGTCGCGGCCGGCTTTGCCCAGATGGTCGAGGTCAGCGGGCAGGGAATACTGGATGTTCTTGTTCTCGCAGCCTCCGCCCTTGAGGATCAGCTTGATCTCGATGCCTTCGTTCTCCCACTGCTCAAAGTGGATGACCGGCGTTTCGGTGCCGAGGTTGTCGCCGGAGTTCTTGCCGGTGATGGAGTCCACTGAGTTGGGGCGCAGCTTGCCCAGCTTGGTGGCGGCGGCCACGGCTTCCTTGATCGCCTTCTTGAGGACGATCTGGTTGACGCCGACCGGGGTGTGCATGATGAACGTCGGCATACCGGTGTCCTGGCAGATGGGGCCGTTATCGTCCGCGGCCATGTCGATGTTGGTGGCGATGATGGAGAGCGCCTGGGCCGATTGAGTCATCGGCGTCTCGGTCTCAATCGCCACGCCCATCGCGGCACGCACATCGGGCGGCAGATTGGTCGAAGTTTGGGTAATCAGTTCAAGGAGACTGGCGGCTAGGTGTTGCATGGTAGATGTTGGGTTACTTGAGTTGGATGCGGACCTGAGCAATCAGGCCCGGGCGAATCATCGAATTCGGGCTTCTAAAGTCGAGATAGGCTTCATTCGCTTTGATCTCCCGAACGGTAGATTGGATCGGTTCGTTGCCCGCCTCGACGAGGTAGATTACAGCCACCTGGCCGGGCTTCACGAGCGGGAGTTCGTCAGGGTTGAGGGCGACCACCGCTTCCATGGCGGTCAGGTCGACGGCGATCTGGAAGACTTCCGTTGCGCGCCGGTCAACCGGCTCGCCATTTTGCTTTGCGACCTTCACCACGACGCCGTCGGCAGGGGCGTGAATCTCGGCAGAGTTGAGGTCGCTTTTGGCTTCCTCCCACTCGGCTGTGTGTTCGGCCAGAGTCTTCTTGGCATCGTCGAGCGCGCGGCTGCTGTTCTCCACCCGATCGGAGGCCTGGCGGGCCAGGTTGTCCTTCGCTTCGAACTCGACGAGCGAGCTTTCGTAGTCCTGCTTGCCTTTCTCGAACTTTAGGCGGGGAGTGGCGCCCTCTTTCATCAGCATGGCCTGCCGGTCGAACTCCTTGCGGGCGGCCTCCAGGCGAGCCTTCAAGGTGTCGGCGTCGGCGCGAGCCCGCTGGGCTTCGAGCCGGGCCGAGATCAACCCGGCTTCGAGGTTGTTAACCTTGGACTGCAGCGACTCCAACTGCTGCGTGGCCTGTTCGTGATTGATGTCGAGGGAGTTATTCTTGACCCGGGCCAGCATCTGGCCTTCGGAGACATCTTCGCCCTCCCGGACGCGCAACTCTTCGAGCACGCCGTCAACGGGGGCAAGGATCTGGATGAGTTTGGTCGCCTGGACGCGGCCGGAGAGGCTGAGTTCGCCCGTGGCCACAGCCGGAACCTCGGCGACGGGGGCCACGGCCTTCTTGGGCACTTCTGTGGCCGGCGGGCGGGCGTACCAGACGGCGGCGGCGGTCGCCAGTACCATCACCAACACGCCGGTTGCCAAGAGCCACTTGCCTTTCATCGTCAACACCATTCTAACTGCACGACTCATCCGGCTCCGACGTCATTTTTTCATGAGAACTTCGCTGCTGTGCGTTACCTTGGCCTTCGCGCAGGCCGATCTCGAGCGCGTTTTCCATTTCACCAACACCAGTAGTCCGCAAAGTCTCCAGGAGATTGCGACGGTGGTACGTTCGATGACCGAACTGCGAGACCTCAAGGTGGATGCCGGGCAAAAGACATTGACCTTTTCAGGCTCCCAGGCCCAGGGCGCTCTCGCCGATTGGATCCTGATCCATCTCGACAAACGCACGGCGAACCTGCCGAGCCCGCCGCGCTTCGAAGCGCAGTTTGACCAGGACCGGGCGGTGAAGATCTTCTATCTTCGCCACACACACACACCGCAAACGCTTCAGGAGTTAGCGACCGCGATTCGAACCGTGGCGACGATCCCGAGGCTATTCGTCTACCAGGGCGAATCCGCCATCGTGGTTCGAGGCACGCTGGATCAGGTCATGTTGGCCGAATGGATGGTCGAGCAACTCGACGGGACCGCCCGGCCCACTGCTACGGCGTTCCGCGGGCCCGGTTCTGACGATCTGGTCAGGCTCTTCCACGTCCCGTGGGCTGCCACGCCCCAGCGGTTGCAGGAGATAGCTGTCAAGTTTCGCAGGGACGCCAGCATCCGGTTGCTGATGACTTACAACCCATCGAAGGTGATCGCCGCGCGAGGCAGCGCCGCGCAGTTGGCTCAAGCCGAACAAATCGTCAACTCATCCTCACCGCGGGACTGATTTTGCGCAACGAAAACCGATGTTGGCCTGGCGCTGCGTGGGGCGGACCCAGTTGCGGAAGAAGACGGTGACGCGCTTCGGAGCGTCGCTCCAGGCGCCGCCGCGGATGATGCGGTAAGTGCCTTCAGCGGGGCCAGTTGGGTCCTGGGTGGGCGACTTCGCGTAGTAGTCGCGCTCGAAGTAATCGGCGGTCCACTCGGACATGCTGCCGGCCATATCATACAGGCCGAAGGCATTCGGAGGGTACTTACCGGCTTCGCCTGGGCCGGATTCGACTCCAGAGCGAAGTAACTTGGCGTCGAACTTATCGCCCCAAGGGAAATCCTGCGCTTCCAGGCCGCCTCGCGCCGCGCGTTCCCATTCGGCTTCGGTGGGAAGGCGTTTGCCCTGAGCTTCGCAGTAGGCCTTGGCGTCGTCCCAACTGACGTTGTAGACGGGGACCTTGCCGAGACCAGCCGGAACCTCGCCGGTAAGCCAGTGGTAGGGCACGCGATGCTTGCGGGCCTTGACGAAAACGGCGTACTGTTCGTGCGTCACTTCTTGGGTGTCGAGGTAGAAAGCGGAGAGAGCCACTTCGTGGGCTGGCCGATCGTCAAGCAGAATCTGCGGACGCATCTTGGTTTTGTCGTCCGCCGTGAGCTTGGTGCGGCCCATGGTGAATTTACCGGCGGGGATGAGAACCTGGCCGGCCTCCAGCGTGAGATACAGGGCGAGGAGTAAGTGCATTAGACAAACAGGTCGGCAATTTCGTCATCGACGGCCATTTCGGTGGCACCCAGCATGTCGACATAGCGGTAGGCGCGGCGCGAGGGCGTGTTGGTGATCTCTTTGTGCCAATCGATGCCGAGGGCCGAGTAAATGGAGGCGTAGATATTCTCGGTTTTAACTTGCGAGCGTTTGTAAGTCCAGCCGTTATCGATGACGTGTTCGCCGGTGGCATCGGTCTTGCCGATGATGCGCCCGGGCTTGACGCCGCCGCCGGCGTAGAGCGAGAGATAGGCGAGGTTGTAGTGATGACGGCCGGCAATACCGTTGAGCGCGCCGGGAACGCGGCCGAATTCAGTGGCGACGACAATCAGGGTGTCGTCGAGCAGCGTCTTGCCGGGCTGGCGAGGCGACGGTTGTTTTTCGAGGTCGCGCAGAAGATTAGCCATGGCGCGATCAAACTCGTTGCAGCGGATGTAGTGGTTCGACTTCTTGGCGTGATTGTAGATGTCGCGGTGGTGATCCCAATCGGGATGGACGATGTGAATATAGCGCGTGCCGGCGTCGGCCTGGACGAGGTTGCGGGCGAGCAGGCAGCCGAGGCCCACTTCGTTCTTTCCGTAGCGTGCGGTTTCCTCCTCGGACATCTTAAAGGCTTGGGGCCAACGCGGGTCGCCGAGGATCTGGTAGGCGGAAGACTGGAAGTCGGCGAAGGTGCCGAAGGAGCGGTCGCGACCGCCGCGGCCGGGGAGCATCGCGCGGTCGAGTTCCTTAAGCAAGCGATAGCGCTCGGCCAGGACGGCCAGCGCCTCTTTGGAGGATGGTGCGGCGCCGGCGCCAGACTTTAGGTTGACGTCGAGGACGGAGTGGCGCGGATGCAGGAAACCGGTGGAGAGCGCGCCGCAGCCGGAAGTATCGAGGCCACAGCCGATGTAAGTGGGAAACGTATCGGTCGGGCGGCGTTGGGATTCGAGCTCCAGGGCCACGACGGAGCCGACGCTGGGAATCTCGGAGGCCTGCGCCGGGTTCAATGGCCGGCCCGCTTGCGTGTAATATTGGCCGCGGAAGTGAACGACTTCGTGACTCTTCATGGAGCGCACGATGGTGACCTTATCCATCTCTTTCGAGAGCTCGGGGAAGAGGCGATGGCTGAGGTAGAGGTCGTTTTTGATGGGGCGAACGTCGAAGTCCTTCTGGGTGCCCGCGTTCTCCTTGAAGTCGAAGCTGTCGATGTGGGAGAGCGCGCCGGCGAGTTCAATCACGATACAGAAGCGGGCCGTACCTCTCGGGTTGGCGCGGCCAGCCGCCCGCACCTTCAGGGGCATGAGCGCCTGGCTGGCGAAAGCGCCAAGCAGACCATGGCCGCCTAATTTGAGTAAGTCGCGGCGCGCGGGCAGTAAATCGGAGATGCGCTGGTTCATGTTAGTAGTTGAAGATGAATTCCGGACTGTTGAGGAGCGCCCATTGGAGATTTTCGGCGCCCTGACGGCGGTTGGTGGTGAGAGCCCTGACGGCGACGGCGGCTTCCGGGGCGCTGGGTTTACGGGAGATGGTGTGCAGGAAGATCTTCTCGACAACGCGGGCGTTGTCGGCTTCTTCCTCGAGAAGCTTTTTGAGGGTTCCGCCTTTGGACGAGTCAACGCGGTCAGTGACGACGTGTGACTGCATCAGGAGCATGGCCTGTAGCGAGGAGGGCGGGACTTTCTTGGGCATGTCGTCGCGGTTACTCTGCCCGAAGGTCTTCATGAAGCCTTGCACTTCAGCTTCGGCTTTCTTGGGTTCCGGCATCTGCATGGCCATGCCGACTTTCTCGGTGCCGCTCGAGAACCTGCCGGGACGTCCGGTAGCGAGAGCGATGGCGTCATGTAACTCCGGAGCGGTGAGCATGCGGACATACTTGCGAGCGTAGTAAGTCGCATAGCTTTCTTTCCACTCGCCATCGAAGCGGGAACTCAGCTGATAGGCGCTCGAGTTCATCACAGTGCGGAAGAAGTGTTTGAAGCTGTGGTTGTGCTTGCCGAAGTCGTCCGCGAGGGCATCGAGGAGGGCGGGATTGGAAGCTTGGTCAGGCTTCAACAGGTCGAAGTCGTCGATGGGTTCGACGATGCCAAAGCCCATCAGTTCGGCCCAGATGCGGTTGGCGAAGGCGCGGCGGAACTGCGGATGGGTGGTAAGAATACGGGCGAGGGCATCGCGATGATTCTCACCGGGCTTGGGGCGCTCTCCGCCGAGGATGAAGCGGGGCGAAGCGTCGCCGCCGCGACGGGGGACACGCACGATCGACTCGGCCTTAGGGTCATAGTCCGGACCGACATCGTCGACGGTGTACTCAGTGTTGGCCTGATAGCCGTTCTCCCAGTTCATGATCTGGCGCGTGCGTCCGAAGAAAGCCGCCTGGCCAAAGAACTCGTCGCGCTTTTTGGAAGTCAGGAAAAGGTTCACCTTTTCGAGGTGGTTCTTGCCGTCGTGGCAGGAGATACAAGCGAGATTCAAACCCAGGAAGACCTTGGAGTAAGTGACGGTGAACTCGTCGACGGTGTCGGGCTGGTTCACCAGATCATGGGCGTCGGGCGCTTCGGGATCGTCCTTGGCTTTGACGAAGTCGCGGGCATAGTACATGCCGGCCGGGACGGAAAAGCTGCTTTTGCCGGCGCCAGTGAGTAAGTCAGTGACGACTTCGTTGTATGGCCGGTCGAGCTTGAGCCACTCCCGCAGCCAAAAATTGAAAAGGTTGAGGCCCGAGCCCATACGTTGGCCGGCGCGGAAGAGGTCAGAGAAGTAGTAGGTCCATTTGTCGACGAAGGCGGTGCTGTCCGTGAGCTGATCGATGAGGCGTTCGCGCTTCTTGGGGTCGCGGCTGGCGAGAAAGGCTTCGAGTTCGGACGGAGGAGGGATGCGGCCGGTGGCATCGAGCCAAGCGCGGCGGGCGAACTGTTCATCGCCGGCGAGCGGCGCGTGCGGAATGCTGTCCCGCTTCATGCGGCCGAAGACATGCTGGTCGATGAAGTTGCGATGCGCCACGGGGGCGACCTTGCCAGCACCGGCCGGGGTGTAGCGGGCCGTCAAGGCGGAGACGGTCTTCGACTTCTTGATTTGCGGTTCGATGATCGGCGCGTGCGCGCGCTCAAGTTCGGGCGTCTGCGCCAGCAGCAGCCCAGGGAGAAGGATGAGGCCGTATTTCACTTTGCCCTCCGGAAAATCTGTACCCGTTTGCCATTCACTTCGGCGACATAGAGGTTGCCGCGACGGTCAAGGGCCATCAGGTGAGGCAATTGCAGCGTCTGCGGATCGCCCCAGGTTGACTCTATTTTGCCGCTATCGAGGGCAAAATGGAAGATCTTGTTCACGTCGCCCTCGGAAACCAGGAGTTGCTTGCCGACAATGAGCATGCCGAAGGGGTTGCCGAAGCCGGACCAGACGGAGAGGAACTTGCCGGTGGCGTCGAAGACCTGGACGCGGTTGTTGCCGCGGTCGGCGACGTAGACGCGATTCTGCTTGTCAATAGCGAGGCCGTGGGCGGTGGCGAACTGGCCTTCGCCTTTGCCCTTGCTGCCCCACTGGCTGAGGAATTTGCCATCTGGATCAAGGTGAACAATGCGGCCATTGCCAGAGTCGGCGACGTAGATGTCGCCCTTGGAGGAGAAGACGATGTCGTCGGGCGACCGGAAGTGCGAGTCGTCGGGCTTGGCGACATTCACCTCGCCGAGGGTCTTGAGCAGTTTGCCGTCGGGGGAGAACTGGCGCAGGACGTGGTTGCCGTTGTCGGTGGTCCAAATGTTGCCGGCGCGGTCGGTCTTCAAGCCGTGGGCGACCTTGAACATGCCCTCGCCCCAGCCTTTGACGTACTCGCCTTTGGCATTGTATTGGAGCAAGGGCGGTTCGCCACGGTGAAGCACGTAGATGTGGCCGTCGCGGGAGACCTCCACCGCGGACATCGCGCCGAGCTTGACCTGGGGCGGAATCTGGATGAAGCCGGTAGAGGCGTAGGGGTCGGCAGCGAGGGCCAGGGTGAGAAGGAGAATCATGAGACGGTTACTTTCTTCAGTTGCTGATCGTTGAACTCGACGCCCAGGCCTGGGCGGTCCGGGACGTGGGCGAAACCGGGAGTGTAGACGAGCGGTTCACGGAGGAGGACGTTGCCGAAGGGGCCTTCATGGGCGCGGCCGCCTTCCAGAATGACACTGTTCGAAGTGGCAGCGGCGAGTTGGGTGCTGGCGCTCATGTAGAGCGCGGTGCCGGTGCTGACGTGAGGTGACCAGAGAATGCCTTCGGCGTCGGCCATGGCGGCGATGCGACGGCATTCGGTGATGCCGCCGGCGCGGCAGAGATCAGGGTTGATGATGTCGCACGCGCGGGCGGCAAAATAGTCGCGGAACTGAAAGCGGTTGGAGAGTTCTTCGCCCGCGCAGATGGGCGTGGTGCATTGGGCGGCGAGCGCGGCGAAGCCGGAGACCTCTTCCGGGAGCAAAGGATCCTCCCACCAGCCGATGTTGCCTAGGGCGTCGAGTTGATGGCCGAGCGCCTGCGCTTCGCTGAGCTTGAAGGCGCCGAGTGAATCGAGCAGTAACTGCCCCTTGGCGCCGATGGCCTGGGAGACGGCTTTCACGCGGTCGAGATCGCGCGTGGTGGTACCTTTGCCGAAGCTCATCTTGACGGCGGTGAAGCCGAGTTCGAAGGCCTTGAGGGCTTGTTCGACGGAGCCGGCGCTGGTGTAAGCGGGAATGCGATCGCGAAACTTACCGCCGAGTAGCTGCCAGACGGGTTGGTTGGTGAACTTACCGAGTAAGTCCCAGAGGGCGAGGTCGCAGCCGGCAATGGCTTCAGTGACGAAGCCGGTGGAGTAGCCGCGCGTGCGATTGGCGGAGTACATGCGCTCCCACAAGGGCTCGACATGGCGGGCATCCTGGCCGGTGAGAACGGGAGCGAGAAGGTCAGTGATGATGGCGGCGTGGACCCGGGGCGAGCCGGGCGCATGGCACTCGCCCCAGCCGATGAGGCCCTGGTCCGTGGTGATCTTGACGAGCACCGCCTGCTGGACGCCGAAGTAGCGAACGGGGCTGGCGTGGTCGAGACGATTGGCGAGTCCGGGTCCGCCGGTATGGCTGCCGAAGCGCGGAGGGTCGATGAGACTCTCCGCCTTCTGGCCGGTGTTCGGGGTGCGCAGCACGACTGGCTCCACCGCGGTGATGGTGAGCCTGGGGATGCCCCTGGCGGCTTGGGCGACGGCCAGAGCCAGTAGTGCGCGGCGTTGCATGGCCGTTTAGAAGATCACCTTCAGGGCGAGTTGACCGACGCGAGCGTCGCGCGAGGAGACGATGGTGCCGAAGGTGGCGCTGGCGTTTCGGCCATCGGGTCCGGCAGTAAAGTTGTCATTGGCGAGGCCGTAGTTGACGCGGTTGGTGAGGTTAAAAGCCTCGGCGCGGAACTGCAGCTTGATGCGTTCGGTAAGTTGAGTGTCCTTAATGAGCGAGAAGTCGATGTTGAAGGCCCCCGGATGGCGAGTGTCCGGCGTGGTGCGGCCGACGTTGCCCACGGTAAAGGCCGGGGGGTTGACGAACTGCGTTGTATCGAACCAACGCTGGGGGGTGCGAGTGTCAAGTTGGGCGCTAACGCCGGTGGAGTTGGGACGATCGGCCTGGAAGTTATTGGCGCCGCGGACGGTGAGCGGGACGCCGGTCTGGGCCAAACCGATCAGGTTGACCTGCCAACCGCCCACGATCTTACGGGCCGCGCCGTTTGAGGGATTGAAGGCCTTGCCCGGGCCAAAAGGAAGCTCGTAAATGACGCTCAAGACGCCGCGTTTGGAGACGTCAGTGGGATCGATGGCCTTCTCCACGCGGCGGTTGAAGAGGCCGTCGCGAAAGCCATTATCATTCGTTTGCTCGATCGGTCCGAAATCGATCGGAACGATCGTGGAGTCCGAGATCTTCTTGCCACCGGTGAAGGAGAAGTTCACCAGGAACCCCTGACTGAACCGGCGCTTGACGTTGATCAGCAGCAGATGGGAATTGAAGTTGCCCATGCGGGGGTTGGTGACGCTGACGCCGTTGTACTGCGGGTAGGCCATCAGCAGCCGTTCGCGCTGAACGGTAGCGGCGCCGAGGCCGCCGGGGACCTTGCCCGCGAGCGGATTGGGGACGGCATCAAAGAGCGACTGGCCGAGTTGTTGGCGGATACGCGGATCGATCTGATTCAGGTTGTAGCCCCCGGCGGAGAAGTGGGTGCCTTTGTTGGCGGAATAAGTGACATCCACCAGCCAGTTGCCGATCTGTTGTTGAAGCGAGACGTCATACTGCTGGGACATGGGCGTGGTGGCATCGGACTCGCGATAGGAAACAGCTTGGCCGAGAAGGGCGCTGGGGCCGGCGGCGGCACCAGGCGAGGAGATCGGAGCGAAGGGGAAGCCTTGCTGGAAGCGGAAGGCGCGGAGGCCTACACCTTCGGCGACATAGGTGGTGCGATTCGTCGAGAAAAGCTGGGTGTTGCCGAGGAACTCACGGTAGAAGATGGTGGGGTAGAAGATGCCATAGCCGCCTCGGAGAACGGTCTTGCCGCTGCCGAAGACGTCGTACGCGAAACCGAAGCGAGGCGCGAAGTCATTGTAGTCTTCGTTCAAGAAGGAGCGCGGTTGCCCGTCGCGATTGGCATAGACCACGGTGCCGGGGCGGCCGGTGATGGGCTCAATCTTGTTCAAGTCGAGGTTGATATGGCCGTCGTGACGCTCATAGGGTTTCTGCTGGAAGTCATAGCGAAGACCCAGGTTGAAGGTGAGGCGGCGGCCGACTTTCCAATCGTCCTGGATGAACCCGCTGGAGGCGAAGCCATGCCAGGAGTTGCCAAGAATGCGATCGATGCCAGCAGTATTGACGTCGCCGAGGAGGAATTGCGCCATGCTGCTACCGGTACCGGCGGGAACTTGTGGATTTGTGGTGAGGCCATCGAAGCTGAAGCCCCCCGATAGCGCCGAGCCCTGCAGATTGCCGCCATAGAGCACGCGGTGGTTGTAGCCGATCTTGAGCGTGTGGCTGCCCCAGATCTTGGTGATCATGTTCTGAATGTCCCAGTTGAGGGAGCCGCGATTGCCGGCCGCGCCGCCGCCGATGGAGCCGAAGCCGAAGTTCATCTGGGGCATTTGGTCGTTGGGGATGATTTCCGGCAGGCCGAGTTTGCGGGGCAGGCCCTGGCCGAAGTTAATGGCCTGGAAGATGAAACTTTGGCGCATTAAGCCGACGCGGAGGTTGTTGATTAGCGTCGGGGAGAACGTGTGGGTATCGCTGATGACGGCGTTGCGATTGGTCTGGTCGTCGGTACGGTTTTCACCGACCGTGGGGTCGGTGAAGAAGGCATCGGCGAAGGGGGCGTGCTGGGAGGAGGTGTAGCGCAGGAAGATCGAGTTCGAGTCGCTAAAGCGGTGGTCGACCTTGAAGTTAATCTGTTCCCAGTCGACCAAAGACCGGGCTGAATCCTGGAAGTTCTGGCTAAAGGTAAAAGGGTTGATGGGCGCCTTGTTGGGTTCCGGCCAGAAGGCGAGGATCTTCGGCGTGACGCTATCGAACCGGCCCTGGGGGACGCGGTTGTTAGGAAAGACATCGCGGATCAGGCCGGCGCCGTTTGGGTTGGCGCGCACCGTATTGGGATCGTAGATGGGAATCAGCGTGCCGTTCGCGTTGGCGAGGTTGGAGAAGTCGCCTTGACGCCACTGGGCGATCGGGACGCTGGCAATGCGCGGCGTGGAGCGGCGGAGTTTATAACCCTCGTAGTTGAAGA
Source organism: Bryobacter sp. (assembly GCA_022843605.1). Lineage (GTDB taxonomy): Bacteria > Acidobacteriota > Terriglobia > Bryobacterales > Bryobacteraceae > JALHNI01. Next base: position 32,252 of record JALHNI010000058.1, read on the forward strand.
AGCCGAAGGTCTTGTTCTTGATAAAGGGGCCGCCAACGGTGCCGCCGTACTGGTTGTAGCGGAAGGGCAGCCGAGTGGTAGCGAAGGCGTTGCGGGCGTCGAGTTTGTCGTTGCGGAAAAACTCGTACAACGTGCCGTGGATTTGGTTGGTGCCCGACTTGGTAACCAGATTGATCGCACCTCCGGCCGTGAAGCCAAACTCCGCGGACATCGTACCGCTTTGCACCTTGAACTCTTCGACCGCATCGACCGCGGGCGGGACGCCGACTTCCCCGACGTAGGAGAGCGTGTTGTTGTTGCCGTCGAGCATCTGATTGTTCATGCCATTGGGCGAACCGTTGATCGAAAGAGAAGAGATCTGGATGCCGCGGTCGCCGAAGCCGGAGTTGATGGGGCCGGCATTGGAGAAGACGCCCGGCGTCAGCAGGGTGAGGGCCAGGGCGCCGCGCCCGTTGAGCGGAAGGGCTTGCACCTGACGGTTCTCAATGACCGTGCCGACGGTGGCGGAAGAGGAATCGACGAGCGAGGCCTCGCCTTTTACTTCGACGGTCTCGGCCACCTGGCCTACCTGTAGCACGAGGTTCACTTGCGCATTCTGGTTTACCTGGAGAGTGATGCCGGAGCGGACGGCGCGCTTGAAGCCGGCGAGTTCGGCGCGCACTTCGTAGCGGCCGACGGCGAGACCCGGGGCAGTATAAGAGCCTTGGCCATTTGTCTGGGTGCGGAAGACCGCGCCGGTGTCGATATTGGCGACCTCCACCTTGGCGGAGGCGATGACGGCGTCCTGGGGATCGGTGACGGTGCCGGAAAGGGTGCCGGTACTTTGCTGCGCGAAGGCAACGAGCGGGGCAAAAAACAGGATTGCGAGACGGAACATGGTCGAGACCTCAAATCTGAAATTTCAGATTGCGCAAGCATATCACAATTCGTTGACAAGTGCCGAACTAGAGGCGGCGATGAATCACGGCACGATCCAGAAGTTCCACCCCTTGGCGCTTCCCCAGCGAGATCGACTCATAGTGGGCGGCCGGCAGGCCGAGCACCTCGCCAAAGACCTTTGTGGCGAAGCGAACGTCGTTGTGCACCAGATGCCCGCCCGGGGCCAGAGACCGGGCGAAGCCCGCCATGGCCGCAAAGAGGGCTTGGTCGCCCAGATAGAGCAAGACGTTGGTGACGAGAATGAGCGAGTAACGGCCGCGGGCGGACGCGGCGGTGGTGGAGATATCGAGGTGGAGCGGGCAGACGGGGCGCGGCTTGAGGAAAGCGAGTACTTCGGGCCGGACGTCGGCGCAATCGAGCAGAGCGGTGGCTGCCAGGAGCCGGTCGACCTGGTAGGCCTGAAGCGGAATGTCATCGCGGAAGGCTTCGCGACGGGTGAGATCGAGGCCGGGGCCGACGAGCAGTGTGCGGCCTTGCGGGGGACCGAGGTGCGCGAGAGCCCGGTCAATGACGAGGGTCTGGTTTGGCGTGGTGTCGGAACTCAGGCCGCGACGCTGGTAGAGTTCATCGCGAGCGGACTGTTGGTTGCTGCTGCGTTTGTTGAGGAAGCGCATGGTGTGGGCGAAGCAGGCCTCGGCGGTCCATGAGGGTGGCAGGTTGCCGAAAAGCTCCCGGACGATGCGTCCGCGTTCGTCCGCGGGTGGGTGCGCAAGGAAGTCGTCGAAGCGCTCGCGGGCGGCCGCGGTGATTTGGGCTGGCTTGGCGGCCGCGAGACGCACAGGGTCAATCGGTGCGTGCCGGGTGAAGCTCTGCGACTGAAGCACATAGTAGGTGACATGCTCGGCAGAGCCTTCGTCGATGCGCGAGAGCAGGAGCTTTCGTTGCTGCTCGCGGTAAGGCGTCCAGGCGCCTTCACCGAGGCGTAGATCGTCGGCGATGGCGTGGGCCGAGGCGGGAAGGTGAGTGAAGTCGAGTTCCGCATGATCGGAATCCGGGCAGGCAGCGAAGGCGGAGGGGGCGGCCAGAAAGCTGCGCCGGGTCATGGTGCGCGCCGGATGGCGAGGGTGACGGTGTCTGGACTGAGGCTCTCCCCGACGGCGAGCACAATGGGCACCGCGTCGCCGAGCGGCACGTTGGCGGGAAGTTGGACGTTCACCTGCATGGCGCCGGCAACGAGTCCGGGGGGCGCGCCGGCGTAGAGCACGGGGCACTCCACACCGCCGATGAAAACGGTGACGCGCAGCCGGGGGCGGGGAAGTGGTTCGACGGCTGGCGTCAACTGTCCGTCGGCGGGCAGCGGGGTGGTGAGGCCCTCCCCGGTGGCGAAGAGGATCACGACTTGGCCCGGCTGAGCCGGCGTCGCTGACGAGTTGACCGAGCCATCCTGGTTGAAAATGGCGCCCGGGCCGGAGCCCGAGGAGTTCAGCGAATAGAGCGCCGGGGCAGAGGGAAGCACACGGACATTGACGGCCGTTGAGCGCGCGCCGAGATACTCAGCCACCAACGCCACCGTCGACTGGCTAGCCAGCGCGTAAGGCACGATCGCGCTTACCTGGTTTCGCGACGTGTAGACGATGGGCGATGGCATACCGTCGAAGAGAATCCGGGTTCCGGCCAGCGACTTGCTGACTGAGAGGCCGTCGGCCTCGAGCATCGCGGTGGTGAGCGTAGTGGGGCCGAGCCCTTCGCCAAAGATGGTGATGATCTCTCCCGGAGCGATGCCGCCGGGCTGATAACTGGCTGAGTTGAGAATGCCCGCGGCGGTGAGGGCGGGGGCGGTGCCGGAGTTCTGCCGGACAGTGATTGCGCGGCCGGCGACGGTAAGGGTCCCGGTTCTGGCGCTGCCCGCCGAGTTAGGGTCGACGGCGTATTGAACGCTGCCCTGGGTGCTACCGGTGATCTGGCCGATGATCCTCAGCCAGGCGGAGTCGCTGCTGGCTGTCCAATCGCAGCCGCTGGTCGTGGTGACCTGGATGGTGCCGCTGGTGACGCCGGCGGGTGGAATGTCGAGGGTTTCAGGGGTGACCGTGAATGAGCAGGTGGAGCCGGCTTGAGTGATGGTGAAGGTGGTGCCGGCAACGGCGATGGAGCCGGTTCGGGGAGTGACGGCGGTGTTCGTGGCGACGTTGTAGGTGACCGCGCTGGCGCTGGCGACGGTCGTTATCCAGGCGACGTTGGAGCGCGCGGTGAAGGTGCAGGGCGTGGTGACGGCGAAGCTGCCAGTACCGCCGGCCGCGGCCACTTGGGCGCTAGCGGGATTGAGCTGGACGTTGCAGGCGCCACCGGCTTGCTGGACGGTGAGGGTGCTTGAGCCGACGGTGAGGATGGCGGTGCGGGCGTCGGCGGAACTGGCGTTGGCGGCGACGGTGTAGCTGAGGGACGAAGCGCCAGTACCGCTGGTGGGCGGGTTGAGGGTGAGCCAACTGGCGTTGCTGGTGGCCGTCCAGGCACATGCGGTGACGAGCCCGACTGAAAACGCTCCGCCCCCGGCGGGTACGGCTTGCTGAGTGGGCGAGAGGGCGAAAGAACAGGTGCCGGCGGCTTGGGTCAGCGTGACGGTTTGCCCCAACAGCGATACGGCTCCGGAGCGCGGCGACGTGGTGTTGTTCGGCGCGACGGTAAGCAGGAGCGTGCCGTTGCCCCGGCCGGTGCCGGGTGTCGCGGTGATCCAACTGACGTTCGGCGCGGCGGCCCATTCGCAGGTGGTGGTGACCTGCAATTGACGTGTGCCGCCATCGGCTCCCAGGACGGAGCCGCCTTGCAGGGTGAGCGTCGCGTTGCAGGCGGCGGCAGCCTGATTGACCGTGAAAACGGCCGTGCCTACCTGGATAGTGCCGGTGCGGGCGAGCGGCGTGACGTTGTTGTCGACGGAGTAACCGACGATGCCATTACCACGGCCGCTCTGGCCCACCTGCACGGCGATCCAGGAGGCGCTGGAGGTGCTGGTCCAGGTGCAGTTACTGGCACTCGACGTGACGTTGAAGGTGCCTTGGAAAAGCGGGTTGGTGGCGGCGGAGACGGCGCGAGTGTTGGGGGACAGTGTCTGCACGCAAGTCTGACCGAGCAGCGGTAAACTCGCCAGACAGAGCAGCCAGAGCGCGCGAGACATCTCCCCCATGCTACTATCAGGCCGCTCCGGCTCCTGTTAGGTTTCGTTAACGGTAGTCGCGCATCAGGTCTTCGAGATGGCGCTTCTCCGGTAGTTTGCGGGCGAAAAGGTCGAACAGGATCCAGCCGCCCATGCCCACAATGATGGCGGCGAAGAGCATCCCGGCGGAAGCCGCTTCGTGTGGCCGCATCTTGCCGCTCTCCTGCAGTTGGTGAATGGCGAAGCTGGTGAGCGGAATGGCCACCAGGAAGAGGCCGAGCAGAGTCTGCAGTTCGCGGCAGCGGGCCCGCGTCTGTTGCGCGAGCTTTTCGACCGTGGCGCGAATCGAATCTTGCGCGGCAAGTGTGGCTGGGCTTTGCCGGAAGATGCGCAGCAGCGCGAGCGCCGTGATCCACTGGGCGGCGAGAATCAGGGTGGCAGGCCAAGCTTCTTCCCAATCGATGCGATGACTGACCATCTGCCAGCCTGCAAAGAGGGTGACGAGCGGGACCATCACGAAGACGTAGACGAGCAGGCCCTGCCGCCGCCGCCGTTCGCGGTTCACCTGGGCGATCGCCTTTGTCGCGAACTGGTTCGCCTTCTCCAGCGAGAGGCCGTTTTCCGGCGACGCCCAGAGATACTTCAATTCATTGGGGTTCATAAGAACTTCTCCTTCATTTGTTCGATCAGTTTGGCGCGCGCCCGGGTGAGCCGGACGCCGACCAGGTTTTCGGCAATGCCATGGATCTCGGCCATCTCGCGATAACTCACCTCGTCGAGTGAGAGCAACAGCAATGAACGGTCAAGCGGCGGGAAGCCGCGAATCGAGGCGTAGAGTTGCTCGAGGTGTTCCTGGTTGACCGTGGATGCTGCGGCGGCGGGCTCCTGAAGCGCCTGCTCCATCAGGCGCCGATAGGTGCCCCGTTTGCGGCGCCAGGTCATGGCGGTGTTGTGCGAGACGCGATAGAGAAAGGTGGTGGGCTGGGCCCCGCCGCGAAAGGCGGGAATCGCTTTCCAGAGGGCGAGCAGCAATTCCTGCATCAGATCGGCGCGGTCGCCGACTTCGGCGAAAGCATTCACGACATGATGCAAAATCGCACGGTGGTTGGTGGTCCACTCCTCGAAGCGCTGTTGTTGTTCTGCTTGATTCACTGTTTCGAACAGTTAGTCGCGGCTGCCCGTCTCATTCTTACAGGTGGGTCGGCAATAAATGCCGTGTCGATGCCGATGCTGGTAAGGATTTTGAGGATTCAGGCGCAAAACGAGATTGGTTCTTGAATTGCAGTAGTCGCGGGCGGGAGGGCAATTTCAT
>JALHNI010000059.1 GCA_022843605.1 Bryobacter sp.
CGGTGGCGATGGCGTTGGGGCTACCCGGGAGGAGCCCGGCAGAAATCACTTCGGCGGGCAGACCGCAGAGACGGACGTTCGCGTTGCCGGTGGAGAGCGGCAAACTGCCGTGACCGGTGAGGAAGAGCGTTTCGCGTGAACCAGCGGTGAAGGCGAAAGCCGAGAGTTGCTGGCCAAGGCTGAGGCGAGTGGGAAGCGAGGGTTGGGCCTCGGCGGTAGGCATGAAGACGGTGTGAATGACTGTGCCGGCACGCTCGACGGTAATGGGCACGAAGGGCTTGCGGAGGTCGAGGACGTTGGGAGTGAAGGCGACGATCTGGTCGCGGCCGGCGTAGCGGACTTCGGCGGCAACGCCATCGACGAGTACGCGCAGGTTCGCGCTGGGCGGCGGCTCGCCGGGGGTGAAACCGGGCTCGCCGAAGATGGTGATGGCCTGATTGGGAGCGATGGGCCCGGCGAGGAAGCTGACGCTGCTGACGATGGTGGAAGCGGTGAACGGGACGGGGCGGAGGGTGAAGTACGCGACGGCTCCGTCATGGTCAGAGAGACGCTGATCGGCGGGGGCGTCGGCGTTGCCACGACCGTAGTAGAGGCGGCTGAAGGCGGCGGCGAAGGGTGTATTGATCAGGATGTGGTCCAGCGTCTGGGTTTGGCCATCGAAGACATAGCTATAGTTGTCGTTCTGGGAAAGCGTGGTGGAGAGGTTTCGGAAGCCGGGAAACTGGATCTCTTCGGTGAAGGAGTTCCAGTCGCCGGCGACGGCGGTGGGAAGGTTGGCGGGGAGTTGGGCGAGTTCCTCGCGGACGGAGGCGAACTGGGCGGCACGTTTGGCCTGGACGCGAGCGTCTTCCAGATTGAGGCGGGAGCGCATGTGGACGCCCATGACGGCGAAGGCAAAGGTACCCGCGCGGGCGCGGAGCAGGATGGGGGGCCGGTCATGCGTGATCTGGCCGGGAGTGTACTCGAGGTCCTTGGCGAGTTGGGCGACGGAGTCGACGGCGACGCGCGTGTAGCGGACCAGGAAGCCGGACGTGATGCCGCCGGGGTCGTTGGAGGGGGCGGTGAAAGCCAGATAGTCGAGCCCGATGGCATCGGCAGCGCGCTGGAGGGAAGGGAGATTTTCGGCTTCCTGAACGACGAGGACATCAGGCGAACCGAGGCTGATGGTGACGTAGGCCTTGAGCAGGGCAAGGCGTCGAGAATACTCGGCTGGTGGGGTGAGGGCAACGCCGTTGCCCTGATCGAGATCGTCGAAGAAGCGTTCGAGGTTGAGGGTGGCAACGGTAAACTCGCCGTCGGCTTTGGGGGGCGCCGGGGGCAAGGTGGGCAAAACGGGGAGGGTTTCGAGGGCGTTGGAGTAAAGGGTGTAGGTACGGGAGGCGAAGTCGAGGGGGCCGGTGAGGTTAGCGAGTTTGACGCCGGCGGGAAGCGGGGAGGCCAGGTTTACGCGGAGGAGATTGGGCCAGCGCGCTTCCGTTCTTCGGCGGAAGGGACGGGGCGCGTCGAGGGTGGCCCAGAAGAGGTTGTTGTCAGTGGGCGAGACAACGTAGAGGGTTTCGGCTTTGACGAGCATGCCTTCGTACTTTTCGAAGTCCTGGTTAGGCAGAAGGATCTGGGGAGCGGGGAGGGGCTGTCCCTGGGCGAGGAGGGTGAGAGTGGGGTTGATGAGTTCGGTGAGGGGGGCGCTGGCAGAGTCAGTTGCCGGACGAAACTCGACAACGTCAGCTTCTACCTGAAGCGAGTTTCCGACCTGAGCGACGGCCGGCGGCGCCGTTTGGGTGAAAACCAAGATGCCGGAGGAAGCCTCGGGGTCCGCTGTTTGGGATTGGAGGTAAAAGCCATTGGTGCGGCGGTAAGTGACAATGCCGGAGGTGCGAACGCGGCGGCCTTCGAGCGGACTGACGGGGCCGGGACCTTGGATTTGGGAGATGGTCCGGTTGAGGGTTTCCTGCACGGCGGCGCAATCAAAGGGTGGGGATTGACGGTTGCGCGGGGCGGGGGCGGCGATGGCGAAGTCGGCGGCGTTGTTATCGGTGTCGGTGCAGCCGTTGCGAGCGCGGAGGGCGGCGGTGGTGTTGGAGAGGTTGGCGGTGGGCGCGCCTTCGAATTCGTTGGCGGCGGCACCATAGCCGATAAGATCCTGCACCTGATTGTTGGCATTGACCAGGTAGACCTTGGCGGAACTGGAGGACATGGCGACGGTGCCGGAGAAGTCGGGGGTGGGTAGGTTTTGGGTTCCGCCGGCACCGGCGGATTGCTGAATGAGGGCATACTGGCCGGCGGCGAGGGTACCGCTGAGCGCGGTGGTGATGCGCGTGGCGGACGTGGAGGCGGCATATTGGACGCTCCAGCCATCGAGAGACTGGGGCGCGACGCCGCGATTGAAGATCTCAATGAAGTCCTGCCGGAGGGTGGCGCCGGTATTGCCTCCGCCGCCATAGATCTGGCTAATGACGACTTGGGCGGTTGCCGGGCTGGCCAGAGCAAGCAGCAGAAGGAAGCGCATCCTGCGATTGTAGCGGGCTTGTGGGAAGCTGTGATCGTGCGCATTTATGCATTTTTCGCGCTGATGAGCGCGGCCTACGGGGCCAGTACGACCACCTGGGAGATGAACACTTTTCAGGATTTTGTGAAGGGGAAGTTTTCGGGCGTGGCGCTGACGCGGGATGGGCGATTGGAGCGGGCGCCGGCGATGAAGCTGTGGTTTGATCCGGAGGAATCGGCAATCTGGTCGGTGGCGGCGGGTGCGGACGGGCGGGTGTATCTGGGGACGGGTCCGCGAGGGAAGCTGTTTGAGGTGGATGCGACGGGGAAGGGCAAACTGCTGTGGACCGCGCCGCAGCCGATGATCTTCGCGGTGACGGTGGATGCGAAGGGCGTGGTGTATGCGGGGACGTCGCCGGACGGGCGGGTCTACCGGATTGAGAACGGGCGGGCGGCGGAGTACTACAATCCGCGGGCGAAGTACATCTGGACGTTGGCCGTGGGGACGGACGGGCGCCTGTGGGTGGGGACAGGAGACGAGGGTAAGGTGCATGTGGTGACGAACGGGCGGGGCGAGGTGCACTACGAGACGGGACAAACGCATGTGACGGCGTTGGCGCTGGATGGGCAGGGTCGGGTGTTGGCCGGCACGGAGCCGAACGGGATTCTCTACCGCATTACAGCAAAGGACAAGGCGTTTGCGCTGTACGATGCGGCCTTGCCGGAGATCCGAACGGTGGTGGCGGCAGCGGACGGGAGCATCTATGTGGCGGCCCTCGGCGGGTCCTTAGCGAAGAAGACGTCAGCGGTGACGGCGAATCCCGGTACCCCGGCGGTGAGCGGCGCGCCGATCAGCATTACGGTGACGGACGACGCACAGGCGGGCCTCGACCTGAAGGCCAAGGAGGCCAAGCCCGCAACGGGAGGAACCACGGCGGCGGTGACGTCGGCGTTAGTGCCGGCGGTGGAGTACGCGGGCGTGGAGAAGGCGGCGATCTACCGGATTCAGCCGGACAACACGGTGGAGACGCTGTGGACGAGCAAGGAAGAGAATGTCTATGACCTACTGGAGCAGGAGGGCGCGCTGTATTTCGCGACCGACTTGCAGGGGCGCATTTACAAACGGACAGCCGACAACCAGATTTCGTTGATCGCGCAGACAGAGCAGGGGGAGACGACGCGCCTGGTGACGGTGAAGGGGGCGATGCTGGCGGCAACGGCGAATCGGGGACAGCTATTCCGGCTGACACCGAGTGCATCGGCGGCAGCGCAGTATGAGTCCCCGGTGCATGATGCGAATACGGTGGCGCGTTGGGGCCGGTTGCTGGTGACGGGCGGCGGGGCGAGCCGGTTTGAGACGCGGAGCGGGAATACGTCGCGGCCGGACCGGAACTGGAGCGATTGGGAAGCGTCGCCGGCGGCGGCCAAGTTGGTGAGTCCGCCGGCGCGGTATGTGCAGTGGCGGGCGACGGTTGCGGATCCTGTGGAGGCGGTACGGTTGGCGTATGTGCCACAGAATACGCCGCCAGTGATGAAGTCGATTACGGTGGTGGGACAGACGGTGGCTTCGCAAGTGGCGACCAAGCCCGCGGCCGCGGCTCCGGCGGCGACGGCGGCCTATACGTTGACGGTGACCGATACGGGCGAGACGGGGCAGCAAGCCTCGGCGGGAACGCCAACGCAAACGATTGGCCGGTCTTCGACGCGGCAGTTGGTGGTCGTGTGGCAGGGCGAGGATGCGGACGGGGACGCGCTGCAGTATACGTTGACTTACCGCGGCGAGGGAGAGTCGCGGTGGAAGATGCTGAAGGCGAATACGGGGGAACTGGCGTTAACGATGGATGCCGATGTGTTCGCGGATGGTCGTTATTGGTTCCGGGTAGTGGCGTCGGACCGGTTGGCCAATGCGGGCGAGGCGGGGCGGGAGACGGAGTTGGTGAGCGGTCCGGTGGTGGTGGACAATACGCCGCCTTCGATCACGTCGGTGCGGGCAAATGGGCGTTTGGAGTACGTGTTGGCAGCGCAGGACGGGTTGAGCGAATTGCGGCGGGCTGAGTATTCGGTGGATGCGGGGAACTGGAATCTGCTGGAGGCGGAGGACGGAGTGACGGACTCGTTGACGGAGAGTTTCCGGCTGAGACTGCCGTCGTTAACGCCAGGGGAGCATACTTTGACGTTCCGTGTGTTCGACGCGGCGGGGAACGTCACGGCACGTAAGGTGTTGGTGGAGTAGTACCCGAAGGCGAGTGCGCGCAGTACTAAGGCCCTTGCCGTAGTTGCAAAATCTTCGGTACCATTTGGGGATCACGTCCACGCCAGCCGTGCCTTAGTCTGGGGTTGCTATGAAGAACCGAACCGGCGAAATCATCCGTTTGAATGAGATTTTGGGCGTGGGGTACGTGCGGGATCCTCAGGCGCGGGAATTGTTTCCGTTTCGGGTGGCGGAGACGGTGCGGCCGATCCGCGAGGGCGACAGTGTGACGTTTGTGGTGGAGCGCGACTGGGCGCGGTCACTGATGGTGGTGCGGGGCGAGGCCCTTGCCCACGCCGCACATGCCTAAAGCGCCGATCAGGGGTTATCGGCCGCGCCGGTTCTACCGATAGACGGGGCGTGGTTTGGTTACAACTTGACTCCGCCGCGGCCCGCACCATCCCGATCCTGTTTGCGGCCATCGTTGGCGTCCTGACGATTCCCGCGTTCATCACCTGGAGACTGGCGCGCCGAGGGGAGGGTGGCTGGGCGGAACTCACCTGGTATGGGTCCTGGGTGGTCTGGATCGCCCTGGAACGTTACCTGGACCTCTCAGGCAGCCTTGGCGAGGTATTCCCTGGCCTAAGCCGGTTCGCGGCGCCGACCCTGAGTTTTCTACTGCCGGGCGTGATCTCGATGGTGACCTGCTGGAGCATTTGGCACTGGCCGCCTCGACAACCGGTCAGCTTTGCGCACTGCCTGAGGCGCGAGGCCGAAGATTCGGCGAAGTTCCTCTACCTCGCACTGTGTCTCTCGATCATCGGCTATCCCTGGTCTCCGGGACACGAAATTCCCTACATGGCGATGATCCTGCCAGCCGCAACGGTCGCGGTGATCTTCGAGCGCCTGAGCCGCACGCAGAACACCGGGGAAAAACTTCCAGCGGAAGCCCCCCTGCATCAGCGCGCAACCGCCTTGGCTGAGCGAGCGGGGACGAGGCTGGATAGCGTGCGAACTCTACCGGACGATCCGTTCGCCGGGTCGATGGCAGGTGCACAGAATCGGCAGATCGTAATCTCAGCCGCGTTTGAGCGCACCTTGCCGGCCGCACAAGTGGATTTCGTACTCGCACACGAAATCGCGCATGTGAAGCACCGTGACTCCCTCCGCCATTTTCTCTTCGTCTTAGCCTATCTGGCCACGGTCGACCTAGCGCTGCGGCAGGTCCTGCCCCTGGTGTTGCATCCGGCCTGGCACATCCTGCCGCAAGTCGCGGCGGCTATGCTCAGCGTGCGTCTAGTTTGCCACCGATCCGAGTACCAGGCGGACGCCTTGGCCGCCGAAATGACCAGCCCGGAGACTGCCGTGCGTTGCCTTCTCACCCTTGGACGCCTGAACCAATCCCCGCTGACTTGGCATCCGATTCTTGAGGCTTTCGCGAGCCATCCTTCACCGCTGAATCGCATGCAGGCGATCGCGCAGAGGTACGGCAAGTCGAGCGAGTGGTTGCGCGGCTTGATGGTGGAGGAGTACCCAAACAGGGACCTGCGAGCGCTAACGGCGCTGCACGAGAACGAAACACGGCCAGTTCCGCTGTTATCCTAATAGGCGAGAAATTCCCTAGGAGCAACGATTCCATGTCTGAAGATTTTTCGCGCCGCACCCTCGTGAAGACTGCCGCGCTCGCCGCCGGCCCCGCCGTCCTTTCGGCCCTTGGGCAAAACAGCAAGCTGAAGGTTGGATTCGTCGGCGTCGGTGGACGCGGCTTCTACCTGATGGAGCGGATGTACGTCGGCAGCAAGGAATCTGTCGAAGTGGTGGGCGTTTGCGACACCTACGAAGGGAACAAGAATCGCGGTAAGGATCGCGTACAGACGATGGGCGGCAACACGCCCAAGACCTACACGGACTACCAGGAATTGCTGGCGGACCCGACGATCGATGTGGTGTTTATCGCGACGCCGGAGCATCTGCACCACTCGATGGCGCTGGCGGCGCTGAAGGCGAAGAAGCACATTTATCTCGAGAAGCCGATCGCGCACACGATTGAGGAAGGCGCCGAGATCGTGGCGGCGGCGGAGAAGGCCGGCAAGTTCGTCCAAGTGGGCACGCAGAACCGTTCGAACTCGCTCTACATCAAGGCCAAGGAGATGGTGGACAAAGGCATGATCGGCGAAGTGCACTATGTGCGCGCCTTCTGGTATCGCAACTCCACCGAAGACAATCCGTCCTGGCGCTACGCGATTCCGGCGGACACCAACGAGCAGAATACGGATTGGAAGAAGTTTGTGGGCCCGGCGAAGATGCGGCCGTTCGACAAGCAGCGCTACTTCCAATGGCGCTTGTACTCGGATTACTCGAGCGGCATTTCCACGGACTTACTCGTGCACCAGACCGATATCACGAATTTTGTGTGCGGCAAGACGGAGCCTCTGTCGTGTGTGGCGTCAGGCGGCATTTACCGGTGGACCGGGGCAAACGACGATCGCGAAGTGAACGATTGCCTTTCGGCGATCTACGAGTATCCGGGTAAGTTCCACATCAACTACTCGTGTTACTTCGGCAACGAGAACTTTGGCTACGGCGAGCAGTTTATGGGCAACGAAGGCACGATTGAGGTGTTGAACCGCCAATCAATTATCTTCACGCCGGAGACGTTCCGCGGCAAGGCGCCGGCTCATGTGCAGGCGCGCAAGGCGGAACGGATCGACATGCCCGGCAACGACAACAAAGCCGTCGAGGCCCACGTCCGTAACCTGATGGAAACCATCCAGGGCAAGGCCAAATTGACGACCCCGCCCAAGATGGGCCAGCAGGCGGCGATCGGCGGCTACCTGGCAACGATGTCGCTCAAGACGAACAAGAAGATCCTCTGGGATGAGCGGACCCAGAAGTACAAGAACGCTTAGGCGAGCCTAACGCCGGCGACGGCGAAGCCAGAGCAAACCGGCACATGCCGAAGGCAGGAGCAGGACGGTTCCGGGCTCCGGAACGCTGCTGGTCGCAGTCACTCCGAAGTTATCCACGTTCGCCGTTTGGCTAAAGGGAAGAGACTGCCCAAAGTCAGCCCCCAGAACCAGGTAACCGAAGGTGATCGGCGCACCGAGGGCGGAGAAATCCGGGCGAACCGCGCCGCTACCGCAGGTGGCATCAATGCGGCAAAAGTTATTCTGGCCGAGGTTTCCGGACGAGTAAGCGGCCCAATTCGCGCCGGGGGTGTTATTCGTGGCGACTTGGAAGAAATGGCCCCCCTGCTCGAGAAGCGGGCGAATTTGCAGGTACGCAGAACCGGTTTGGCCGGTGACAAACTGATCCCAGGCGAAGGATACGATGGCGAGAGCGCCTTCGGTGGCGGGATCGTAGGTTGCACCGCTCCAGATGCTGGATCCGTTGAGTTGTTGACCCAGGGTACTGTACGTGAGCAACATTTCGCGGTAGGCGTCGGGGTTGCCTCCGGTGGCAATGACGGCGGGGGTGGTGACGCCGCCACCTCCACCATCGTCGAAGGTCTTAGTGGTGGTCCAGCCGGTGGAAAAATCCCCATCGATGTAGTTGGTCGTCGCCGCAGCGGCAATCGTCGCGGAGAGCAGCAGGCCGTAGAATACGCGCATAAAACAGGCTCCTTGAAATGAAGAGGCCGAGAACCGCGAGGCGATTTTCGGGGTCTACGATTTCATGCGCGAAGCTCTACGAAACGGGGTCAGACAAATCGATTACGGGCGGGCCAGGTATTTCTGGTAGAGGCGGGTTTGGCGGTTCTCGAGGCTGACGTTGCGGCCTTGGATAAACATCATCTTCACTTGGGTGCGGACTTCGAGGGGGTCGCCGTCGGTGAGGAAAAGGTCGGCGGATTTTCCGGGCTCGAGGGAACCGGTGATAGCGCCCACGCCAAAGATTTCGGCCGCGTCGATGGTGAGGGCCCTCCAGGCGGCGTCCATAGGCAGACCGTAGGCGACTGCGTAGCCGGCCTCAAAGGGCAGGTTGCGCGCAAACTGGTTGTCATAAGTGGCGAAGGCGAATTTCACGCCCGCTTTGTGTAACTCGCCAGGCAAAGAGTAAGCAGCGTCGTAGGCGTCGTCTTCGTCGAGGGGTAAGTCAGTCGGTTGGCCGACAATGACCGGGATCTTCTTTTGGGCGAGACGAGCCAGTTGGGTGCCAGGCTTGCGGACGTCGAAGAGCACCAGTTTGACTTTGTGCTTTTCGGCGAAGTCGACGGCATCGCGGATGCCGCGCTCGCGCTGGGCGGCAATCAGGAGCGGCAACTTGCCCTCTAATAGCGGCAGCATGGCTTCGAATTGCATGTCGGGCAGGAAACTCTCCGTCGCGGCCTTCTTGGCCTGCTGATAGCGGCGGGACCTCTCGAAGAATTCATCGATCTTGCGCATTTCCACTTCATAGCGGCGCTTGGCCTCGGCGTAAGGAATCTCGGTGCGTCCAGCGGGAAAGCCGAAGGTGACGGTTTGGATGGTGGGGAAGCGAACGAGCATTCCGGCGCTGGGGGAGAGGGCAAGATCCTCCCAGGTCCAGCCATCGAGACGTAACATGGCGGCCTGGCCGCGGACGATGCTTTGACCGGGGGCACCACCGATCGCGATGGCGGCGGGAAGCGTGAGGGCGGCAGTGATTCCGTTGGCGCGCGTGACGAGGATGTGTTCGGTTTCGGGGTTGACGGCGACGATGGCGCGCACCTGCGGAATGAACTCGCCGATTTCATTCGTGTCGTTGGTTTCGCGCACGCTACTGACTTCTGAAAGGCCAATCTGAGTAGCACAGTTGATCATGCCGGGCCAGGCATGCAGACCTTTGGCATTGATCACTTTGACGCCTTTAGGGGCCTGGACTTTGGCGCCAAGAGCGGATATCTTGCCGTTCTCAATCAGTAGCGAGCCTCCGGCGATCTCCGGCCCGGTGACGGGGTGAAGCGTGGCGTTGCGAATGAGGTAGGATTCCTGCGCGCTAGCGAGCGCGGCTACGGCAAATACGAGTAACTTCACTGCGCCGACTCCTCACCGGACTGGTCGCGCCGCGAAGGCGGAGCGCCCTTTTTCTGCTGGCCCGGAGCATCCAGCTTCAGCTGATCTTCGAGAGCTTTCTTGGCGGCGGCGCGGCGTCCACGTTCGCTCAAGTCCTTGTCGCGTTCGAAATAGAGGGTGCCGTCGATGTAGACTTTCTGGGGCACGGCGTAAGTGGAGAGCGGTGGCTTATTCCAGATGACTAAGTCAGCGCTCTTTCCGGGCTCAATGGAGCCGATGAGATGGTCCACTTTCATATGTTTGGCAGGGTTGATGGTGACGAGCGCGAGGGCTTGGTCTTCGGTGAGTCCGCCGTAGCGGATGGCCTTAGCGGCTTCGGTATTCAGGCGGCGCATGAGTCCGGCATCGTCGGAATTCACTCCGGCGAGAACGCCTTTCTTGGTCATGATCGCCATGTTATAGGGTATGCCGTCGGCGACTTCCATTTTGTAACTCCACCAGTCGCTAAAGCCGGCGCCCGCTACGCCGTGCCGCACCATCTCCTTGGCGACTTTGTAACCTTCCTGAACATGCTGGAATGTTGCGAGGCGGAAGCCGAACTCTTCGGCGACGCGCATCATCATGAGCATTTCGTCGGAGCGGTAAGCATGACAGTGAACGAGGCGCTTGCCTTCCAGGACTTCGACGAGGGCTTCGAGTTTGAGGTCGCGGCGGGGGGCCAGGGGCGACTTGCCGGCTTTGAAGTCGGCCACCTTCTTTTGATAGACGCGCGCTTCGGTGAAGGCCTGGCGATAGACGTCTTCAACGCCCATGCGGGTGGCGGGATAACGAGGTACGCCGCCGGGAGCAGGCGTGTTGCCTTGACGCTTCGGATTCTCACCGAGGGCGAATTTGATTGAGTTGGTTCCACCATCCATCAACAACTCGCCGGCCGTCTTTCCCCAGCGCATCTTGATCAACTGATTGTTACCGCCGATGGCATTGGCGCTGCCATGGAGGATGTTCGCGGTGGTAACGCCGCCGGCGAGGGCGCGATAGATCGCGACGTCCTCGGCGTCAAGGACGTCCTTAATCTGGACCATCGAAGAGACGGAGACGGAGCCTTCGTTGACGCCGAAACCCTGGACGGCAATGTGCGAGTGACTGTCGATGATCCCGGGCGACACGTGAAGTCCGGAGCCGTCGATGACTTTGGCGCCGGGGGGGACAATGAGCTTATCGCCGACGGCGGTGATCTTGCCGCCGCTAAAGGCAACCGAGCCAACGAAGGCGGGCTTGGTGGCGGTGTAGACGGTGGCGTTTTGAATGACGGTAGCCTCCTGAGCGAGGAGAGCGGGAGCCAGGAGCAGCATAAGATTCTTCATCGGGTGGACTCCTTGGCCGCCGGCGTGGCGGGCGGTGGAGGCGGCAAGTATTTGATGCCGTCGACAATAATGTATTCGATGCGAGGACGGTCACTGAGTAAGTCACCGCGGGTGACGACTAAGTTGGCAATCTTGCCTTTTTCGATGCTACCCATGCGGTCAGCAACACCGAAGATCTCGGCCGGAGCGAGAGTGAGGGCGCGGAGAGCGTCAGCTTCCGGCAAGCCCATCTGCATCGCTTTCTTGACGCCGCGCAACATGTCGGAGGCGGATTGGCCGTCGGAGTAAAAGGCGAATTTGATGCCGTTTTTGGCGAGGATGCCAGGGGTGGAAGCCGCTTTGGCGCGGGTTTCGAGCGCGCGAGCAGATTCGACTTGCTCAGGATCGGCGTCCGGGGCGCGAGTAGGCCACTTTGTGGAGACCAGGACCGGGAGCCCGGAGGCTTTCAGAATTTCCGGCGCGCGGTAGCCTTCGTGCAGGCCGAAGAGGACGGCGGGGACGTTGAGCTCTTTGGCGAAGCGAGTGACACGGTCAATCTCGCCGAGGCTGACAGCGGGAAAGAGCAGGCGCGGACTTTCGGCGAGGCCTTCGAGTGCCCGATCGTACTCGGGCCGCGTGCGGCCCTTGGGGTCACGATCGTAGGCGGCTTTGGCTTGTTTGTAGTGATCGAGATCGAGGTAGATCTGGCGAATGTAGGCGAAGACGCCCATGAGGGAACTGGGGAATCCGCGGCCGCCTCCGCCACCGATGACGAAGGAGACGTACTGGCCGGCGGGGGAGAGCACGATGAGGCGGGAAGGCCGAGCATCGCCGAGGTTCATGATGGCGCCCTGGCCCGCGAAGATGCCGGCGAGGGGAAACGTCGCGGCAGAGGTGAAGCCCTGGCTGCGCGCCGACTCGACGCGCGGATCGGTGGCGCGAAGCTTGTCGGCAATGCGCTCCCAACTAAAGGTGCGAGGACGGTCTTCGGGACCGCGGGCAGGCGGGGCGGGTTGCGTGGCTGCGCTTGGAGCGTTCTGGCGGGGCCCATCCTGACCGAGGGTGGAGAGGGCATCGACGAGACCCGGATAGACGGTGAGCCCCTCCCCTTCGATGACCCAGGAGTCGGCAGGAACGTTGAGGTCCGGGCCAACAGCTTCAATGAGGCCATCGCGAATGAGCACCGTGGCTTTCGGTAGAGTGCCACTGCTGACGGTGACCACCTTGGCATTCCGAATGGCCAAACCGGAGGGCACTTCGGCCCATGCCGCCATCGCCAAAAACAGGAGCAGAAACAGACGCATCGTTTCGCTATCATAGGAGTTTCCTTCCTGTTTTGCCAATCGAAAGAACAAATGAGCCAACCTAATCAAGGCATGCGCTACGCGGATGCCGGAGTCAACATTGACGAAGCCGATCGCGCAGTTTCCTCCATCAAAAAGCTGGCCCGGGCCACGTTTACGCCGAGCGTCCTGACGGGCATTGGCAGCTTTGGCGCGATGTATGCGCTTGAAGGTTATAAGAAGCCGGTGCTGATTTCGTCGGCGGATGGAGTGGGCACCAAGCTGAAGGTGGCGCAATTGGCGAATCGCCACACGACGATCGGCGAAGACCTGGTAAATCATTGCGTGAACGATATCGCCGTACAGGGTGCGCGGCCGCTGTATTTTCTGGACTACTTTGCGGTGGGCACGCTGGACGCGGTGGTTTGCGCCGAAGTGGTGGCGGGGTTGGCACGCGGATGCAAGCGAAACGGCTGCGCGCTGATCGGTGGCGAGACGGCGGAAATGCCGGGCTTTTATCAGCCGGGCGAGTACGATGTGGCGGGCTTTATTGTGGGTGCGGCTGAGCGGTCCCGTCTACTGACGGGGGACAAGATCAAGTCGGGCGATGTGTTGCTGGGCTTGCCGTCGACGGGTTTGCATACCAACGGCTATTCACTCGCGCGGCGGATTTTCTTCGCCGATTTGAAGGTGGACAGCGTTGTGCCCGAATTAGGTTTGACGGTGGCCGATGAGCTGTTAAAGGTGCACAAGAGCTACCTGAAGCCCTTGTTGGCCATGCAGGAAGCGGGTTTGGTGCGTGGCGCGGCGCACATCACTGGCGGCGGCATGACGGACAACATTCCACGGGTGTTGCCGAAGGGGCTGGGGGTGGAGATCGACACCAAGAGTTGGCCGGTGCTGCCGGTATTCGAGAGTTTGCGCGAACGCGGGAATGTGCCGGAAGACGACTGGCGGCGAACGTTCAACCTGGGCATTGGGATGGTGTTGGTGGTGCCGGCGGCGAAGCTATGGGCGGCGCAGGCGTTGCTAAAGAAGCAGCGCGAGAAGAGCTACGTGATCGGCACAGTGGTGAAGGGCGCGGGCGTTCGCTACGTATGAAGAAGTTGGGCATCCTGATCTCGGGCCGGGGCTCGAACTTCGAAGCCATCGCGCGGGCCGTGCAGGATGGCCGGCTGCAGGCCCAGATCGCAGTGGTGATTTCGAATCGGCCTGAAGCGAAGGGGCTTGAAACGGCGCGGGCGATGGGGCTGCAGGCGGTAAGTTTGCCGTCGAAAGGCGTCGAGCGGTCAGCCTACGACCGGCAGTTGGTGCAGGTGTTGCGGCAAAACAATGTGGACCTGGTTTGTTTAGCGGGGTTTATGCGCTTGCTGACGCCGGTGATGATCCAGGCGTTTGCCGGACGGATCATTAATATTCATCCGTCGTTGTTGCCGGCATTTCCCGGGCTGGATGCGCAGAAGCAGGCTTTCGATTATGGCGTGAAGATCACGGGCTGCACGGTGCACTATGTAATTGAAGAGATGGATGCGGGGCCGATTTTGCGCCAGGCCGCGGTGCCCGTTTTACCCAACGATACGGTAGACGATTTGTCGAAACGAATTCTCGCCGCCGAACATCAACTCTATGTTGAGACCCTACAAGATGTGCTTACAAAAATATAAATTAATCCCGACGTTTCTCTGTCTCTCGCTACTGGTATTCGCTGATCAGATTCAACTGAAAAACGGCGACCGCGTAACCGGCTCCATTGTAAAGAAAGATGCGACAACGCTGACCATCAAGTCGGCGCACTTTGGAACCATCACGCTGCCTTGGGCCGAAGTGGAAAGTGTGAAAGCCGACACACCGCTCAGCGTCGTGCTGCCCGATGGCCGCACGCTGGAGGCGACACTCGCCACGACGGGCAGTAAGGTGGAAGTGGCCGCGAAGAGCGGCACCCAAACAGTTGAGACTAAGGATATCGTCGCACTGCGGAACAAGACTGAGCAACGCAGCTATGAGCGATTGCTGAACCCTGGCTTCACGGATCTGTGGGCGGGCACGGCGACCGTCGGTTGGGCAGGCACGCGCGGCAACGCCCGCACGGCGACGTTCACGACGAGCATGGGCGCGGCACGCCAGACCAACCGCGATAAGACTTCCATCTACTTCAACGCCATTCGCGCCTCGGCGCTGTTGCGTGGCCTAAACGAGAAGACGGCGCAGGCGGTTCGCGGTGGCTGGGGCTACAACCGGAATGTCTCCTCCCGCATGTTCATCAATACCTTCAACGATTGGGAATATGACCGTTTCCAAAACCTGGACCTGCGCACCGTGCTCGGCGGCGGTCTCGGCTTCACGGCCTGGAAAAGTGAGAAAGGCCGCTTGGACCTGGTGGGCGGTGCGGCGTGGAACCGTGAAAAATTCGATCCGTCGCCGGAGGCGGTTTTCGTGCGTAACTCCGCTGAAGCTTATTGGGGCGACGACCTCAACTACAGCCTGAATGCCCGTACGTCGCTGTTCCAGAATTTCCGTATGTTCAATAACCTGACGAACACGGGCGCCTATCGCGTCAATTTCGACGTCGGAGCGCGGACTCAGTTACTCAAATGGCTGACGTGGAATATCTCGGTGTCGGACCGTTTCCTGAGTAACCCGGTGCCAGGACGCCTGAATAACGACTTCCTGTATACGACGGGCTTCGGTATTTCTTTCGCGCGGTAAGAGACTACCCAGAGACAGCTAAATGCGGTGGAAGCTCTTGAGGATTTCGCGCATCGAGTAGCGAAGGGCGATCGGGCGGCCGTGCGGGCAACTCATCGGATACTCGCATTCGCCCAGCTTCTTCAAGAGCCACTCCATCTTGGTCATGTCGAGCGGCATGTTGATCTTGATAGCCGCGCGGCAGCCGATGGACGCGGCGACATTACGCCGGATCTCCTCGAGAGTGGCGCGGCGCATTTCGGATTCCGCGATTTCGAGAATCTCCAGGACGACTTTCTCAACGTTGGCGGGGCCGATGTCGGCGGGCGCGGCTTGGACCGCGATCGCGCGACGGCCTACGGGAGCGGTATCGAACCCGGCGCGGTCCAGCTCCTGCGCGATTCGTTCGTATTCGATTTCCTGCCCGGCCGTCAGTTCCAGCACCAGTGGCACGAGTAGCTGCTGGCGCTCCACTTGTCCGGCGGCCTGCTGGCGTAAGACCTGTTCAAAGAGGATGCGCTCGTGCGCAACGTGCTGGTCAATGATCCAAAGGCCATCGCGGCCGGCGGCGATGATGAAGCTGTCGTGCAACTGGCCAAGGGGGCGGAGGTCCTTTAGCGCTTCCAGGTTGACGGCCTCGGCGTAGCTGCCGGCGGGCAAGGCGCCGTGGGTATCAGGCACGGGCCCGCGGACAAAACCGGGATGACCGATGGTGGGCGAGGGCGGAGCGAGCTGGGGATCGCCAAAATCGAAGCGGGGCGAGGGGCCCGCTTCGGCGCGCAGGCCCCAATTGGGCATGCTGACCTGCGGCAATTCACCGGCCGAGAAAAGCTCGCTGGGCGGGGGAGGCGGGGGACCGCCTTGGACGATCTGCGAGAACTCGGAATAGGGCAGTTGGGCGGCAGGTTGGGTGGGCTGGCCGAAGGAAGGCTGAAGGGGGGCGGGCGCGGCGCTGATCGGGCGGGCCTGGGTTAGGGTGCGGCGAACCGAGTCACGGACAAAGTCGTGTACGAAGCTGCCTTGGCGGAAGCGGACCTCGGTCTTTGAGGGGTGAACGTTGACGTCGACCTCGGCGGGGTCGCAATCGAGGAAGAGCAGGGCGAAGGGGTAGGTACCGGGCGGAATCAGCTGGGTGTAGCCGGCGGTGAGGCCGTGCAAGAGCAGCCGGTCCCGAATCAGGCGGCCATTCACGAAGAGGTAAATGGAATTGCGATTCAGCTTCTGTACTTGGGGACCGCTTACGAAGCCGCGCAAGCGGTACTGATTCATCAGGCCAGGCTCATCGCCGGGAAAGTCGCGTTCGTGGGTGCCGAGGTCGACGAGTTCGGTGAGCACCTGAGAGCCGAAGACCTGAAAGACGCGCTCGCGGATTTCGGTGACCGGGGTGACGGAGAGAAGTTCGTTGGCGTTGTGCCTCAACTGAATGGTTTTATCCGGGTGGGCGAGGCTGTAGTGCGTGACCAGAGCCGCAATATGGGCAAGTTCGGTGGGCTCGGTGCGGAGGAACTTCTTGCGCGCGGGAACATTGAAGAAGAGGTCGCGGACGGTAATGGTGGTGCCACGCGGGAGGGCCATCTCGTCGACCTTGATGAGCTTGCCGCCCGCGATCTCGACGCGAGTGCCGGTGGATTCTTCTTCAGCGCGGGTTTCGAGAACGAGGCGGGAAACGGAAGCGATGGAGGGGAGAGCTTCGCCGCGGAAGCCGAGGGTGGCGATGGCGAGCAGGTCCTTGACGCTGGAGAGCTTACTGGTGGCGTGCCGCTCAAAGGCGAGCAAAGCATCGTCGCGCAGCATGCCACAGCCATTGTCGGAGATGCGAATCAGGCGGCGGCCGCCGTTCTCGATCTCGAGACGCAGTTCGGTGGCGCCGGCATCGAGGGAGTTTTCGAGGAGTTCTTTGACCACGGAGGCAGGTCGCTCCACCACTTCGCCGGCGGCGATCTGGTTGGCGACTGTATCGGAGAGAATGCGAATCCGGCCCAAGGTATCAGGCTAGCGCTTTCGGCGGGGGAAACGGTAGGGGGGAGGTGGCCGTTTGAACCGGAGGTGGAGGGAGCCTCTCCTCCGAGAAGGCTCCCAAAACTTGAAGCGTAGGATACACCGTGGAGTGGTGTATCCTACGCACCCGAAAGAGAGAAGCCAAGAAAGGAGTTCTGAAATGCCTTACGGAATCCGTCGCAATTTCCCTGGCGCGATTAGCTCTACTTTAGTGATATCCCCGGCTCCCGCCAATCCCGCGTGTGCAGGTTAATCAACACCCTGGCGGGGGGATTGGAAGGGCGCAAAAGGGTGTATTGGGAGAAACAGCAGTCCAGCGCCTTAAATGAAGAATTATTCAGCACTCAAGAAGGTGAGGGTACGCCGACCGAGGTGTTCCAGGACATTTCCGAGTTCGTGATCGGAATCGAGGATGTCCAATTCGACGTTGGGATGGCTGGAAGCGAAGGAAATCGAGTCACCAACGGGGACGACATCGTCGGTTTGGCCGTGGAAGATGATCGTGGGCTGGCGAACGTCAGGGAAGGCTTCGTATTGGTGGGCGTCGTCGATCAGTTTGGGCTGGAGGGGTCGTTCTCGCTGATCTCCATAGTGGTACACCGGCATGAAGTTGTTTTTACGCCATTCGGCCATCGCTTGGGGGCCGAGACGGGCTTCCCAGCGTTCGGCAAGGCGGAAAGCGGGGGCCAGCAGGACAACGCGCCTAACTTCCGGGTGGCGTGCGGCGTAAAGTGCGGCGAGATAGCCCCCCATACTGGAGCCGAGGATGTCCACCGGATCGCCTTGAGCCAGCCGCTCGATCAACGCCAGTTGAGCCGTAAGCGTCAGCGTTTCGAAGCTGCCTTCGTCGAGGGCGGGCACCTCCAGGGTGAGTCCGCGGGCGGCGAATTGGTCCACCAGATAGCGGGCCTTTCGCGAAGCGGGCGAGGAGGCGAAGCCATGCAGATAGATCGATCTATTGGGGTGGATCTTGAACCTCGAATTTTAGCTCAGAGTCGGCGGCGAACTTCTGGAAGCGTTCGTACTTGAAGATGTTTTCCGCGACCAGTTGACCATTAGCTTTACGGGTGTGGACGACGGTGACGGGCAGCAGGAAGCCATACGGGCTCATGGCGTAGTCGGTGACGCCAACATCGACGATGGCTTGGCCATCTTCCCGGATGAGGGATCCGAGTTGGATGCGGAGGGGAAGGCCGGCCGGGGTGACCCAGAGTTCGCCCTCCAACTGTTGGCGGATGAGCTTATTGCCCTCGTAGACCGACATCTGCCCTTCGCCTTTTTTCTGCTTGAAGCGGAAGACGAGCACGGTATCGGCACCGAGACGACGTTCGCCGATAGCGTAAAAGGTGTAATTGAGCATGGCCTGCTTGCGAAAGAGGAGCAGGTTGAGGCCAAAGTCGACGGCGGTGCCGATGAGGCCGTGCTTCTCGAACTCGAGCAGCAGTTTGCGGCGGAGTTTATCGTCTTCCGACTTCATGCCCATGGCGAGGCTCATTCGGGCTTCGCGGAGCTTTAGGATCTGGCGGCCGTCGATGCGGGTGACCTGGCGGACCTCGTGGAGGTCACCGTTCGATTCCTTGAAAGGTGCCACCGCGTATTCCGAGGTGAGTTCGCGCGTTTGAAAATTGATCGCGGCGGGCGAGGTGGGTCCAAGGTGGGAGCGGAAACGGCCCGGCCGTTTCTGGGCCCGCTGCTTAAGGGTCTCTTCACCCACCACCAGCGTAATGTTCTGTTGGAAGACTTCGGCTTCTTCGCCCACGCGGTTCAGCAGGGCCTGAAAGTCGACCGCGAGGGGCGAGACTAACAGGAGGGGGAGAATCGCGATCACCCTTTCATTGTAGGAGGGCTGGCGAGCGCAGACCGTGCGGCCTGGAAACTTTACAGGTTGGACGTGGCAGCGGTAGGCTGAAGTGCGCATCGCTGGCGAAGGATTGCGAGCCCCTTCTGGATTGCCCCACGCAGGCCGATAGACCTGGGGATGACGGCCAGCGAAAGATTGCGAGGCATTCCGAAGGCCTCTGCCAAGGCGACGGGAGGCGGGGAGCGAGGGAATGCGGAGCCGCAAACGTATTTAATGCCGCAATGGATCTACAACGTCGTGTTGGCCCTTTGGCTGTTGTCGGACGCCTACCGGGTGGGGCGGGCGGCGATGACGGAGAGCGGCGCGGAACAGTGGCTGCACTGGCTGCTGGCGGTGATTTTGACGGGGAATGCGATTTACGCGTTGCGACGGTCCGCCCCGGCGGCGCGGTCGTTCAGTTGGGCACAGGCCGGCTGGGTGATGGTGGCAATGTCCTGGTCTTTCCTCTTTAAGATCGCGCCACTGCCCGGTGGCCCGACGCCGCTGCCGGCGCTGCTGCTGCAGGCGGGGGCCACGCTGATGTTCGGGGCCAGCGTCTACGCGTTGGGCGGGAGCTTTTCGGTTTTCCCGGAGCGGCGCGCGATCATCAGCAGCGGCGTATACCGCTGGGTGCGGCATCCGATGTACGCGTCGTATCTGCTGCTGGATCTGGGCTTTTGGCTGGCGAATCCGCAACCCTGGTTTGCGGTGGTGTGGGTGGGAGAGGTGTTGCTGCTGGAGGTACGGTCGCGCTGGGAGGAAGAAGTGCTAGCGGGCGACGCGGCGTATGTCGAGTATCAGCAGCAGGTGCCGTGGCGGCTGATTCCAGGTGTGATTTAAGGTCCTCCCCCTGCTTGGGCAGAGGTGCCACCCGCATCTGCACCGCCAAATTTCTGAGAACAATGCGGCCGGAAACGCACTTATTTGGTGATGGCTCGTAAATTCACCTTCACGCCCCCCGGCTATTGGCTTTTGATCACGCAGCGCGGGCACGGGCAGATCTTTCGTCAGGACGATGACCGGCGCTTTTTCCTGCGGTTGCTGGGCGAGTTGGCGGCGGAGAGGAGGGTGCAGATCCTGAGCTATTGCCTCATGCCGGATCACTTTCATCTGGTAGCGCAGGGAAGATACCCGCAGGCGATTCCGGAGTGGTTGCGGAAGGTGACGGGCGGCTACGCGGAATACCTGAACGCCAGAGAACGGGTGTGGCAGGATCGCTATGCGTCGTGCGCGGTGGACGAGGAGCGGCTTCGGACGGCCCTGCGCTACGTAGAACGGAATCCGGTGCGCGCGGGTTTAGTCAAGGAGGCCGCGCAGTTTGAATGGTCGTCGGCGGCGGCGCACGTCAGCCGGAAGGGGGCGGACTTTCTGAACCAGGACGAGTTTTCACTGCGTTTTCGCGCGAGGGAGTGGCGGTCAGCGTTGGCCGCGGCCCAGACTGGCGAGGAACTGGAGCAGGTGCGAGGGGCGATCGCGCAGGGACATCCGTTGGGGTCGCCTGAGTTTCTCGAGCGCCTGGAGACGGAGTTCGACGTAGTATTGCGGAAGGCGCTGGTGACAACGGCGTAGCGGTTTTTACTTTTGCCCCGCAAAAGATCACCTAAAATTGCGTTATGGAGGAGTGAGACGTCGTCTCCGCACCCCCAACTGCGGCTCTTCGTCCCGGGAGCCCTATCTCCCTCACCAGAATCCGCCGAAACCTCCAGGAGGAGTCCGTTTATGAAATCGAAATCACTGGCGTTTGCCGCCCTCACTCTCGCGATTGTGCCGCTGCAGGCCGACTTTAGCTACCAGGAGACGACCAAGATCACCGGCGGCAGCCTGACCAAGATGATGCGGTTCGTTCCCGGTGGCGGGAAGATGTTTGAGCCGAAGACAAGCTATGTGTACCTGAAGGGCGACAAGATGGCGCACGTATTCGCGGAGAGCATGTCGATTATCGACATCGCCAGCGAAACGATGACCGAGGTGAACCTCGAGAAGAAGACCTACGCCACCATCACTTTCGCCGAGATGCGGGAAGCCATGGAGAAGATGGCGGCGAAGATGCAGGAAGCGATGGCGAAGAGCAAGAGTTCCGGGGAGCCGGCACCGCAGATGGACATGAAGGTGTCGGTGAAGCGTACCGGGCAGACGCGCAACATCAGCGGACTGGACACTCGGGAGTACGTGATGCAGATCCTGATGGCAGCGCAGGCACAGCCGGGTACGGCGCCGGTGGGCTTGTCCGAGATCGAAACCGATATGTGGATGACCACCAAAATTCCGGGCTATGACGAGGTGCAGGCGTTCTACACGCGCATGGCGCAGAAGATCGGATACTCGCAGAACATGAATCCGCTACTGATGCAGCAGCGCGGTTCGGCCGAGGGAATGAAGAAGATGGTGGAGGAGATGTCGAAGCTGGACGGCACGCCCGTGATGACGATCACGCGGATGAAGGGGACAAGCGCGATGGCCGGAATGATGGGTCCGCAGTCGTCAAAGAGCGAGAATGGCAGCGCGGAGTCCGGCGACCGTCCGCGTTTCGGCGGCGGGCTGGGCGGACTGGCGGCGGGCGGCATCATGGGCGGCTTGCGCCGGAAGAAGGAACAGCCCAAGACGGATACGCCCGCGGCGGCATCGTCGCCGGCGGCTGCGCCCGCGGATGATTCGGTGATGATGGAAACGCAATCGGAATCTGCCAACTTCTCAAGCAGCGCCATCGCTGCCGACAAGGTCGCGATTCCCGCCGGCTTCAAGCAGGTGGAGCACCAGATGAAAAAGGCTCTCGACCGCAAGTAGCGATTGAATTCAGTCCGCACGGCGATACACTGAGTACACGGTGTATCGCCTTTTTCTTTGCGTAGTTTTGGGTTTTGGCAGCTTGTCGGCTGCCGAGCCAGCCCGCGTGCTGTTCGTGGGCAACAGTTACACTTATTTCCACAGCATGCCGCGCATGGTGAAGGAGTTGGCCAAGGCCGCCGGGCAGGAAGTGGAAGTCCGGGCCTTCACTCGGGGCGGCGCTACTTTGCTGGAGCTCGAGTTACATCCGGAGCTGCGCGCCTTGTTTACCGAAAAATGGGACTATGTCGTGCTGCAGGAGCACAGTACGCTGGGATTTTCGACCTGGAACGGCGAGTTGAACATCAATGATCCGGCGTACTTCCTGCAGGGAGCCCGCCTTTTGGCGCAGCGCGCCAAACTATCCAATGCCAAGGTGATTCTCTTCTCCACCTGGGGCAGGAAAGCGCATCCCGAGTTTCAGCCCTTTCTGGACTATGCTTATGCGAGCGCAGGACGCGAGCTAAACGCGACGGTGGCGCCGGTGGGCCAAGCCTGGGCGTCGATTCGCGAACAGCAGCCAGGGATCGACCTGTTTGATCGCGATGGAACACACCCGAGCCCTCGCGGATCCTACCTGAGCGCTTGCGTCCTGGTGCGCACGATGTTTGGTCACCCGTGCACGGGGCTGCCGATCACGCTTCGCGGGATCCCGCTCAACGTGCTGGGGCAGCGCGAAGAGGGGCGGGATGTGGAGTATGTGAATCTGAAACCGGAAGTGGGCGCCGCACTGCAGCAAGCCGCGGACCAAGCCGAGGTGGTGCTTGGCGTCTATCCCCCGTGGCCGAATGGAACGCTGAGCAGTGGCCGCCGTCCCAGGGGGGACGAGATGAACGGCAGATGGCGGGGCCGGGTGTTTTTTTACGGCTCGCCGGCCAGCTTTGAGTTGGAACTGAAGGCGGATGGTGACCAGTGTGCCGGCATTTGGCGATTGAACTCGGACAACGGTTCATGGTCGTCAATGCGCCGGCTGACGACCTGCCGATTGAACGAGCAGGGCTTCGTGTTTACGTTGTCGGATCCGGTGAGCGGTACCGTGGAACGCCATACCGTGGCCTTCACCGAACGAGAACTGACCGCAGTGACGTCGTTTGACTTCCGCACCGCCAGTCACCGGAGCGGGGGGACGTGGACGGCGCGGCCGGAGACGCCGCCGCGGTCAGCGCGGTAGGCAAGGGCCGGTTTGCGCGGCTTGGTAGACTGAAGGCGTTGAAACTCTGGCTGACATTCCTGACTTTGGCCGGGCTGGCGTTGGCGGCGAGCCCCGTCAGCCGCTACCAGGTGGTACGGACGTATCCGCATGATCCGGGCGCGTTTACGCAGGGGCTGATCTACCTGGATGGGTACCTGTACGAGAGCACGGGTTTGAACGGACGGTCCAGCTTGCGGATGACGGAATTGGCGACGGGCAAAGTGCTGCAGAAGCAGGCGGTACCGGCGCAGTACTTCGCCGAGGGCATGACCAACTTCGGGGGAAAGCTGTACCAACTCACCTGGCAAAGCGGCAAGGCTTTCGTCTATGACCGGTTCAGCTTCAAGTTGTTGCGGGAGCACACCTACACCGGCGAGGGCTGGGGTCTGACGAACGACGGCAAGCGGCTCATCATGAGTGACGGCAGCGCGCAGCTCCGGTTCATTGACCCACAGACATTCGCGGTGACGGGCAAGTTGACGGTGACCGACAATGGCCGTCCGGTGAGCCAGTTGAACGAACTCGAATATGTGCGCGGCGAGATTCTGGCCAACGTCTGGCAGACCGAGCTGATCGCGCGAATTTCCCCCGTGACCGGCAAGGTGTTGGGCTGGATCGACCTGACGGGGCTTTTGACCCAGGCCGAGATGCAGGGCACCGACGTACTGAACGGCATCGCCTACGATGCGAAGCAGGACCGCCTGTTTGTAACGGGTAAGTTGTGGCCCAAGATCTTCGAGATCAAGCTCACTAAGTAACTTACACCGACAGGACCAGGTTCGGCTTCAGTAAGTAGGGCGGCGCCAAACCGCAAAGATTCGAGAGCGGCAGAACGTCATCGGGCAGTTCAATACCCAACACGCCCATCATGAAGCCCCGGCGGTGATCGCAGCGGGCGGAGACTTCAGGAAATTGCGCGCGGAGAGCGAGACGCAGTTCGAGGTCAGCGATGACAAAGGTATCTTCGAGGCGGGTGGAGGCGTAGACGGGCGACGAGGGGATGACATCCGACTGGATGACCATGCCACTTTCGAGCGGCAGCGAAGAGCCTGCGTAGATGGGGGAACTGGTCCATTCATCGAAGTGAATCAGGTGGCCGGGATTAAGGAAGATGTTGTATTGATCGTAGGGAAGGCGGCGGGCGATGGCGGAGTGGAGCTCGCCTCCGGGAGTGCCGACTTCGAGCAGGCTAAACCATTCGGCCATGGCGGCAAAGTAGGGTCCGGCGAAGTTAGGGACGTAGTCGCGAGCGGCAGCGGGCAAGTCCTGCGGACCTTGGGCGAGCCAGGCAGAGCGGCAGCAATTGGCGCCCCAGTAGCTGATGTTGGCGGAGAAGGGCTGGCCGACCGCGAGTTTCTGGCCGCGGGGACTGGCGAGGCTGATGCGGCCGGGTCCGGTTTTGGCGGTCCAGTGGCAGGACTGGGGAAAGCCATTGAAGCCGGCTTTGCTCAGCGCTTCGCGATCGGTTTCACCGGGTTTCAGGCCGAACAGAACGCGCTTAATGCCCTCCGAAGCGAGCCCGTTGGTGTATTCGAACAAGGCGATTTCCCGCGGGCTGGCGACGGTGCGCAGCCCGCGGGCGGCATCGATCATGATGCCGGTGGCGTTGAGGGCCTGGGCGCCGGAAGCACGGATGGCGTCGACGAGGTAGGCGGGCAGGTCGATTTCGACGGGGCTGGAGTAGGTCTTCCAGCCGATGCAACCGACGGTGGCGCCGCGGCTGATGCCTTCGGTTTTCAGAATTTCAGCGATGGTGCGGCTGGTGTCGCGAGGCTGGTCCGGCAGGGAGAACGGCTGGTAGACTTCGTGGCGCAGGAGTTGAGCGGCGAACAGGGGGCTGATCGGGAGGTAAGCGGCGCACTCATTGCCCACCAGGATGATGGGATTGCCGGTGGGGCGGAGGATCAGCAGCGCCTCTTCAAAGCGCGGGTCGAAGCCGGTGAGCCAGGCGAGATTGGCGAAGTGCTCACGGTCGGCATAGAGGATCAGATGGGTGAGGGACTCTTCGCGCATGTGCTCGCGCAGGCGGGTAATCCGGGGCTGATAGTCCTGCAGGGTGAAAACAGGGGGTTCGGCGGCTTGGCCGAAATCCGGATAGTCGATTTCGATGAGTTCGAACATTAGGAATCTTGATCGTAGCCCGATCCGAGGACGTTAAGATGAGGCATGAGCGCGAATGCCGACGCAGTCGGATTGCCAATGGAAGCCCTGGAGACACCGGCCCTGTGTCTTGATCTCGACACGTATGAACGGAATGTTGAACGGATGGTGGAGTACATCGTCCGCCGGAATGGTTTGGGGTGGCGGCCCCACATGAAGGGCCAGAAGGCGGCGCCGTTAGCGCTCAAGGCGATCGCAGCGGGCGCGTTAGGCGTGACGTGCGCCACCTTGTACGAAGCCGAAGCGATGGCTGAGGCCGGCGTGAATAGCATCCTCATTGCGAATCAGGTGGTGGGCGAGAAAAAGCTGGCTCGACTCGCCCGATTGGTGCGCCGGACGCCGGGGGTGATCGCGGCAACGGACAGCCTGGCGCATGTCCGGCTGGTGCAGGACGCGGCAGTGACGGCAGGCGTCGAGATCGGGCTGCTGATTGAGGTGAACGTTGGCATGAACCGATGCGGCATCGCGCCGGGAGAGGCGACAGTGGAATTGGCGCGAGAGATCACCGCCGCCCCTGGCTTGCGGCTGGATGGGCTCATGGGTTGGGAAGGCCACGTGCTGGCGTTCGACGATGCCACGAAGCAGACAAAGATCGGCGAGGCGATGAAGGCTTTGACGTCGACCGCCGAGGCGTGCCGGGAAGCAGGGATTGAGATCAAGATCGTTTCCTCAAGCGGCAGCGGAACGTTTCGCATGGCGGCGCCGACAGAAGGCATCACCGAAGTTCAGGCGGGCGGCGGCGTGTTTTCCGACTTGAACTACGCCAAGTGGGGGCTAGACCACGATTTCGCGTTGACGATCCTGACGCGGGTGGTGAGCCGGCCGACGGAGACGCGCGTGGTGGTGGACGGCGGATTCAAGACGATGAGCGTACAACACGGTCTGCCGCAGCCCCTGGGGCTGGAAGTGAAGGGCGTATTGCTCTCAGCCGAGCACGGCAGCCTGGAACTGTCGACGCCATCCCGGCAGCCGGCAGTGGGTGACCTGGTGGAGTTTGTGCCCGGCTACACGGACAGCACGGTCTGCCTGCACGACGAGATGTGCGCCTTGCGGGGCGGGAAGCTGGAAGCGGTGTGGACGATCCCCGGGCGGACAGGCCATCGGTGACTAACGTAGGCGGACGGGTTTAGCGAAGTCGCCGGTCATCTTCTCGGGCAGTTGCCAAACGACGCTGCCTTGGCGGTTCGTGAAGTAGAGCCGGGAGTTCGAAGGCTTCAATGTGTCGCCGTCGGCCCAAAGGGCGTAGAAGTCCGGATGCGCATGGACGGGCTTCTTGGCGTAGGTGTGATTCCATTCCTTGGCATGGGTGAGTTGGCGGACGTTGCGCCACGTTTGTCCCTGATCGCGGCTGAGCCACATCACCATGTCGCCTCCGGTGGTGTCGGGTTGCGGCCCCGGAGCGGTGGGGGCGAAGATACGCCAGGCGCCATCAGGCTCAATCCAGAGGCCGCCGTGATCGTAGTTGTGGTCGCTTTGGGTAACGGGGCGGATCTGCCAATCGCGGCCGGTCCAGCGGGCGGTGTACCACTGTCGCGGGCCATTGGCCGGTCCGGGCTCAAAGCCTTTGGTCGTGAGATAGAGGATGACGGGGTGACCGTCACGGTCGAAGGCGACTTCCTTGAGATAGACCTTGAGCCCTTCCGCCTGATAGTCGCGGACGAGCGCCGGGTTCTTCGCAGCGCGCAACGGCATGTCGAGAGTCTGGCCGGCGACGTTCCGCCAGGTGCGCCCCTGATCGCGGGTCTCGACGTAGTAAATGTTGGTGCGGGCGTTGAGGCCGACGGGATCCGGGTGCATGTCGAAGACGGAGGCTACACGGTCACCGGAGTGAGCCGTCACCTGATACTGGCCCAACTGGATGCGAGCCACCAATTGCGGCGGGAGCCACTCGCGGCCATCGGCACTCGAGGAGCGGTAAAGGCTGCGGCCCTTGTCTTCGTACAAGGTGTACAGGAAGACGAAGCCTTGACCTTGGGGTCGCCAGACATGGCCATAAGAGAAGTTGGTGGTGCGCACGAGTTCGAAGTCGCGAATGTCATAGGGTTTGCGGCTGCGGTGGATGTAGGCGGGGCGAGAAGTGCCATGGGCGTTCGAGAAGACCCAGAGATGACCCTGATCATCAATGGAAAGCAGCGGATTGTCGTGAGCGTCGTCGGTGTGTTTGTTCAGGAGGATGGTGGGGCGCGGGACGAGGCCGGTGCGGTGGTCGTAATAGGAAACCATGTGCAGCAACTGGGGCTTGCCGGATGCGGGAGTGTTACCGAGCGTTCCGCCGTAGACAAAGAAAGTCTTGTGGGCCTCCTTGGAGTAGATCGCGATGGGGGACTGTTGCTGCGGGTAAGTGGCGAAGCCGCCGCTGTACTTGTAAACGAAGCGGTCGCCGGTAGGTTGGTTGAAGTACCAGATGCCCCGGTAGCCATCGGAGACTTGGTTGAGGGTGACCGGGTCAGCGGCCAGGAAGGTGAGAAAGAACGTGAGAAGTTTCATGCGCCACGTGAGAATCAGCCCTTAGTTTGACGTATTCGGACGGGACGAACCGGGCTTCGGTGACCACGGAGGCCGGACGGTGCGCTGGGAGTCCACGACGACCAGGTACCGGCCAGACCAGGGTGTAGGATTGCGGGTGGCCGGGATGACGAAAAATTTTCTGCCGTCCAGCATTTTGCGTTCATAGTCGGCGTCGAGGAGACCGTAGTGGTCGAGGAAGGTGTTGAGAGAGGCGGAGATGCGGACGCAGCCTTTGGAGCGAGCGGTGCCGAGGAGTGGTTCAAGGAGGTCAGGGTCAGTGGAGTGAATTTGCAGACGCATCACGCCGAGGTGGCCGTCGCCCCAGCCGCGAGGCGCGTCGACCCAGCCAAAGTCATAGACGCGCATGCCCTTAACGCCGTAACCGCGGATGCCGTTCTGGTTGCGAGTGCCTTCAGCCCGGAAGTCCTGATTGGCGGTGGTGTGGTCGAAGACGCCGGTAGGCGTAGTGAAGTATTCAAACTGGCCGGGTTTCCCGGTGGTTGCGGGCGCAGCTCCTACAAAGTGAACAGCGCCGGTCTCGGAGATCCAAAAGAGCATCACGGCCTGGATAGATTCGCTGCGATCGGCCAGAAGAATGTACTGAGGCTC
Organism: Bryobacter sp.; assembly: GCA_022843605.1. GTDB lineage: Bacteria > Acidobacteriota > Terriglobia > Bryobacterales > Bryobacteraceae > JALHNI01. The sequence goes on from JALHNI010000059.1 coordinate 28,090, forward strand.
CGAAATCGTGACGCCCGCGGCGGCGAGGTTTTCCGTGAGAAGACGGCCGTAGAAGTTTTGTTCGTCCTCAGGGAGCTGGAGCCGGGGTTCGACTTCAGCGGCGAAGCGTGGAACAAGGAACGAGCCATCGACCAGATCCGCTCCGCCCACGGGCAGGAGCAGAAGGCAGGCAGCGAGTATGGAATTCAGCGACACTACGCCGGTTTTATGAGCACTTGAGCTGCCAGTTGGAGTGGCCGTTCAAGTGCAGCGCATTTCTGAAGATGCGGGCAGATCGCCCGGGAAACAGTCGTTAAGGTGCGCGAAAGCGCTCAGCTCCGCGCGGGAACACGCTAGGGATAAGGATATCGGCGGACAATGACTACTCCGGTAACGGGACAACGTTGGGCCCTGATCCTGGCGGGCGGCGAAGGCTCTCGGCTAAAGCCGCTCACGCGAAAGCTCTGCGGCGATGAGCGGCCCAAGCAGTTCTGCCGCCTATTGGGCCAGGAGACCCTGATCGAAGCCACGCGGCGTCGCTTGCCGCCGGACATTGCGGGGTGCCGCGTTCTGTTCTCCCTATCCGAGCCGCACCGGGAGTTCTTCGAAGCGGAGCAAGGCATAGAACCCTGTCAGCGGCTGGTGCAGCCTGAGAACAAAGGCACCGCCCCACCAATCGCGCACGCGCTGCTTGGCATCCAGGCGATGGACCCCGGCGCGACGGTAGCCATTCTGCCTTGCGATCACTACTACTCCGACGATGCCGCCTTCACGCGCATTCTGGATCTCGCCCTGGCGATGGCGGAGAAGCATCCGGCCCAGGTGGTGCTGCTGGGGGCGCCGGCGAGTTCACCCGAAGTGCAATACGGCTGGATTGAAACCGCCGTGCCGGACGAAGTGACCAACACATGCGCGGTGAAGGGATTCGTGGAGAAACCCAGCTTGGAGCGGGCAAAAGAGCTTTGGCGGCAGGGATCGCTATGGAACACCTTCGTGATGGCCGGCAAGGTGAGCGCTTTTCTCGGGATGATGGAGACGGCATTACCGGGTCTGGCGAAGCTTCTGAACGGTGTGCGGTTCTCGATCGGCGCCGAAACGAAAATCAATGCTGAGCTCTATCGGCCGCTGGAGGAGTTGAATTTTTCGCATGACGTACTGGCTCGGGCCGTTGGGCGATTGCTGGTGATGCCCTTGACCGGCATCGCGTGGAGCGATCTGGGGGAGCCATTGCGCGCCGAAGCCGCGGCTCGGGAGGCTGGAACGCTTTGGCGGGCGGCAGCGGGGGCTTAGAGCGGAAGGCGATAGTCGACGTAGAGTTCGTTTGAGGTGTCGACGTCTTCGAGGAAACGGTTCCAGGATGGCTGGCCGAGGTTGGCGGGGTTCTCTGCGCGAATCGGATTCTGCCCCGGGTCGGCGTAGATGACCCGGCCCCGGGCTCGTTCCTGAAGGGCGGGGCCGAGTTTCGCCGCAGGCATGTCCCAGCCTTGTTTGTGCCGGGCGAAGGCCGAGTCGGTGGGGACGGCGGCGACGAGATCCGGACTGGTCATGGCTTCGAGGCCCGCGCGCAGAGTCGCGTTGCCGCTGCCATGGTGGCCGACTTTGTAGAAGACGGTGCGCGCCAGAAGGTCCTGGGCCGCCACCTTGGATTTGTCCGGCAGCGTAAAGACCAGGTTCTGCCAACTTTTCCAGCTTTCGAGTTCGGAGTCGCCGACAAAGAGGAGGACCTTGCCGCTGGCGATGAACTCAAAGGCCAGCACAAGGCTGGTGTTGTTGATGGAGTTGTCGAGTTGGAGGGCTAGTAAGGCCGCCGACTGCAGCCAGTCATCGTCGATCCTGCGGGCGGCGTCTTCGAGATAGCGGCGGCCCAGGTCGCCGAACTCCTGGCGGCGCCCAAACTCGCTTTCCGGCCAAGCAAGTGACACGTCGAAGGGCCGCAGGCACTCCGCGATCTCCGGTACTTCACTGCCCCCGGCCGCGCCCATGACGGCGGCGGCCCAGGCGAAGGAGGTGCCATCTTTGAGCTTCTTGCCGTCCTTAAAGCCTTCCGCGTGCGGCGTACGCTCCTGCCGGAGCGCGGCTCGATCCATGGGGGGCGCGAGGACATAGATGCGCAGACCGCCGGGCAACCAGTCGCGCTCAAAGACGTCGCCGGGTTTGAGGAACGGGTCAGAGGGCTTGCGCAGGTCCGTGACAAACGTCATGCCGGCGTCGCTTTGCTTGGAGAACCCCATCACGCGGGTGGCGGCGACGCCGCACTCACGGTCATAGAGCGACTCGGAGACCATCAGGCGGGTGACGGCCAAGTTGAGGGCTTCGGCCATGGCGTGCTGCTGCTGCTTCTTTTCGATGGCGATGGTCTGGCTGGGATCTTCGGTCCAGGCGGCCCAGACCTCGTTGGTCTTCAGCTTGGCGAACTCATCCTTGGCGAAGAAGAAGCCGGCCACGTGGTCCCAGTGCTCGTGGGTGGCGACGAGGGCCTGAAGTTGGTCGCCAGTGGTTTGGCGGATGTGGGCGGCGATGCGGGTGAGTCGATCCTTCTGGCCGGCGGTCCCGATGAAGACGCCGCAGTCGATGAGCACGTGATGCTCGCGGCCGTCGTGCGGGAAGGTGAGCAGGAAGCAGTCGCCCAGGCCGGGGCGATACATGCGGATGCGGACCTTCGCCGGGGTTGGTGCTTTCTTGGCGGGTGCTCTCTTCGCGAGTGCTTTCGCAATTGGGGCCTTCTTGGCGGCTTTCTTCGTGGCGTTACGCATAGCCTTCGTCCTCACTCAGTTCATCAGAATGATCGTGCACCACGGCGAAGCGTGAGCCGGGTCCGGCGAAGGGCGTATGGCCCAGGTAAGTGGAGCCCCAGCTCTTGCCGGAGTCTGCCCAGGCCTGACGCGAACGGCTGCCCCAACTCTTGCGGACCAGGAACCGGATCTCGCCGGTATCGCAATTCGTGATGATGGTGCAACCTCCCACGCGGCCATCGCGTTCGTGCCTGAGCGAAACGATGACGTCGCGATGCACGGTGCCGGAGGCATCCTCGCGTTCAGCGAAGTTCAGGGCATACACCTCGAAGCGAGCCTGGCCGGAGTCGGCATCGAAGACGCCCAGTTCCCGCAAAAGTTTTTCACGGTTGGCTTCGGGCATCTGTTTGAGCGCCTCTTCGAGGAGGTCATGCACTTGGGCGCGCTCCTGGCGGAGGAGGTGATAGACGGCTTGGCGGGCAGGCAACGGTCCGCCGAGACGTGGCGAGGACCCTGGCGGGGCCTGGCGCGAGAAACGGGAGGGCTGGAACTCGTCGAGGATCTTGCGATCAGGCAGGGGCCACTCGACTTCGTCGGCGCGAGACACGCGGCGCACCAGGTCGCCCAACAGGCGCAGTCGAAACCGCAGCTTCACACCCGCTTCGGTGCTGCTGAAGATCTCGATGGTCGTTTCGTCGGGAGGGTGCCAAGATAGGGAGTCTGGAGACATGGTGCGCACATCCCGGGGATAGATGCCGCGTTTGCGAAAGGCGTCGATCAGCGCGGGCCGGTAGAAGTAGGCATCGTCGGGATAGAGATCCATGTCGGCCGTGATGAGAGCGCGCAAATAGTCACCAAAGGTGAGGTCAACGGGCGGGCAGTAGTCGATGGCGCGGATGCACATGCGCAGCACCTGGGACGCGGTCTTGCTGGCCTCGGCGGCGAGGCGATTGACGAGGTCCGGGTGGAGTTCGCCTTCGCGCAGGATGCCGGTGCCCTCGGAGGCGATGCGGCGCAGATCCGCGACGCGATGCTCATAGATGGTGACGAAGGCATCGAAGATCGCGGCCACCAGAATCGCGCCTCGGGTATGGGGTTCCGTAGCGGCGTCGATCGCGTTGGGGTCGGGCTCGATGCCGAGGTAACTGCGAAGGGCGCCATGCAGTCCGCTGCCTTCGCCAAACTGCTGGGCGAGTTCTACCAGGTAGCTCTTGACGCGCAGGCTGCCTCGGGTGCGGGCTAACTGGTGATTCAGTATGTGGGGCAACGCGAAATGCTGGAAGAGGGCGACGAGGTCGGCGAAGGCTTCGTGGAAGGCCAGCATGTCCCCGTTAGTGGGCGAGGCGAGTCCGCTAGCCATGCCGTCGAGCAAAGCGTGAGACATCTCATGCGCGACGACATCGTGCGAGAGGCAGGTGAAGACGATGCCACCGGGATTCATGGTGCCAGGACTTAACGGCCGGGCCGGGAAGTACCCAAAGAGCAGCGCCTTCTTGAGTGGGTTGTAGTACGCATTGCGCGCGCGCAGAGCGTGAGGATAGATGCGCAGTTGGCCAACGTATTGCGCTTCGCGCCGCCCCTCCATCACCGGGGACCACAGCGCGCGGCGGCCAAGCGCGCGTTCAAAGGTGCGAATGGTGCGCATGGCGACGGCGTAGACCATCTGCTGATGGAACTTGGGGTCGCGTTCGAGGGGGGTCAGTCCATCGGTGCTGAGCAGCAACCGGTCTTCGAGATCAACGGGCGCATAGAAGCATCGACAGGAGGGGTCGTGATCAATCACTTCGATGTACTCGCCGCGCGGGCCAGGCTGCAAATCCTCCCATGGGATTGCAACGGTGGTGATGGCAATGGCAGCGCTAGCCAAAGATTGGCTGGCAGCAGGATCGAAGGCGAAGACACGCAGACGCCGTTCGGTGGGCGTATTCGGGTGAAACTCGCGCTTGCCGCCTTGGGCCAAACGCTTCCGCGGCGCGGTCCCCGGGCGTTGATGGCTAGCCCGCAGCGCCTCCTTGAGGCGGTTGGAAGCGTGCGGCGATTCGATGGCGGCGTCCAGCAGTTGCTCAAGCTGCTTCGGGTCCGTCAGGTTCGCTGGATCCGGCAACGCAGCCTCGAAATTCGGGTCGCGGTGCATGAGCTGGGTAAGTTCGAGGTCGAAAGCGGATTCGAGCGGGTTGGCGGGAGCAGCTTGGAAGACGAGTCCGCGCAAGGCGCGGAAGAAGGCGAAGGCCGCCGAGTCCTTCGGCTGCTGTACGAGCTTGGCGCGAGCGGCGGCGGTGGCCTTCACGCTCAACGAATCGAAGGCCCGCAACACGCCCTGTCCAAAGTGTTTGCGCGAACCAGGACGGCTGCGATCGGCTTTCTCAAAGAGTGCCGTACGTACCATCTCCACACGCTGCCAGGGGTCCCAACCGGCGACCGAGGCTTTGTGTTTCTGCAGCCAGAGCGCCGCGGCGGCCGCAACCTGCGGCGTGGCCGAGGAGGTGCCTTCGCCATCCCAGTCGACGATGTTGGCGGAGCCGATTTCGGCCCAGGGCATGTTCGGGGTGAAGGCGGCGATGGCCGTGTCCATTTTGCCGTCGGGGCCGTAATTGCCTGACATCTTGCCAAGCGGTAGGTCGTACGGAGTGAAGTCGGCCATGATGCCGCAGGCGGCCAGCACCCGGTTGAAGCGCGCGGGGAAGACGATGCTCTTGGGCGCGCCGTAGTTGTTCCCGGCGGCGGTGACCATCAGGATGCCCTTGTCGTAAGCTTCGTTCACCGCGTCGGCCCAGGCGCCTGAAGCCACGCCGCCCATACTCATGGAGAGCACGTCGACGGCAGTGCTTGCGTGGCCTTGCAGACTAATCAGATAGCGAAGGGCTTCGGCGAAGGCGCTGGTGCGCAGCAGAAGCACGGAGGTGGCGATGCGAATTGGAATCACTTCAATGCCGGGAGCGCCACCGAGGGCAAATCCGGACGGAGTGGGCGCCTTCATGCCCTGCAACTCACGGCCCGCCAACAGCGCCAGGGTGGCGGTGCCGTGGCCGGGATTCTGCAGGATGCCGCCGCGGTCGGGGTCAGCCGCTGTGGGGTCGCCATCGCCGGTGAAGTTGCGCTGCAGGTCGGTGCGCAAATGTTGGGGAGCTGAGCGATGGTTGAAGTCGTAGCCGACATCGAAGATCGCCCCCCGGACGGTCTGTGGATTCGTGATCGCTTCGCGAGCTTTCTGAAGTTGTGAGTATTCGGGACGCAGGTGCCAGGCGAAGCCGGGCCCTTGAGGAAACTCCGGCGATTGCAGGTTGACGATGCCGCGATCGTCTTCGGGGCCACCAGCAAACAAGCCACGTTGGCGCTTGGATGTGGGAAGCACCCACAAGTTCTCGACGTCCGGTTCCACCGGCGCCTGAGCGCGCTCGGCGAGATCATAGGCGGCATCCCACAGTTCGGCCACCGTGGCTTGTCCGTTGGCTTCGAAGGCATTCCAGGGCCCACCGGAGGGAGAGGCGTCGAGGCGGAAAGTATTCCCCGCCGCGGCAAACTTCGCCTGGGCAGGAGTCGGTTGATTCGAACGAATCAGCAATCGGGCAGTCTGGGTACGCATTGGGTGCAAACTCTCCCCGTTTGGATAAGCGCAATCACGGGTGATTCTGTGACAGGCCGGAGAAACCTTTTCAGTTTATAGCGGCGATGCGAGATAAAGAGCCACGAATTCGCGCCCGTTCTCGTAAACTTGTGCGGCCAGATAGATCTCCCCGTTCTCGGCGACGGTGAGCCCAATGGGCGCGAGCATCGTACCGCCGCCCGGCAGGCGATCGCCCAGACGGCCGAGCACCGCGACCTTGCCATTGGGCTGGGCACAGAAGGCGCCGACGGTCCCTTCGTTCGGCGAGCCGAAGTAACAGGTCCGCGAAAGTTGCGACGGCCCGTAGCTCCGGCGCAAAGCCAGATTGCCCGCACGAGCGTCCGCAGTAGAGGTCACCTCCGCCCAGCGCGCGCCATCGTAGGAGCGCACTTCGAAGTGCTCCCAACTGTAGTTGAACAATGCGTAGTGCTCGCGGCCGCTGGTCGCGAGCGAAAAGAACTCCGTGAGCGCGGGCTTGTTGCCGGCGGAGGCCGCGGGCTGTGCAATCAACTCCACGCGCGCCTTATCCCAGAAGAAAAGCGACTGCCGGCCGCTGAGAGTCCCGAGAAACGAGACACGCCCTTCGTCGTCGATGGCGACCTGAGTAATCTGGCTCAGCAATCCGCCCACCAGCGGCGAATTCAGCGTGGCAATCGCACGAGCCTGAGCTTCGCCGGGTGCGATCACCAGCAGCCGGTCGATGCCTCCGCTATTGCCCCAGAACACCGCCTCGCCGCGATTGTTCACGGCCAGGAGTCGATTGCGCCACGTGGCCAGATAACCCAGCGCGGCGCCTCCCGGACCCTTCACCGCACCGACGGTATCGATCAACATCGACAGTTCGGCGTTGCGCCATAGGTAGATTCCATGGCCAGCCGGGAAGGAGCCCACGAACGCGACCGTTCCGTTCGACGAGGACGCCACCGCGCTCAAGCCGATAAGTGGTATGGCGGTACCCGGCAGTCGCGCGCCCGAGGCGATCAGCACCCGATTCGGCCCTGACCCCACCTCGACAAGCGACTCACCCGCGCCGCGCATGACCAGGGCTCGGCTGGAGCCACCGCGGACCGGGTAGACCCAATCGGCCAGCGCCGGCGCATCGACTGTCGTTCCGGGTGGAAAAAGCGGTGTGGCGGAAGAACCGTCCAGCAGGCGTGGACGGAGTTCGTTGTCCTCAATCACTACGGCGGCGACGCGCCCATCAGCCAGAAAGCCGCCGCCTTCGATGATCCAATTGGTTTCCGCCAGCGTCGTGGCGCGGTCTCCACTGATGACGGCCAGGTAGGTGAGGTCCTTGTCGTCCTTCACCAGGTTGGTGTTGATCAACACCTTGTCGGCGAGCACATCGACCACGTTGTGGCTCCAGGACTGCCGCAGACCATTTGCATAGGGAGTCTGGTTCTTGGTGAGCACCCGCGTCTGACCGGGCGCCATCTGGAGAATTCCGTTTTCCCCGAAACGGGAATAGAAGCGGCCATCGGCACTGCTGAAGGCGCGCTGATTGATGAACTGGATCGTTGAGCCATCCACCGTATCGCTTACGCGGACGACGCGCTGCCAGCGCTGGCCGTTGTAGTGCCAAGCTTCGCCGCCGGTGCTGTTCGTGGCAAAGACCAGTACATGGCCGAAGCGCGACGGGCTGGTGCCGTTGTGATAGATCCCCGCCACCTGGGCCATCTCCGCGGGAGGCTCCGCCATGGAGAGGATGGTGCGCGTGGTGCCGTTAGCCGCATAGACGCGAATGATGCCTTGCGCGGCGGAGTTCACCTGATAGGTAAGATCGCCATTCTCGGCCAGGCCATGCGGATGCAGGTTCGAGAGTCCGCAGGCGGCCGTCGGCTCCTCAATGCTGCCGGACGCACGCACAATGACGATGGAATTGACGCACCACGGATCGGAGGCGTGCTCAATGAACACGGCCGCATCGCCGCGCGCGTTGATGGAGATGTTCGACATCCGCAGCACCAGCCGGGATATGGCCGGCAGATACTGTCCGGCCGTCACCAGCACGCGGCGGCGTCCGCCTTCCTCCATCACCGCGGCTTGGCCGCCATTGGCCAGCGTTGCCAGATAGGCCACGCGAGTCCCGGCCCCCGTGACTTCATGGACGGCCTGAATTGCCGAGGGCGCGCTGATCCGGCTATCCTGCAACCGAGTCAAGCGGAAGTCACTTTTGCGAAGGACGCGGACGGTTCCCGTGCCGGCCATCGACGTCCCGTTAATGGAGGCCACGATGGACGTGACTCCTTCGGCCACGGGCAACACCGCACCCGCGTTGGAAATCGTCGCTACGGTGGATAGACCCGTGGCGAACCGAAAACTCTGGTTAGGGATGACGCGACCATCAGCGTCAATGGCGAGCGCCGAGACACGCGCCGTCTCCCCCATCCGTACTTCGAGCTGGCTTGGCTCCAACTCAATGCGCAACGGGCGCACTTCGACGCGGAGTTGCCCGCTGGCGCCCGTGGACGAGTCGCGCGCCGTAAGGGTGACGATCCCTGGCGCCAAGCCGCGCAGGATGCCGTCGCCGGTTACCGAGGCGAGGCCGGCGGGCTGCAGGCTGAACTCGGGATTGGCCGTGACTACCGCACCGGACTCAGCATAGGGGGTCACCGTAACCGCCAAAGTGCGCGCCACCAGCACGGTGAGCCGCGGCGCCTTGATCTCCAAGCGTGCCGCCGGCTGTGCCAAGGCGCTGGCCACGATGAGGAAGTGGACAAAGAACAAGCTACTGAATTGGTTCAGCGACATAAGCTACCCAGCGGTCCTCGGCGGTGAAGCCGGTGAAGTAAATGCGACCGTCGTCGCGCACGTCGACGGACTCGAAAGTAATGATCAGATCGCCGTCTTCGGTGGGCACATTGCTGATCGCGAGCAGACGGTAGTCTTCGCCACGGCGCTGAACACTGAGCCCGTTGGCGCCACCGGCATTCAGGCTCACTACGATCTGGCCATCGCCCGTGAC
>JALHNI010000060.1 GCA_022843605.1 Bryobacter sp.
CCGCGGAAGCTGAAAGAGATGTTAGAGACGCCGCCGCTCACCTTGGCGTGCGGCAGGTTGGCTTTGATCCAGCGGGTGGCGTTGATGAAGTCGAGCGCGTAGTTGTTGTGCTCCTCCATGCCGGTGGCGACGGTGAGAATATTGGGGTCGAAGATGATGTCTTCCGGAGGGAAGTTGAGTTCGTCCACCAGGATCCGGTAGGCGCGCTCACAGATGCGGATTTTGTCCTCGTAAGTGGCGGCCTGGCCCTGTTCGTCGAAGGCCATCACGACGACGGCGGCGCCGTACTTCAGCACGGTGGCCGCGTTCTGCCGGAACTTCTCTTCGCCTTCCTTCAACGAGATCGAATTGACGATGCCTTTGCCTTGCAGGCATTTGAGGCCGGCTTCGATCACTTCCCATTTGGAGGAGTCCACCATGAACGGGACCTTGGCCACTTCGGGCTCGCTGGCCAGCAACTGCAAATAGCGAGTCATGGCGGCGACGCCATCGATCATGCCCTCATCCATGCAGATGTCGATGACGTTGGCGCCATTCTCCACCTGCTGCCGGGCCACGCTGACGGCTTCTTCGTACTTGCCCTCTTTAATCAGCTTGGCGAACTTGGGAGAGCCGGCGACGTTGGTCCGCTCGCCGAGCATAATGTAGACGCCCTGCTGCTGGGTGAACGGCTGTGAGCCGGACAGACGCAGCGGATTGGGTACCGGCGCGGCTGGCTGAGCCATGCTCACGCTGACGGCGGTGGTCTTCTTGATCTCCCTGGGATGCCGTCCTTCGAGAGCCTTGGCAATGGCCGCGATGTGCTCCGGCGTGTTGCCGCAGCAGCCTCCGGCGATGTTGATGAGCCCTCCATCAGCAAACTCCCTGAGATAGCGGCCCATGTCGGCCGGTTGCAGATCGAAGCCGGTGGCCGCGAGGGGGTTCGGCAATCCGGCATTCGGATAGCACGAGACCGCCACATTGGATTTCGCCGCAAGTTCAGAGAGAAACGGATACATCAGGTCCGGACCGAGCGAACAATTCAGCCCGATCGATAACGGCTTGATGTGCTGCATGGCATTCCAGTACGCCTCGATCGTCTGCGCCGAAATCATGGTCTCGCCGCCGCGGCCCACCGCCGCCGAGATCATCACCGGCAGTTCCTTGCCGTCCTGATCGAAGACTTCGCGGATGGCGACGAGCGCCGCTTTGGCATTCAGCGAGTCAAAGATCGTCTCCACCAGCAGAAGATCGGAACCGCCGGCCATCAGCGCGCGGACCTGTTCGATGTAGGCGGCCTTCACCTGATCGAAGGTGACGACGCGGAAGCCGGAGTCGTCGGCATCGGGAGAGTTCGAAAGGGACACCGTCAGCGGCCCGATCGCACCCGCCACAAAACGTTGACGCCCGGTCGCATTTCCGACTTTGTCGGCCCACTCGCGGCACTGCCGGGCGGACTGTTCGTTGATCTCCCAGGCCAGTCCGCTCAGGAACTTGTCCTCAATGATCTTCTGGTAGAAGTCAGGATCCTTGCGGCCACCGTGCTCGCGCGGATCATCCACGAAGAACTCGCTCTGGGTAATGCTCGTGGCCCCGAAAGTGTTCGTCTCGATGATGTCGGCCCCGGCTTCCAGGAACCGCCGGTGAATGTCGCAGATCATCTGCGGCTGGGTGAGCGAGAACAGGTCACCGTTGTTCAACAGGTCCTTCGTCGAGTTTTTGAAGCGCTCCGAACGAATCTGCGCCTCCGTCATTCCGTACTCGCGGATCGTCGTCCCCATCGCACCATCGATGATCGCGATTCGATTTTCCATCACCTTTTGAAGCGGATGCTGTGGTGTGCTCATGTTCTCCTGATCGACTAACCGACTCCCCATCGGTACTATCGGGCCCTCTTGGCGGTCTCAATAGTGTTCAGTTGGATCCCGTTCGCAGTCTGCGATGGGGCAAGTTTTGCAACGCTTGGCGAGTTGCGCGGTTTACTAGTACTACATAATATCAACATATCTTGATTCGTAGATAGGAACGATGCGAAATGTACGCTGGACTCGCCGCTCGTCTTGAGACGCGTTGCCTCGCGAATCCTGCCCGGCACGCCTGAGGTACCTTACCGCGACCGTTCAGCAGATTGTGTGCATGTTGTTGATTATAGAGAAGGACCAGCGAAGTTTCTAAGCAACCAGGCCCGTAGGGCGGCGTTCAGGACGAGCGCTTATCCTTATTTGATGGAGGCAATCTTCGACGCCAGCGAGACCAGCCCGGCCTGTTCTCCCCGATGGGAGCCCAGGGCGAGCGTCAGCAATAGGGGGCTCGCTTTCGTGAACTATTCTATCCGGCGAAGGCGGCGGCCCGGACGGAGCCGGGCAACGAAACGAACCGGGGAGTGCTTGATTATGTGGAACTTGGGGCGCTAGCGGACCAGGCGCCGGAACCGGGCGCGGAACTGGAGCAACAGGCGTTGCAGCCAGGAGAGGTCATCGGGTTCGGCGAAGGCGACCGCGACTGGCGGACCGCCGGGAGGAGTGCCGCGCATGGAAGAACCGGGATGCGGCTGCATTGCGCGAGTCTATCAGAGTTCCTGGAGCGCGGTAACGAAACGAACCGGGGACTCATTGCGGGAGAGAATCGGCAGGACGCTGTGACCGGAAATGATCACCCAAAGAGAGCGTCAACGGGAATAGCGATGGGAGCGGCGGTGAGGGTGCCGCCGGCGGGGATTTCGTGGAGACCGTGGTTGCGGGTGAACTGCCAGGCTGTGCGCTGGTCAGGGTCAATAATCCAGACGGTGGGGACGCCCCAGGCGTGATACTCCTCGCCTTTGGCGATCACTTCGCTGAGGCGGTCGTTGGGGGAAAGGATTTCGACGCAGAGGTGGATGGCTTCAGTGGGGTAGGGATCCTGAGTTCGGTCGGCAAGTTCGACAGCCACGTCGGGCACGAGATAGCGGTGCTCGTTGAGACGCACCGTTAGTTCAGTGGCGGCTTCGAATCCGGGGAAGCCGTCATCAATCAACTTAAAGAGCAGTCCCTGAAGCCGGGCGTGTTTGCGGGTGGGCATGGGTTTCTGGGTCAGAATGCCTTCCCGATACTCGCACGCAGGCTTGTAGTTCGCCTGAAGATATTCGTCGACCGGAATGAGAGTGGTGCTCGCGGCCATGACCGTATGATAGCGCCAGAAACATATCCCAAACAGATGGCATTTTGGACTAAAGCTGACCGCCGGGAGCACCGATACCCTGCCATGGATCGCCGCAGTTGTTTGCTTCTGGCATTTCCGGCTTCGCTGAGCGGCGCATCGCCACTGGCCGGGCGTTGGCGGTCAGTGACGACAACTCGCGGGGGCATCGGGGCGGTCTACGAGTTCCGTTCGAACGGACGGGCCACTTACAGCTCAGTCGCGCTAGTGGACATGGAGTACCAGTTGGCGGGCAATCAGTTGACGCTGGGTGGGCAGGCGGTGGGGGTCGGTTGGCACGCGGACGGCAGGATGCAATTGAACTTTGGCCAAGGTCAGGTGGAGGACTTCACGCGCCAAGGCAAGGTGACCGAGGCAACGCAACCGCTGTTGGGCGAATGGAAAGGCCGCCGCGAGATGGCGGGCCGGCGGGCGCCGGTGAGCTTGCAGTTCCACGCCAACCGCCGGGCGGTGATGGCCGTTTTCCTGAAGAGCGTCGCTGGGCAGTACCTGGTAACCGGCGACGGGTGGACGTTGACCCTGCCGGGATTGCCCAGCCGCCGGATCACAGCGGAGCCGGAACAATTGGTGATTCAAGCCGTGAATGGCGATCCGCATCGGTTCGCTCGACTTTAGGCCGGTCGCGCGGCGGGTTCAGCAATCTGGGTGCTGAGTTCGACATAGCGGCAAAGAGCATTCGCCAGTTCCATCTGCCGCGGGGTGCGGCACTCGGGGGACAACAACCGGGGGCTACCGACAACGATGCAGGCACAGCGGGCGCGCGAGGTGGCCACATTGAAGCGATTCAGGTTGTACAGGAATTCCATGCCCCGGGGCGCGTCCTCGGGCGAAGACGTCGCGAGTGAGTAAATGACGACGGCGGCTTGCTGGCCCTGGAACTTGTCGACAGTGCCGACGCGGGCCTGGGGTAGCCGTTGCTGCAGCAGATTGACCTGATCGTTGTAAGGGGCGACGATCAGGATGTCCTCCGATGTGACCGGAAGCGTCTCGCCGGCGGCGTTGATCCAGTGCCCGAGTTGCAGAGTGTCGACGAGGCGGGAAACGGCATCCACTTCTTCCGGCGAATTGCTTTGGTTGCCTTCGTGATGAAGCGGTAGGAACCAAAGCCCGGAACCCGAGAAGCCTGCCGAAGCTTCGAGGGCCTGGCCCGCAAGGTTGGCGTGGGATTGCAGGCGGTTTTCGTAGAAGAGTTCCGAGGTGAAACGGCAGAGGGTGGGGTGCAACCGCCAGGTTTCGCCAAGGAAGAGGCCGCGCGAGGGATGAAGGGTGCGGGCGTCGCCCAACAGATGCGCGAGGGCCGAAATGTCGGAGCCTTCGGGATGGCTACCCTGCTGGGGCTGCTCCAACTGCTGCGGATCGCCCAGAAGCACCAGGCTCTTGCCGGCGGCGGCGCAGGCGAGTACATTGGCGAGCGACATCTGGCCGGCTTCGTCCACCACCAGCACGTCGACGGCTTCCACAAACTCCGGGCGGGCCCACAGCCAGGGCGTGCCGCCGAGGACATTGACTTCGCCGGAGACAAGTAAGTCGCAGGCCTCAGAATTGGAGGAAATTGCACGGATGCCGGTCTCGTCCTCCTCGTCGCCTTCGCAGCGATGCGCGCAGCGCAGACCGGACGCGCCGGTCTCGATGACGCCATCGAGTAAGTTCCGAATCACCTTGTGGCTAACGGCGGTGACGCCGACTCGTTTGCCTTGGGCGACAAGTTCCGCAATGATGCGCGCGCCGGTATAGGTTTTGCCGGCGCCGGGCGGGCCCTGGATGGGGAAAGTGGTGCGATCGAGCGAGAGGCCGATCCGGACGGCCTGTTCGACCGTCGTTTCAGGAACTGCGCTCTGGAGGGTTTGTCCCGCGGAGAGCCTGGGCGGAAGGCGCAGGAGGAGGTCGCGCGCGGCCCGGAATTCGCTGGCGGGGCTATCCATGCCATGGACCACGATCCATTCGGCGAGGCGCAGCACGGCGGAGGACAGCGCCTTGGTATCGAACCGCTTGTGGGAGAAGACCGAGTTGGGATGAACGGCATCGAGCGCGGCCGGTTTCTTGATGTCGACCGTCCGGGCAACGGGATCGGCGGCGATGACTTGACCGAACTTGGTGGCGTCCGGCGTGTAGAGATCGTCCCCTGGCTTGATAGAGCACTCCTGCGATGGGTAAGCGTACCGGTCAATGGGGGAGCGCTCGCGCGGCGTCTGCTTGGGCAGGCGCTGGCGGTGTTCGAGACCGCCGATGGCGGCTTTCTCATCGAACAGGTCTTCTTCGGCGAGGTCGCGCAGGCGGAAGAATTCCCACCACTTCACTTTCTCCTCGCGCCGATGCCAATCGAGCGCATGGGCGAGGAGCCACTGGGCCGCTTGGCCTGGGGTACGCTGGGCCGGCTCTTCGGGCAGATCGGACGTGAGGGCGCTGAAGACGGCCGCCACATGGGCTTGCAACTCAGTGGCCTCGGGAGTCGCGGGGAGGGGCGGAGCGACGGGCCGAGCGATCTGCGCGCCCTGGGCGATGGCCATGGCGCGGAGTTCTTCCAGCCATTGGCGCAAACGTTCCGTGGCGCGGCAATCGTCTTCGTTGTAGCGTTCCACGATTTCCACGGCCTCGGCGTCGAGCGGCTGATGAGCGGGGCCGAGTTCCAACTGGTGCTCAATCAAGTGGCGGGCCGGATTGGCGTCAGCGAGCGGCATGGCGCGTGAGAAACCGCAGAACTGCTCGAGGGCTTTGAGCGAATAGTGTTCGACGCTGGCGCGCAGGCTTTGGCGGGTGAGGCTGTGGAGGTCCACGAAGATCTCGCCGCGCAGGAGTTCGTCCACCTGCGTTTCGCGGGTGGCGTAGCGCCGCATCAGGCGCTTGACGGCGCCGGTTTCGTAGCCGCCGAAGTGGTAGATATGCAGGCCGGGATGCTGAACCAGACGCTGGTGCGCGAGGTCAATGAGCCATTCGAAGGCGGCGCGCTCGGACTGGCGATCGAGGGCCCAGCGGCCGTGATAAGTACCGTCCGCGGTGAGGACGCCGAAGAGATACTCGCGGCCGCCGTCTTCGACAAAGGGGTCGCCTTCGAAGTCGAGGAAGAGGTCACCGGGAGAGGGCTCCGGGAGGCGCGCAAGGCCTTTGGCCGCCTCGACGGCAAGTAACTCGAAGCGCCGCTCACCACTCAGGCGCGCGTCGAGTTGGACACGGGCCTGTTCACGGATCCGGGTGTAACTCTCCCTTGCGCCACGCGCCGGGCGAAACGGGATGGGCAAGGGGACAGCTGCGAGAGTGGCCAGCGTTTCAACGTTCTGCTGGAGTAACTCCTTGCGGTGCGATTTGGTTACGCCGGCGACCAGAGATAGATGGTCATCGCGGCGGCGTTGCGTGTCGCACCGCTTCCACCAGCGGCACAGCTCACAATGGTTGACCGGTTCAGGATATGTGGCTGGAGCGAGACCCTGCACGGCGGCTTCGAGCGAACGCTTGACGGCGCGGTAGTAAGCGGAGAAGGCCGCGGTGCGATAACTTTCGGGAACAAACTGAGTTTCCGGACGGATGACGTGAAATTGCTCAGGTTCGGCACCTTGCAGATCGCCGAGTAACTCACCGTAGAGGCACAGCTGCAGGATCGTTTCGGCTTTCGTTTCGGAGGCCAACTTACAGTCGATGACTTCGTAGGACCAGGACCCCAGGCCACTGGGCCGCTCGACGCGGCGCAAGAGGTCGGGGCGGCCACCCCAAGAACCTTGCCGAAGGCAACCCTGGTAGATGACATCGACGCCTTGCCGCATTGCGGCAAGGGTGCTGGCGGCGGCCCGGGCTTCGAACTCTTCGCTGAGGTCAACGATCGCGAGCCCCTGCGCACGAAGCGAGTCGAGATAGGCCTTCTCGTGATCTAAGCCGCGCTGGCGCAGCACGACGAGATGGGGGGCTTCCCAGGCGGGTTCGGCGATCTCGCCGCGGGCGGCGCCAAGGCTGAGCGAGGTGAGGTGCGAACAGGAGAGGTGATTGGCTAGGTCGGTTGCCGATAGGGTGAGCTTTGTTTGGTGGATTCGCATGGGCTGACGGCCGGAAGTCGCACGGCGCGAACTAGTCCTTCGATTATGACCGGTTCCCGATTGCCCTGGCTCGCGACGAGTGATAGGCTGGCCCCCGTCTAGATAAAACTCGGGGGACTCGTGCTTGCAAGCACAGAGTTCAGAATTTGGGAAAACGTTGAGAACTCTTATTGTTTTGCTGGGTCTGGTGAGTGCGGCTGGGTTCACCCCTGCGGCGCCTGTACTTTATGACATCAGTTTCACCGGAGGAACTGGACTACCTCCCACCTCGGGAACGTTCCTTTACGACGCGGCTGTTCCCGTATTTTCGAACTTCTTCGTGCTGTGGAATGGGTTCACGTTTGACCTCACGGCATCGGCGAACTCGGCGACCATCACGGGACCCTGCGACACGGCTGGTCCAGCGGCGGCGGACGCTTTCGCCTTTCTCACGACGCCAGCGTGCAACGATGGCTGGAGTGTGGTTCAGTTTAGCTCTCCGGTCGTGAATTTCTACTTCGTTAGCAATTCTGGCCCCTCTTTTCCCATCGACGCCTCTGCGACAACAACAATCGGCCAGGTTTTTGCCGCCGGGGATTTCTCGGTCTCGGAGTCAGTTCCGGAGCCCACGACTCTATGGCTCGTACTCAGCGGCGGGGTGTTCTTCAGCTGGCAACGACGGCGTCGAAAGATTCGTTAGTTGGGGATCGGAGATCGGTTCAGAAACGCTGTGACGGCCATCCACGGAGTCTGTCGAAGATAGGGTTCGGGAAGAGCCAAGTGAGAAAATCCGCTTCGGCCGGGCTGGCGGTCATCGGAAAGAGTGGATGTCTTATGCGCGCGCCCGTCTCTATCTGGGAATCTTCGGAGTGGGCCTCTTCGTTTTGCTGGCCTTCGTGGGACTGTGGCTCGACCTGCCTAGCCAGTTCCTGGGCGAAGGGCCGACCGCTTTGGCCTTGATGATTGCCGTGTACCTGTTGGTGCACCTCCCACTCGACTATCTGGGCGGGTACCTGCTGCCGCGGCGATTCTCGCGGCGAAGCGCGGGCGACTTCTGGGGGCCCTACTTGCGCGGAGCTTTGTTTCACGGCGGGTGGCTGTTGCTTTGCGCACTCGCCATCCTCGAGGTGGGGCGATGGGGAGGCATCGGCGCCGTCCTGGCCTGGCAACTGATCGTCATGCTGCTGATGGTGGCCGGACAACAGCAGATTGCGCGAATCGTGGGCGGAAGGGGCGGGGCCGATGTGGGATTCACCGGCGGCATCGTCGGACTGCCCGGGCAGGAGCGGTTGGTGCTGCCGGAGAATTGGCCGGACAACGTCAGGCGGGTGGCGTCGATGCGGCGCGAGGCGGCGATCTCGAGCGGGAGCCGCACGCGGGGTTTGCTGGTGGCGATCGCCTGGAACCTAAGCGGATTCGGCCTTGCTGCCCTGCCTGCGGGAGCGGGCGTCACCACGGTGAGCGAACTCGCCAGGACCCTGCTGGGCTTCACGCTGTGGTCCTTCCTGGGCTTGCTGATTCTCCCGACGGTGAGCCGCCGCGGTGTGCTGGAAGTGGACCAGGCAGCTCGCCGTCTTGGCCTCGACGCCACGGACTTTGCCAACGCCGTCCGCGCGCTCGACCGGTTGCAGGACGATGAGCCCGAACGGCCGGCCGGCGTGGAGGCCATCTTTCACCCGATCCCGCAGGTGCGAACGCGGCTTGCGGAGTTTGAAACGAGCCCGGCTGATGCGAGCGGCCTGGGGGCATGGAATGCGGCCCGCTACGCGCTGTATCTTTCGTGGCCCGGGGTGAGTCTGCTGAGCCGCGCCGTCCACTGCAATGCGGGCCGGCCGGAGCTGTGGGTGTTTCCGCCGGTGGAGTAAGTAGAATCAGGAGGTGCTTCCTCGACGCCGCCTGCTCCAACTTGCTCCCGCGATCCTCGTTCGCCCGCTGACCGCCGCGCCCACCGCGAAGATCGAATCGCTGCGCATGATCTCGCATCAACCGGGCTACTATCATGCCTGGCCGACGTTGATTCGCCGGAAGAATGGCGAATTGATGGCCGCTTATTCCGGAGGGCGCGAGGGCCACATCGATCCGTTCGGGCGGGTGGAGATCACACGGTCCCGCGATGACGGCCGGACGTGGAGTTGGCCGCAGGTGGTGATGGATACGCCGATCGACGACCGGGACGCGGGCATCCTGGAGACGCCGAAGGGCAGCCTGTTGGTGAACACGTTCACGTCGCTGGCGTATGAAAAGATCCGGCGCGAGGCCAAGGGCTGGGATGCCGGACGGCTGGAGCGCTGGGACGCGGTGGCGCGGGCCACTTCGGCGACTGAGAAGCAGGGGTTGGTTGGCGCCTGGATGCAGCGCTCCACGGACGGCGGATTTACTTTCAGCGCGCCGTACCGGGTGCCGCTCACCAATCCGCATGGCGCATTCGCGCTGAAGGATGGCCGTTTGTTGCATGCCGGCAAACGTTATCCGGGAGCGGGAGCGATTGGCGTGTGCGAATCGCGCGATGACGGCCTGACGTGGACGTGGCTGGCGGCGATCCCGTCGCGGCCAGGAGACCGCGAGGAGGAGTATCACGAGTTGCACGGCGTAGAAGCTGCCGATGGGCGGATTGTCGTGCACATTCGCAATCACAACACGCCGAATGAGCGCGAGACGCTGCAGACGGAGTCGTCGGATGGGGGCAAGACGTGGTCCGTGCCGCGGGCGATCGGGGTTTGGGGATTGCCCGCGCACTTGATCCGCCTTCGCGATGGCCGGCTGTTGATGAGCTACACCTACCGGCGCGCGCCCCGCGGTAACCATGCGCGGGTGAGTTCGGACCATGGCCGCACCTGGTCCGAACCGATCGTGCTTTCAGATGACGGCACGGGTGATCTCGGGTATCCGTCGACCGTGGAACTGCCGAATGGCGAGTTGCTGACGCTTTGGTATGAATGCAAGCATTCGGGCAGCACGCCGGTGAAGCTGCCGGAGCCGCCCTATTCGGAGTTGCGCCTGGCACGTTGGACGCTGGCGGGCTAGCAAATCGGCGGGACGGTTTGACGGTGGGCGCGTCCATCGGCCATGGTCCTTGCGGCGCTGTTGTTGTTCCAGGCGGGTCTTCTCGACACGAAGCCCGCGCCGGTGTATGCGGAGGTCTTCGTCGGTGGCCGGGGACCTTATCGGTTTCTGGTGGATACCGGGTCGCAGACGAGTCTGATTGAGCCGAAGTTGGCCGCTGAACTCGGCCTGAAAGCGCAGTTTCGGGTCGAGATCGTCACCCAGCTCTCCACTCGCTTACGGCCGGGCCTGAAGGCGACCATGCTTCGGGTGGGCAAGCAGGTTCTGCCGCCGCTCGAACTGGTGTTCGACGATCTGCCGGAAGCGAAGCGGCTTGATCCAACGGTGCGGGGTCTGCTGGGGGTGAACTCGCTGGAGGGTTTGAACTTTGCCCTCAAACCGGGGGAGGCGCGAATTGTTTTCGGCCAGCGACGGCCGGCGGGCGAGGTAGTTGCGTTCGAGCGGCTGGAAGATCGCATCGCCATTGTCGCCACGATGGGACAGGAGAGTCTCAGGCTGATCCTCGATTCCGGCAGCAGCCACGTCGTGCTGTTCCGTACGCCGAAGGCGATGGCGAAGACGAAACCGGTGGTGACGACGTTCGCCACGCTGGAGGGGGCGCGCGCCACGGTGCCCACCACCTGGACGGCTGATCTGGTCTTCACGGCGCGGTTGAAGATCGGGATGCAGGCGGCGGCCATCGTCGAGCGGCGCAACACCGTGGTGGAGGGGCTGCTGCCGGCGTCGATCTTCAAGCAGGTCTATGTCGACCAGCAGCGGCGGGAAGTGGTTTTGGTCCGGTAGCAAGCTTTCGGTCTGGCAGGAGACCGGCCAGGAGGTCGGTCCTACAGGCAGCCTGACAGGGAATAGACTGGGAGCGAACCGTCATGTAGCTTTATCAGCCATGCTCAAAACAATTCTTGTACTCTCTTTCTCCTTCGCCTTGTTGGCCGCCACGCCGGAAGTAAGCTCGAAGGCGCCGGACTTTACGCTCAATAGCCTGCAGGGTAAGGCGGTGAAGCTCTCCGATGAGACGAAGAAGGGCAACGTGGTGCTGGTGGTGTTGCGCGGGTATCCCGGCTATCAGTGTCCGCTGTGCAACCGGCAGGTGCAGGAGTTCATTGCGAACGGTCCGGCGTTTGCGAAGGCCGGGGCTCGGCTGTTGCTGGTGTATCCCGGCCCCGGCGACAGCCTGAACATGCGCGCCGAGGAGTTCGTGAAGGACAAGACGTTGCCCACCAACTTCACCATGGTGCTGGATCCGGACTACAAGTTCACCAATCTATATGACTTACGGTGGGACGCGCCGAAGGAGACGGCTTATCCGTCGACGTTCATCCTGAACGGCAGCGGCATGGTGACTTTTGCCAAGGTGAGCCGCACGCATGGCGGCCGCACGAGCGCCGCTGAGTTGTTGGAACACCTCGCCAAGAAATAGCCGTCGCGACTCTTCGGCGGCGGGCCGCATCAGAGAGCTATGAGCCGTTATTCGATTCTGGATCTGGCGGCGGTGAAAGAGAACGGCTCGATCGCCGACGCCTTCCGCGACTCGCTCGACTTGGCGCAACATGCGGAGCGATGGGGGTTTACGCGCTTCTGGCTGGCCGAACACCACAACATGGCCGGGATCGCCAGCGCGGCGACGTCGGTATTGATCGGGCACATCGCCGGCGGCACCAAGACAATCCGGGTGGGTTCGGGCGGCATCATGCTGCCGAATCATGCGCCGTTGGTGATTGCGGAGCAGTTCGGCACGCTGGAAACGCTCTATCCAGGGCGCATCGACCTGGGACTGGGGCGGGCGCCGGGTACCGATTCGGTGACGGTGCGCGCTTTGCGGCGTGACCCGTTCAACAGCGGACGGGAGTTTCCGGAAGATGTGCAGGAGTTGCTGGGTTTGCTGGGTCCGGTGAAGCCGGGACAAGGGGTCCGCGCGGTGCCGGGGGCGGGAACCAACGTTCCGGTTTGGCTGCTGGGATCGAGCACCTTCAGTGCCCGGCTGGCGGCATCCCTGGGTTTGCCCTTCGCCTTCGCCAGCCATTTCGCGCCGCAGCAGTTGGGCGAGGCGATCTCGGTGTACCGGCAGCATTTTCAGCCTTCTGTCTACCGGGAGACGCCCTATGTGATGGCTGGCGTCCCGATTGTCGCCGCGCCAACCGACGCCGAGGCGCAGCATTTGGCCACGTCGATCATCCTGCGTGTGTTGCGGCTGGTGCGCGGCGAGCCATTCTTCATCGGGCCACCTGTGGACAGCCTGGACGGCCGTCTGAGTGCGGACGAGCGCTTGCTGGTGGAAAGTAAGCTGGGAGCGCTGATTGTGGGCGGGCCAGAGGGGGTGCGGGAAGGGATCGAGGCGTTTGTAGCCGAAACCGGCGTCGACGAAATCATGTTCACTTCGGAGGCTTATCGGCATCAGGACCGGCTGCGGTCGTTTGAGATTGTCGCCGAGGCGATGGGGAGCTTGGCGAGGCAACCAGCTTTGGTGGGCTGCTGAGAATCACGGGACCGGTCCTACTGGACCTGCACAGGCGGCAGGCCGATGGGCATGGCGACGCGTTTCCAGATTTCGATAGCGGGAGCGCCCTTGACGCGGATGCTTTGCTTGAGAACGTAGCGCGGGTGGCGGACGCGGGCTAGTTTGGCGAGCGCCTCGCCGACGCGGTCGCCCTCGCGGACGACGGCCCAGGTCTCGTGGAGGAAGAGGTCCGGCCGGGTGGTGGCGGCAAACCAGGCGGGGCCGTTGCCGTCGTGGAGTACTTCTTTGAGCGGAATGGCGGCGGCGGTGAAGATCCCGGTTTGATCGCCGAAGCCGGCGAGGATGCCGTCGCCGCGGCGGTAGTGCTGGCGAAGGTAGTCGGCGGCGGGGTAAGTCCAGGCGCGGCGGTCCTTGGAGTTGACCTCGGCTTCTTTCCAGGAGACCCAGTTTTGCGGGCGCGGAAAAGCGAGCCAAGGCAGGAGCGTACCCAAAGTCAGAATGAACATCGCGGGCCACTGCGCTCCGCGAGGCAGGACGGCGACGACGGCGGCGGCGGTGGCGGCGAGAAACGGGAGGCCGGCCAAGCCGTAACGGGCGTTGTAGTAGCTATTCGGCCAGCGGTCCGGAATGAAGATCGGAGTACCGCTGCCGTGCATGCTCATGATGTAGAAGATCGGCGTGAGGGCCAGGAAAAAGAGCCACCAGAGACGCTTCCAGGCGGCGGCAAACAGTCCGACGGCGCCGATACCGATGACGACCCAATTCACGTTCAGGCGGACGGCGGCGAAGAAATACTCCAGGGCTTTGGCCCAATCGCCATCCCCTGGGTAGCGCTGCATGCCCTGGTTCAGGGCGGTCTGGTAAATTCCCTTGGCGGAATAGAGGCCGCGGTAGAACTCGAGGGGATCGCCAAAGAAGATCCAGTTGTGCAGCAGCCAGTAGACGGGGGCGAGACCGGCAATCGCGCAGAAAGTGACGAAGTGGTCGATGCGCCGCTGGCTGAGGAGCACGGCCGCGGCGGCGAAGGGGAGCAGGAACCAGCCTTCATAGCGGGTCATGGCGGTGATGCCGGCGGCAAACGCGGCGGTGAGCAAGCCCAGCCATTGGCCCGTCTGGCCGTAGTGCACGAGTCCCCAAAACAAAGCCAAAAAGCCGGCAAAGAGGACGGCCTCGGACATGGGGGTGGATTGTAGATAGAGCAGATTCGGGTTAAGAGCGAAGACGGCGAGGGCCATCAGGGCGGGGGCGGTATCGGTGAGCCGGCGGATGGAGGCGAACAGAAAACAGCCAGCGGTGACGAAGCAGAAACCGCCAGCGAAGGCGCCGGCGAGGCCGGTGCGCCACCAGTCGTTAACCGCCACGAAGGGGAGCATCAGCAGGTGCGGCACGGGCAGCCAGACGGTGCCGATCTGCTCGTAGCCGGGAGAGCGGGAATCGAAAATGCGGCGGGCGATGTTGATGTGGGCAGTCGCGTCGCCGTACCAAAGCAATTCACCGCGTTTGGCGAAGAAGAGAATGGCCAGAGCGGAAAGCGTCGCGAGAGCGAAGGCGACCAACAGGAGCGGCACCGGCGAAGGGGCGTCTTCCAACGCCACCTCCTGCCGGCGACGGCCCTTTTTAGAAGTGCGTGAAGGCTTTGAACTCACTGAACCGATTATCGATCTCCTCGCGGGTGAGCGTCCGGAAACGATCGACACCAAACATTTCGCAGCAGAAGCTGCCCATCACCGAACCGTAGATCACGGCGCGGCGCAGGACGCGCGGGTCGTATTCGTGCCGGGCATCGAGGCCGTCGGAGGCGATGGAGCCGAAGAATCCAGCGGCGAAGGAGTCGCCGGCGCCGGTGGGGTCAAAAACCTGTTCCAGCAAGTAGCCGGGGGCCATAAAGATGCCGTGGGCATCGAACAGCATGGCGCCGTACTCACCGCGCTTGATCACCAGGATCTTCGGGCCCATGGCCATGATCTTGGCGGCGGCTTTCCGAAGGTTGTTCTCGCCCGACAGCATACGCGCTTCGCCGTCGTTGATGATGAGGCAATGCCAGCCGGCGATGGTCTTCAGCAGTTCCTCCCGGAAGTCGCTGATCCAGTAGTTCATCGTGTCGCCGCCCACGAACTGGGCGTTCGGCATCTGCTGACGGACGTCGCGCTGCAGGGCGGGCACGATGTTGCCCAGCAGGAGAAAGGGCTCCTTTTTGTAGGATTCCGGCAGCTTCGGCTGGAAGTCCGCAAAGACGTTCAGATCGGTCTGCAACGTTTCGCGGTCGTTCATGTCGGGCGAATACTTGCCCTTCCAAAAGAACGTCTTGCCGGGGGCGCGTTCGAGCCCCTCAAGATCGATGCCGCGCGAAGCGAGCAGATCGGTATCCTGTGGCGCGAAGTCGTCTCCGACGACTCCGACGATCTTGACCGTGGTGAAATAGCTCGCCGCGAGGGCGATATACGTGCACGCGCCGCCGAGCATCCGGTCGACTTTGCCATGCGGAGTTTCAACTCCGTCATAAGCGACGCTGCCTACAACTACAAGTGACATTCTTTCTATTGTCGGCTATTTTGCGGGGGGCACGAGATCGTGATCCGGGTTGGCGTGATGAGGTCGGACTAAAGGCCTTCTTCCCCGCGAAACCGACAGATGAGTTCGTCGGTGACCGGCAAGGAGCCAGACCGAAGAGGCAGGAGGGGGATCCGGCTACTGGGGAGAAAAGGGCCTTGCTTCCGCTTCTCGAGGCTCCGGTTCTCCAGGCTGGCCGACTCGCGCGCGGGCCGCGAGGTCGGCTTCGTGAGGATCCAGCTTGGTTCTCATTCCTTCATTTTCACACCTTCTTCAAGACTATGAAACTGCTATGATCCCCTCATGCGGACCACCCTGGAAATCGATGATGACGTCTTGGCGCTTGCCCAGGATCTGGCGCATGCGCAGCGGCAGTCGGTAGGGCATGTCATCAGCGACTTAGCCCGAACGGCGTTAGCCGAACCCACCCGGGCAGCGCTGGCCGCGATGGCCGCCGCTCAGCCGGAAGACGAAGAAACAGAAGACGTTAAAACCGCAGAGTAGTCGTTTTTCCGATGCGCGGGGTGCTGTTCGTACTGATGCTGTGCGGCACCGGCTGCGGGAACCGGCAGGTGACGACTCCGGCCGCGCCGAAGCCGCTCGCCGGCACGTTTGTTGATCTGCAACCGGGCTGGCGGCTACGGGTGATCACCCCCCTGATCGCGGGAGCGGATACGTGGTGAAGCCTGCATCCGCCCAGGAACAAGGGAAGACGATTACCCTTCGCACGGGCACGGAGTTCCTGGGCTATGAAACGGCGTATTACGACGTACGAGAGGGCCTGGAAGTCCGATTCAGCGGAGCGGAGACGATGCGCGACGGAAACAGCGCGCCACAGCCTCGGCCGGTGCATCCGCTTTTCCGGATGAGCCGTGGAATGAAGCACATGCGGCTGGTCTTCCTGGAGCGTGGCAGTGACGCGGAGCACGATATGGCGATCCTGACGAGTAGGAATCTGCCTGAGCTCGACGCCCTGACGGTTCGCTTACGGGCGACTCCGGCGACGGCTTGCGGGAAGGGCTGCGAGTGGGTGCCGGCGGGCATCGCGGTGCGGGCCGAAACCCAGCGGAACGGATCCTGGGTTCCGGCGCGCTAATTCGGCTTGCCCCGTTGCTCGCCGATTGGCGATAGTGGAAGAGATGGACGCGGGCGGCCAATGGTGGACATTCTTTACCTCACCGAACTCCTGGGGCTCAAGGTGTATGACCTTAAGGGCCGGGTGCTCGGGCGCGTGCGCGATGCCGCGATCGTTCCGCTGATTGATCCGCAGCGGGTGGACCGCTTTCTGATCGGGGGCAGCGGCTACGCCTGGCTCACCGTCCGGCACGATCAGGTGCAGCGGATCTCGTTGAATGGCATTCAGTTACGAGACGAGATCCTAACGCCGTTTCACAACGACGAATACATGCTGCGCCTGGTGCGCGACCTGCTGGACCAGCAGATCATCGACGCGCAAGGCCGGAAAGTGGTTCGCGTGACGGACGTCACCTTCCAGATTGAGGGTCAGGAACTGAAGGTCTTGGAGGTGGACGTCGGTTTGCGGAGCGTCGTGCGCCGGCTGGCCCAGGGAGTATTGCCGCGGCTCTGGATCCGGCGCCTGCAGGAGCCGATCGCGCCGCAGAGCATCAGTTGGCAGTTCTGTAACATCGTCGAACCTGACCCGCTGCGCCGGCTTCGTTTGAACATCACGAACGACTTTCTCGAGCGGATGCATCCGGCCGACATCGCCGATATTGTCGAAGAGTTGGGACCTGAGGATCGAGAGGCGATCATCGCGTCACTGGATGAAGAGGTGGCCGCCGAGGCCCTCAGCGAGGTGGATCCCGACATGCAGGCGAGCATTCTGGAGGCCCTGGAGACCGAGAAGGCCGCCGACATCATGGATGAGATGGACCCCGGCGAGGCCGCCGACGTACTTGCGGAACTCCAGGAGGAGCGAGCTGATGAGATCATGCACGAGATGGAGGCGGAAGAAGAAGTCACCGAGTTGCTGGAGTTCGCCGAGGACAGTGCGGGCCGGCTGATGTCGACGGAGTTCGTCGCCCTGGGCGAGGAGGCAACGGTGTCCGGGGCGGTGCGCCTGCTGAAGGAGAATCCGGAAAGCGTTGAAGCTTTGCAGGCGATCTATTTGACCCGCGGCGAGAAGCTGTTCGCAACCGTTCCGCTGGCGCGGCTCCTGCTTTCCGCGGGAGACGTGCCCCTGCGCAAGCTGGCAGCGGAGAATGCCGCGCGCGTGAAGGTGGATGCCAAGCAGGTTCGGGTCGTTGAGTTATTCGATAAGTACAACTTATTGGAGTTACCCGTGGTGGACCGCGAGGATCGCCTGGTCGGCGTGATTACGGCGGACGACGTCATTACTCTGCTGAGGGACAAGTAACTTGTTCCGGCGGCTGAAGTATCACATTCTCGTCTTCTTCTCGGTGATCGGGCCGGGGTTCATCACGGCCGTCGTCGATAACGACGCCGGCGGAATCTACACTTACTCACAAGCGGGGGCAAAGTACGGTTATCTGCCGCTCTGGACGCTGCTGCCGATCACGCTGTTGCTGATCGTGACGCAGGAGATGTGCTCGCGGATGGGCGCAGTGACGGGAAAGGGCCTTTCGGACCTGATCCGCGAGGAGTTCGGTCTGCGAACGACCTTCTTCCTGATGGTGATCCTGGTACTCGCCAATCTGATGAATGTGATGGCGAACTTTGCGGGGATCGCCAGTTCGCTGGAGCTGTTTCAAATTAGCCGCCATTTCTCGGTGCCATTGGGAGGACTGATCGTTTGGCTGCTGGTGGTGAAGGGCAGTTATGCGCGCGTTGAGAAGGTATTTCTCTTCGCCACGGTGCTCTATATCTCGTATATCGTCGCGGGCATCCTGGTGAAGCCGGATTGGAAACAGGCGGCGCTGAATAGCGTGAAGCCGGAATTCATCTTCGACGCCGGCTATCTGACGATGCTGATCGGCATGGTGGGAACGTCGGTGGCGCCGTGGATGCAGTTCTATCTGCAGTCAGCCATCGTCGAGAAGGGTGTCTCCGCGAAGGAGTATGCGGAGTCGCGAATTGAAGTGATCGTCGGCTGCGTGGTGATGACCATCATTGCCTTCTTCATCATCGTGGCTTGCGCCGGCGCGATCGGCAGCGTCGCTCCGCGTGACATCAAGGATGCGGCTGACGCCGCCGAGGGCCTGAAACCTTTCGGGACCTACGCCTATCTGATGTTCGCCGCGGGGCTGTTTAATGCATCGCTCTTTGCGGCTTGCATTCTGCCGCTGTCGACGGCCTACACGGTCTGCGAAGGATTGGGTTTTGAAAGCGGCGTCAACTTCGGCTTCCGGGAAGCGCCGATCTTTTACTGGCTGTTCACGCTGCTGATCGTGGTGGGCGGCGGCGTCGTACTTCTGCCGTCTTTCCCGCTGGTGAAGGCGATTCTGCTTTCGCAGGTGCTGAATGGCATTCTGCTACCGCTGGTGCTGGTGTTCATGATTTTGCTGGTGAACAAGCGCCGGTTGATGCGCGAATGGACCAACTCGCCCACCTACAACATCGTCGCCTGGACGGCCGTGGTGGTGATGATCACGTTGACGTTGGCTTTGCTCGGAATCAGCGTGATGGAACTGGGTGGCTGAGAGCGTTTAGCGCCGCTGATAGTCGATGCGGAAGCGCCGGCGAGGCGGTTCCTTCTGGTCGGTGAAGTCTTCAAAGCCAACTTCGGTGAGGCCTGCGGCGGTGAAGCCGGCGAGTTCGGCGCGGGTGAGCGGCCAGGGAATCTCTTCGTCCGGCTCGGGAGCATCGCAGCCACGGCAGATAACGAGGAGCCTGTGTTTGACGAAGGCGGCGATGGCGGCCACGGCCCGCGATCGTGACGATCGCGGCAGGGCTTGAAGGGTGTAGGCTTCCAGGACGAAGTCGGCGGCGGGCAAGGCGTGCTCGAACAGGTCAGCGGTGAGATAGCGGACCGGCGACTGTGGGTATTGCTGTCGGCACCAGCCGATGGCGGTGGGCGAAATGTCGAAAGCGGTGACGGCAAAGCCGAGACCAGCCAGATACTCAGCATCGTCGCCGAGGCCGCAACCGACCACCAGGGCCGTCTGCCCGTGGCCATCGAGACCGACTCGTTCTGCCCATTCAATCAGATGGGGATTGATGCCTTTTTCGGCCCAGGGAATCGCCGCGCGTTGTCCGTTAGCCTGTGCATAAGCCGGTTCGAACCATCCCGTCGGATCTCCAGCCTTCCAGTACTGGTCCTGAAGAGGCTTGAAGTCGACTTTGGTCATGGCCCTAGCGTAGCATTGACGCTGTTCCGGCAAGTCCGCTAGACTCAACGTATTGCCCATGCAACGTTCCTGCCACGATGAATATGTCGGCAGAAGCGATTCCGGCCCAAATCGGGCGCGGCAAATAATCGAGAGGAAACCGATACTCAGTGGCTGCTGATGGTTTGAGACATATTTTTACGTCTGAGTCTGTGACTGAGGGGCATCCCGATAAGATGTCCGACCAGATCTCGGATGCGATTCTTGATGCTTGTTTGAAAGACGATCCGCTTTCGCGCGTTGCTTGCGAAACGTTCGTTTCCACTGGCCTTTGCATCGTCGGCGGCGAGATCACGACGAAGTCAATTTTCAATGCTCCCGACATTGCGCGCGAAGTGATTGCCGACATCGGCTTCACCAGTTCCGACATGGGCTACGACGCCAAGACGGTGGGTATCCTCAACGCAATCCAAACCCAGTCCCCTGACATTGCCATGGGCGTGGACACGGGCGGCGCGGGTGACCAGGGCTTGATGTTCGGTTATGCCTGCGACGAAACCGACGAACTGATGCCGTTGCCGATTCAGCTGGCGCACCAGTTGGCCCGCCGTTTGAGCGAGGCTCGCCGGAGTGGCGAATTGAAGTATCTGCGTCCCGACGGCAAGACCCAGGTTTCCGTGGAGTATGTGAACGAAGTTCCGGTGCGCATCGACGCAATCGTGGTTTCGTCGCAGCACGCGGATACGGTCACCACCGAGAAGCTCCGCAAGGAGATCCGCGCGAAGGTGATCGAGGCTGTGGTTCCGAAGGGCATGGTCGACAAGCAGACGTCTTATCACATCAACCCGACGGGCCGCTTCGTCATCGGTGGACCCCATGGTGACACCGGCCTCACCGGCCGCAAGATCATCGTGGACACATATGGCGGCATGGGCCGTCATGGCGGTGGCGCGTTCTCCGGAAAGGATCCGACAAAGGTTGACCGTTCCGCTTGCTACGCTGCCCGCTACATCGCCAAGAATATCGTCGCGGCGAAGTTGGCCAAGAAGGTGGAAGTGCAGTTGGCCTACGCGATTGGCGTGGCCGAGCCGGTTTCCATCTATGTGGACGCCTTCGGCACCAGCTCCGTTCCGGCGACCACGCTCACCCAGATCGTTCGCGACAACTTCACCTTGACGCCCAAGGGCATCATCGAGATGTTGAAGCTACGCCGTCCGGTTTACCGCAAGACCGCCGCCTTTGGTCACTTTGGCCGCTCGGGCGATGGCTTCACCTGGGAAAAGACGGACAAGGCCGCGGTGCTCAAAAAGGCCGCTGCCGCCGCGAAATAGTTTATTCCTCCGCAGACAGACAGAATTGGCGGGCACCTTCGGGTGCCCGTTTTTTTTATGGGGGACTCCAGTAGGGAGCGGTGAACAACGATCCCTCGAAATCGGTGCTGGGGGTTATGAGATCCGAGTAATGTCCGCGCCCGCGGCTTGAAGCTTTTCTTCGATGCGTTCGTAACCGCGATCGATGTGGTAGACCCGGTCAATGGTGGTTTCGCCTTTGGCGACGAGTGCTGCCAGCACTAACGAGGCGCTGGCGCGCAGGTCCGTTGCCATCACCTGAGCGCCGCTCAATTGGGTCGGCCCGGCGACGATCGCCTGGCGGCCGTCGATGCGGATGTTGGCTCCCATGCGGGTAAGCTCCGGCGCATGCATGAAGCGATTCTCGAAGATGTTCTCTTTGACGAAGCTAATGCCGGTGGCCTGGGTCATCAAGGCCATGAATTGCGCCTGAAGGTCGGTGGCAAAACCGGGGTGTTCTTCCGTGGTGATGTCCGTGGACCGCAGTGTGTCTCCCGCTCGAACGAGCAGCGTGTCGGCATTCTCTTCTTCCACAGTAACGCCCGCCTGGCGAAGCTTGGCGATCAAGGCGCCGAGATGCGCGGGTTGGCAGCCGGCGATGCGAACTTCCCCTCCGGTGATGGCGCAGGCAATCATGAAGGTGCCCGCCTCAATGCGGTCCGGGATGATGCGGTGTGTGGCGCCGTGCAGGCGTGCCACGCCCTGGATTCGGATGGTGGAAGTTCCGGCGCCCGAGATTTTGGCGCCCATCTTCGTCAGCAGATTGGCGACGTCTTCCACTTCCGGTTCGCGGGCGGCGTTCTCGATGATGGTTTCGCCGTTCGCGAGAGTGGCGGCCATCATGAGGTCCTCGGTGCCGGTGACCGTAATCTTGTCGAAGGTAACGAGTTTGCCCTGCAGGCCTTTTGGCGCGCGGGCTTCAATATAGCCGTGGTCCTGATGCGTGGTGGCGCCGAGCGCTTCGAGGGCCGTGACGTGGAGGTTGATCGGCCGGGCGCCGATGGCGCAGCCACCGGGCATCGAGACGCGGGCAACTTTCGCGCGCGCGACGAGGGGGCCGAGAACGAGGCTTGATGCGCGCATCGTTTTGACGACATCGTAGGGCGCTTCAGGCCGGTCCAGGTTTGTGGCGGCGACGGTGACGCTGTTTCCGTCGCGCTGGACGATGGCGCCAGTGTGCGCCAAGAGGCGCTCCATGGTGTTGATGTCGCGCACGTTGGGGATGCCTTCGAGCGTAACCGGGTCCGCGGTGAGCAGGCAGGCGGCGAGGGCGGGTAGGGCGGCGTTCTTTGAGCCGCTGGTGGGAATGGTTCCGGTAAGGCGCTGGCCTCCGCGGATCAGGAATCGGTCCATAGGGTTTCTTTATTGTCCTCCGGCCAAGCGGATGGCTTCCCGGACGCTGCCATTCGATTGCTGGAGCAGTGCGGCGGCACGCGAGCGGTCTACGTTGGCGGCGTCCGCGATGATTCGTTCGGCCCGGTCTACCAGCTTTTCGTTGCTTGGTTTCACGTTGACCATCAGGTTGGAATAGACGTAGCCGAGACGCACCATGGCCATGGTGCTGAGCATATTGAGGACCAGCTTGGTGACCGTACCGGCTTTCAAGCGGGTGGAGCCGGTGATGACTTCGGGGCCGGGTTTCGGCTCGATGGGAAGGTCAACCGCCTGCGAAAGTTGGGAGTTCTCGGTGCAGCTGATGCCGATGGTGAGAGCGCCGATTTGCTTGGCGTGGGCAATCGCGCCAAGGACGTAAGGCGTTCGTCCACTGGCCGCGATGCCGACGAGAGTGTCTTTTGCGGATATCTGGCGCGCGTCCAGGTCGCGGACACCAGCGGCTGGGTTGTCCTCGCTCGATTCAGTGGCCTGGTAAAGAGCGTTATAACCGCCGGCGATGATGCCTTGGACCAGATCATAGGAAACGCTGAAGGTGGGCGGACATTCGCTCGCGTCCAGGACGCCGAGCCGGCCGCTGGTACCGGCGCCGATGTAGAGAAGGCGGCCTCCCTGGCTGAGCCGCTCGGCGATGGCGTCAACGGCGGCGGCGATGCGCGGCAGTTCGGGAGCGACGCTTTCGACGGCAAGACGGTCCTCGTCGTGGATAACTTGGAGGGCTTCGAGGGTTGAAATCCGGTCGATTGCGGTGGTTCGGGGATTGCGCTGCTCCGTGAGCAACTGGGCGAGTGGGGCCACTCAGCAATTGTAGCGTCTAGCCGGCTCGTTGGGCGGTTTCGAGCAGGCGCAGGTTGGGGAAGTTGATGGCGTAACCGTCGTCTAGAGTGAAGAGACAATCGGCGCGGGTTTTCGCGTGAGCGGCAATCAGAAAGTCAGCAGGGACGCGCCTGGGCGGTGGCACTCCGTTCTGACGACGGCGTTGTGCGTACGGGAGGTATCCATCGCTCGCGAGCTCCCATACGTCCCGGGAAAAGTCGAGCTCGACGAGGATGTCTGTGTCGGCCAGGAAGTCATCTCGCAGGTCGCGAGTCATATGGGGGTGTGCGAGGAGTTCGACATAAACCAGCCCGCAAATCACCAGGATGTCGCCCGCTTGGCGTGCCTGCGAGAGACGCGCGGCGATATGGCGTGCGGTGGGTTCTCCGGACAAAACCGCTGAGAGAATGTTGGTGTCGAGTGCGATCCGCACTAGTCGCTCTCGCGGATTTCCCGCTGCCAAGCCTTCAGCTCATCAAGGGACTGGAAGGCAGGAAGTCGGCCACTCCACTTGGCGAAGGGATCGGTTGGGGCGCGGAAAGGGCGTACGTGCATGCGGCCATTCTCGTTGACGAATTCAATTTGGTCACCCTCGCGGAGCCCGAGGTACTCTCGGACCTGCTGCGGAATGGTGACTTGGCCTTTGGTGGTGATCTTTGCTACTGCTGGTGCCGCCATTACTTTTCTTCCTTACAGTAAGGATAGCAGAAGACGGCAAATGGGCAAGGGTTTATTGTAGAACTACGCCACGATCCGAGAGGAGCTTGCCGCTACGCTGCAACAGGTTCAGCTGGTTGCGACGGTAGGTGACGGACTGGGTGACGAGGTCAGACTGGGCTTGGGACAAGTCCTGCTGTGCCGCAAGAACGAAGAAGAGGGTCGTGGTGCCGAGGTCGTATTTCTTTTGTTCGGCTTCCACGCGTTTTTGGGCAAGGTCGGCGGCGATTTTCGCCAACTCGACGCTGGCGCGGCTGTTCTCGACGAGGTTGATGGCGTTCAGCACGTCGAGGCGAACCTGCTGGGCGATGAGCCGCTCGTTGAGGAGGTCGGCACGCTTGGCGACAACGGCATCCGAATAGTTGGCGGCTGCGGCACGGTCACGAAGGGGAAGGCGCAATTGGATGCCGAAACCATAGACGGGGAAGTTGAAGCCAAACATCTGACTAAAGGCATCGGTGATCCCGCCGGGGATGATCTGCGTGATGGGAGAGGTGCTGCCATCAGGATTGAACACGTTGCCCCGCTGCAGGAAGTTGCCGCCACGGCCCTGGGAGGTGTAGTTGCCGAAGAGCGACAGGTCGGGCCGGAGGCTATTGGCGGCTTGGCGAACGAAGAGATCGTCATTCAGGACGTCCTGGCGGGTGGCCTTCAGGTCGGGCCGCAGAGAAAGGGCCTCAGTCACCAGGGCCTCCTTGTCGAAGGGCTTGGTGTCAGTGGGAGGCAGAACCGGTTCAGTAAGTACGATCGGCAACTTGCGAAGGTCCGGATCCAGGTCGATCGCGATCTGGAGACGGAGCGCGTCTTCCAGTTGAGCGAGGCGGTAGCGCGCCTGGGTGACCAGGATCTCGGAGCGGGCGTAGGTGGCCTGCGGCTGGTAGATGTCCAGGGCGGAGATCGCGCCAAGTTCGAGTTCTCGCTGGGCACGTTTCAAACTGGTGTCCGCCAGACCCAGGGCTTGTTCCTGCACCTTCAAATTTTCGCGGGCGCCGATCACATCCCAATAGGCGTTCTCCGCGTTGGCCAACAAACGGTTGATGGTGTCTTCGAAACGGTACTCGGTGGAACGCAGACGGGCCTTGGCAATATAGACGGGAATCTTGTTGAAGTAGCCACCGCGGTTGCGGAGCAGTGGCTGGGTGAGGGTGACGTTCAGGTTCGAGGTGTAAAAGGGATTGAAGTTCGCGAAGGAGTTGTTCGTCGACGTCTTCTGTCCGTTGTAGCTCACCTGATACTGGAGACCATTCTCGAGCACCTGAGTAACACCGAGAGAAAAGGGCTGCGCAAGCTGGCTGAGCACCGCGGCGCCGGCGAGGGCGTCGGTGGTGGGGGTTTGCTGGCGAGTGGCTGTAAAGCGGGCGAGAGCAATCGGGTCGAACACGCCGAAAGCGCGCTGAATGGCATTTCGCTGGGGCTGGATCAGCACCTTCTGCAGCATGATCTGGGTGTTATTGGCGAGGACGAGTTCGAGATAGGACCGCAAAGTGAGCTCAATCTTGTCGCCAACGACAAAATCCTTCAGCTTCGTGGGATCCGCGATGGAGTAAGTGGGGTCAGGCTTGAGGTAGATCGACTGCTTGAGGTACTCAGACTGCCAAAATCGAGGGGCGACCAATTCGTCATAGGTGCGCAACTGTCCAGTAAACGGATTCACCGTTTCTTCGGGAGCCGTTAGCTTACGCTTCGTCTCCTGGCCTTCCTGGCCGAAAACGAGTGAACACAATAATAGAGCAGCGAGAGGCGGACGCAGAAAAGTAAGCATTGAATCTCGTATGTAAGTATTTATTCGTAGCGGATGGCTTCGATGGGGTCGAGCTTGGCGGCCTGCACCGCGGGATAGATCCCGAACAGGAGACCGATACCGCAGGAGACACCGAAGGCGACAATCACACTGGCCGCGGTAACCACTGTCGACCAACCGGCCGCCGTGGCAATGATCTTCGAAAGAGTCAGACCGAACAGAATGCCGATAACGCCGCCCATGATGGAGATGAGCACGGCCTCCATAAGGAACTGTCGGATGATATCCGCCTGGCGTGCGCCAATGGCGCGGCGGATACCGATTTCGCGGGTACGTTCCAACACCGTGGCGAGCATGATATTCATGATGCCGATGCCACCAACCAGAAGGGAGATACCCGCGATGCAAAGCATAACGACGCTAAAGAAGAATGACGTCCGGCGACGCTGTTCCAAGAGTCCAGCGGGCACGGTGACCGTGAAGTCGCCCGAATCTTTGTGCGTGGAAGCGAGGATGGCGGTGACGATGTTCGCAGTTTCGATGGAGTCAGTATTGTTACCGACCTTCATGTAGATGCCGTCGATCTCGTCCTTCAGGTACGAGGTATTGTCTTCGAAGCGGCGCATCACCGTATTCAGCGGTGAGATGATCAGATTGTTCCGGTTCGTGACTTCCAAACCTTCTACGTCCGAATCTGCCGTCGCCTGTTGGGCGAGGACACCAATCACCTGCAACCAGTTTTCGTTGACCTTTACAAACTTACCGACTGCCGGCTCGTAGCCCAGTAAATTCACCTTGGCGCTTTCGCCAAGGACACAAACCGGCGCGGAGTTCAGGTTATCCTCTTCACTAAAGAAGCGGCCCTCCACGACTTTCAAGCTGTTGATTTCGAGATAGTCGGATTCGACGCCGATGAGTAGTGGCGGCTCACTTGCGACCTTCGGCAGGATCTTCTGCGGCTTAAATCGTTTACGCGGCGTGGAGGCCGCCAGCCCCGGAACGTTCTCACTGATCGCCCGGAAATCGCGGAAAGTAAGGCCAGGAGAGATCGCGCGCCGTTGCTGCAACTCGTTGCGATCTACGGCTTCCTTCGCTTCGACAATGATGTTGTTCACGCCGAGCAAGTCGATGTAACTCATCATTTCTTTCTGAGCGCCGGCGGTAATCGAAAGCATCGCGACGACCGCACCGACACCGAAGATCATGCCGAGCATGGTGAGCAAACTACGCAACTTGTGGACAAAGAGGCTTTGCAGCCCCATGTACAACTCGGGGATATAACTCGAGAGAATCTTATTCATGAACTAGCGGCTCCCCTTTTGGCCCATCGGCATGCCGGCACCGCCGCCGCCATCAGACTTCTTCTTTTTGTCGCTGGGCTTGGCGAAGGGATCGGCCAGAGCCACCACATCATTCGGCTTCACGCCGGAAGTCAGCACCATCACGGATTCGCTACGTTTGAAGATCTGGATGTTACGGGCTTCGAAGCCCCGGTCGGTCTTCACGTAGACCACTGGCTTTCCATCTTTCTCAAACACAGCCTGCGTGGGAACGTTAATCGCGTTGGGGATTTTTTCGACGATGATCTCGACGTCCGAGAGTAGGCCAGGCCGAAGAAGGACATCGATCTGCGAGTCTTCTTCGGGCGGCAGCGGCAGCTTGGCGTTCTCCATGTCTTTAGCGGAGAAGCCATTAGCACCTAAGGCGCCCGCTCCAGCACCGCCACCGCGCCGGCCACCCGGAGTGCCAACTGAGGCGACTTCCGATTCGCCCGCTTGAGCTGCCGTGCCACCCTCCGGACGCCGGCCCTGCATCGGCTTACCGGTGACTTTTTGATACTCTTCGCGGAGCGAAGCCATTACCTTTGTACGCTCTTCAGCTTCCAGCTCTACGATGTTCTTGCCGCCGAGAGCCTTGGTGATTGCCGCCCTCATTTTGGTTGCCTGGTCAGCCGGAAGGTCGCGGGTAAATGCGGCCATCATGCCGCCACCGCCAGCTCGACGTTGACCGCCGGCAGCAGCGCCCTCCTGGCCACCGGCCGGAGTAAATCCGCCCGCCGCGGGACCGCCCATCGAGAACATCGGCGCGCCGCCGGCGTCGCCACCCTGCATTCCGCCCATGCCAGCAGAGCGCGCCATCATCGCGGCCATCGCCCCTGGAGGCGGACCGATGGGAGCCTTCTTGCGGTTGGCCTCTGCCGTCGCGATCACGCGCTCAATGTAATCCTGTTTGGCGCCCAGGGTCGTCAGCAACTGACGCATGTCGACACTAAACAGGACGTCAAACTTCTTAGCCGGGTCCGACGAGAACATGTTGGCGCTCGCCGTCGAGCTCATCGACTTAATCTTGCCCGTGAAACTCTTGTCGGCGATGGCGTCAAGACGCATGATCACGTCCTGGCCCTCGTGAAGATTCGCCCGATCGAGTTCGCCCACCTTGGCGACTACTTCGAGCTCCGAGAGGTCGAGAACTTCGGCCACAGGAATGCCGGGCTGGATCTGGTCACCTTCTCGGATATCCGGAAGCTGCATGCCGAACATCATCGCGCTGCCCCGGTTTTGCTTGATCGCGACGAGACCGCTCATCGGACTGAGCAGCTTCACCTGGTTGAGGCGGGCGCGTTCACGATTGGCTTCCAATACCGACTTGTTTCGGCGCTCCATCAACACGGCAAGCTCAGCCTGAGCCTGCTCCTGCCGGGACTTGATGTCGCTTTCCAACTGCTTCAATCGCCGCTTACTCTCGTCGAGGGTAAGCGTGTTCTTTTTGGCATCGATCGCGGAAAGGAGCTCGTTACGCTTCACCTCAAGGTCGGAGCGCCGCACGGCGTAGCGGGCACGCAACAATTCCACCTGATCCTGGTTATTCCGAATCGACAGGTCCGCACGCGACTTCTTCAACTGCTCGTCGATCTGGTCAAGCTCGAGCTGCTTCTCTTCCAGGCGGGAGATTACCTCGGCGTCATCAAACTCAACCACCAGATCCTTCTCCCGAGCAAAGGCACCCAGCGCCGCCATCTTCGTCACCTGGACAGTGCCAAAGAGATTAGGAGCCGAAAGAGTAGCCGAACGCACAGCACGTAGCTCGCCGCGGGTGTAACTGCGAACGACCACATCGCCCTGACGCACTTTCGTGGTCGGGATGGAGGCCTGCCGCTGCGGCATGGAATTGAAGAGCCGATAGCCGCCCCAGCCGGCCGCGCCGAGCACTGCCAGAACAATCGCTACACGGATGATGATCTTATTCAACGGTTACTTACTCCTCGCCATTCCGGGGGTCAAAGCTTCTTAGCTTTCTTCGCAGCTTCCACCGGGTTCTCCAACGCCACCACGTCGCCTTCTTTCAGGCCCTTGACGATGATGATCTCTTTGTCGTTCCGCGTGCCCACTTCCACCGGCACCAGGACAAACTCCTGACCGCGCTGAATGTAGACCGAGGGCTTACCGCGGCTCATCACGCTCGCGCGCGAATCCATCAACAGTAGGCCGGGCCGGCTCTCGATCACAATCTCGACCGAGGCGGACATGCCTGGCCGCAGACGGGGCTCCACCGTTTCAAGCGTGGCGCGAGCGGGGAAAGTCTTTTCACTGGAGCCCATGCCACGGAAATTCACTTGCGCGATGGGGCTAATCCAGTCAAGCGTAGCGGAAAACTCTTTGTCGGGTATCGCGTCCACACGGACACGCACCTTCTGCCCGATCTCAAGCTTGCCCCGGTCTACCTCATCAAGCTTCAAGTCGACGCGCATTTTGCTGAGATCCGGAATCTCGGCAATTGCATTGCCTGTCGAGACACGATCACCTTCCTTAAAGGGGGGCGGTGACTGACCCCAGGATCCGGGAGTCCGGAAATTCGGCATCACATTGACAATGCCGTCGCTTGGCGCCCGCAGTACCATCTTGCCGAGGTAACCACGCGCACGATCCATATCGCGAACTGTCTTGTCCTTCGTCTGCCGCAAGCGCTCCAGGTCGGCACCCTGTGAGATTTCGTGGGCCTTCATCGTCGTCTTTTGCTGACCCAACTCGCCCTCATAAATCCCGACATCAATGCGGCTCTTCGCACCCTCGATCGCCGAAACAACTTCAGCCTTACTCGCATCCAGCTTGGCGCGCTCCAGGTTGAATTCCGAAGTCATCAAATTCATCGAGTCCATTTCGTCGACAATGCGATGGGACGCCTTCGTCTGCACGATCTGACTGTCCGCCGTACGCACGCTGGTGGACTTTTCCAGTAACTGCTGCTCCTGGGCCGCCGCATCGAACTCCACGACCACTTCGCCCTTGCGAATCGGCCGACCCGATTCAGCCAACTTCGTGATCCGTAGATCCGGCGCCTGCGGGGCCATAATTACTTCCGAATGCGTACTCTTGATCTCGCCGCGCGTCCGGACCGAGATGACAAACTCACCCTTCCGCACTTTACCGACTTGCACTTCCACAGGCGTCGCTGTTGCACCATAGCGATAAGCGGCGTAGCCGCCGACCGCACTCAGGCCGATCAAGAGCGTCCACATGATCATGCGCTTACGACGGGCCCCGGCGTTGTCGCCGAGTCTATGCTTGGGTCTGATGTCTTTAGACATTCGCTTGAAACCTCACTAACCAAAAAGAAGACGTCAACTAGTGAACAGGGTTACGGGCGAGCTAGGTTTTCGCGTCGTCCGGCCCAGGCTCTGCGGCCTTAAACGGACTCTCCAGCGCCACCACTTCACCTGGCTTCAGACCGGATCGAACACCGGCCATAATGTAGTTCCCGAAGCCCAATTCCACTTCGCGACGTGTCCAACCATTGGCACCCTTGACATACACAAAGCGCTTGCCTGCCGTTACATTGGCGTCCTGCTGCAAAGCCTCAAGCGGGACAATCGCCGCTGCCTCTTCGCTTTCCAACACCACATCGGCACTCACCGACAGGTCGGGAATCACGCGCGGATCCAGATTATCCAGCTTCAACCGCACCGGAATCTCCTTCATATAGTTCGCACGGAAGCCGCCGGCCTTGGTGACCGCCGCGACGGAAACCACATGCGCCTGAAGCTCCAGCCCCGGATAGGCATCAAAACGAACCTTCGCCTTCGCGTTGATCCGCAACCGCTCCGCATCCACCTGATTGATCGTGGCATTGATTACCATCGAGCTGGTGTCGACGATCTGCATAAACAGGAAGCCCGGCATCAACGGATCGCCCTCTTGTACTGGACGGAATTCGCTGCCCGCAAAAGTCTGCTGCATCACCGTAATTCCGGCGATCGGCGACTTCACCAACATGCGATCCGCATTCGCTTGCGATCGCGCCAATTCCAACTGAGCCGCTTTCATGTCCAGCTCGGCATTCTTGATCTGCGCCGCCGCCGAGATTTCCACAAACTTCACTTCGGAAAGTAACTGGTCATAACGCGCCTTCGCTTCGTCCAGCGCCAACCGCAGCCGTTCGGCCTCGATATTCGAACGCACCGGGATCGTCTTGACGTCCAGCTCAGCCTTCGCCAAATCGGACTTCGCCACCTCAATCGTTTGCGCATGTTGCACACGATACAGGTCCACCTCGGTCCGCAGCTTCGTCATGTTCGCTTCGTATTGCGCAATCGACGACTTATAGTCTTCCAGCCGCAACAACATGTTCTGACGGTCGAACTCGGCCACCACCTGCCCGGGATTCACCCGCGAACCCGGCTTGGCCATCTCCTGAAGAGTCAGCGTGAAGTCGCCACCGCTGCTGCGGCCGCCACCCCCTCCGCCACCACCTGCATTACCACCGCCGCCGCCACCGCCACCGCCACCGAGAGCGCCCTCTAGCTGCCCGCCCGTGGACCCCAAACTCGCCTCACCGGTCTGAATGCGTGTCGAACTCGTCGCACTGCGCGTATTGGAGGATCCCCCGGTGCGGGACGTCGCCGCGCGCATCGCGCTTCCTGATCGGCCACCCGAATTGGCACTGGCCGCGCTCGCGTCGCCCGTAGAAGTGGGTGCCGCCGATCCATCGGCACTAACCGCGCCGCCCGCCGACCCCGCCGAAGCGCTACCCGACGAACCCGAACCACTGGAAGAACCAGAAGAAGATCGCGCACCGCCACCCAACGACGGCAGCGACACGCTCGCTAAACTCGAACCCGCGCCGTCACGGCCTCGTCCCGATCGGCCGCCCCGCAACTGCGGAGCGATTAAGGAGACAAACTTCTCGGCTGTGGTCACACCCGTCAACCGGATCGTTCGCTCGATCTTGCCGCCCGCCACGGTGTGCGTACGCACCGCCGCCGCCAGCTTGGCCGCATCGGCTTGCTGCGACAATTGCTTCTGCCACAACCACCATCCCAGTCCGGCGATCACCGCTAAGACGAGCAGTGTCAAATACTTACCAGACTTGCCACCGGATGCCGGCTGCGAATGCTCAGGCGCCGCCGGGGGGGGCGGCAACGCAATTGGCTGCGTTGGAACTGAAGGAAGCGGCTGCATAACAGATCACCTTTTGTTGGAGGCCCCACGGAGCAGGCGAGGACGGAGGCCGCGCCGGGGTTACGCCATTGTACTAAACCATGACGACGCGGGCCCGCCAAAGGTTAGCGGTGCCCGCATGGAAACGTGATCGCCGCAATGCGGATCGGCCTGTCCGGCCCTAGGCTGGTACCAGACTCGAGTACACCCGTTGCGCCGCCAGGGCTCCCGCACCGGGCGCGCTCGGCGGAACGTAGCCGTTCTCGCGCAAAGCTTCCTCAAACGCGGAGAGCAGGAAGAGGACATCCGGCTCCGTCGACAAGACACCCATCAGCCCGATGCGGAAGATCTTGCCCGCCAGCGGACCAAAACCGCCGCCAATCTCAATGCCGTGCTTGGCCATCAGGTACTGACGGACCTTCAAGTCATCCACACCTGCCGGCACCTTTACCGTGTTCAACGTCCACAAACGGTCG
Organism: Bryobacter sp.; assembly: GCA_022843605.1. Classification (GTDB taxonomy): domain Bacteria; phylum Acidobacteriota; class Terriglobia; order Bryobacterales; family Bryobacteraceae; genus JALHNI01. The sequence goes on from JALHNI010000060.1 coordinate 32,416, forward strand.
GCCGGCGCCGCTACATTCATCTCCAGGCCCAAAGCCTCAGCCGCGGCGACAAACGCCAAGTGATTCGAACGATGCCGCTCGAACCGCTGCTCGATGCCCTCGTCTTCAATCGTCGACAACGCCTCGCGCAACGCATAGAACATCGAAATCGGCGCCGTGTGATGGTAGCGATGCGCCCCGTCGAAATATTCGGCCAACAGCTTCAGGTCGAAATACCAGGTCGGCGTCGGCGACACCCGCGCCTTCAGCCAGGCCATCGCCCGCGGCGACACCGTGATCGGCGACAACCCGGGAGGGCAACTCAAGCCCTTCTGCGAACAGCTATACGCAATATCGATCCCCGCCGCATCCAACTCAATCGGCATCGCGCCCAAACTCGTCACGCAATCGGCAATCACCAACGCGCCCACTTCCCGCGCCGCCGCACAAATCGCCTTCGGCGACTGAAACACGCCCGTCGACGTCTCCGCGTGCACGAATCCCACCACCTGCGGCTTCTCCCGCAGAATGAACTCGCGCGCCTCGGCGTCGGAATAGGACTCGCCCCACGCCTTGTCAAAACGCACCACCGCGCCGCCCTGACGCTTGCCCATCTCCGCCATGCGATCCGCGAAGAAACCGTTCGCCAGCACCGCAAACTTCGCGCCCGGCTCAACGAAGTTCGCCACGCACGTCTCCATGCCACCGGAACCGGTCGCCGAAATCGCCAGCGTGAAGTCGTTGGCCGTGCCGTAAAGACGCTTCAACACCTCGCGCGCTTCCATGTTGATCTGGAAGAAGTAAGGGTCCAAATGCCCGACGATCGGCTTCGCCATCGCCGCATACACCCGCGGATCGACCTGTGAAGGTCCGGGACCAAAAAGAAACCGCTGGGGGGGATTCAACTGAGAACTCGCCATGTAAATCCAGTTTACCGTGTTCTCCCCGATACGCGCCATTGCCCCGCTCCCCACTCCATCTTGACCACCCTCAATCCCGACCTCTGTCATACATTTTAACGGCACCGCCAATCCATCCGAGGAAATTACCGACACGCAATTTCCCGCATCCATCACCCCGCAGCCACCTGACTCATCACGTCGCCAGCACTAACTCCCGCCCCCTTCCAGCCCAATTCACCCCACCCACCATCACTTACTTTTTCCCTCGAATTACCACCTGAATTCCTTGCGGCTTCCCTACCTCCCTGACCAGCGCCACACCAACGCTCGCACCGGCACACCCTCGCCCACCGAGTAACTCCCGCTCAGCGTCACCAGCTCCACAATCAATTCTGCAACTCCGCACCGATCCATTCCGGTTCCGATCCTTGCTTTTATGACGCCCGGCGGTCACTTATGACGTCTTCCGATGGTTCCCACCGCGGCTATCCCTGCATTCCGGCGCATCCCACGGATCATTACCACGTCCGTCATGAGCCCTTTCGCAGTAACTCCCCGACTCCCAACGGCACCCAACCCTCAGCCCCAACCACACGTTTTTATCTATTGTAACTACCCAGAATTTCCCCCATAATTCCGGATGATTTCCACCCACCCCAACCCTCCCGCCTAACTCCCTACCCGTTCCCATCGCCAGCCTGCATCAGTTACTGACTCCCCATCGATACCCCCAACCCAAGCCCGCCGGGTAACTCAATCTCCATCCCACCAACTCATCCCCATGATTCGACGACCCTTCCGATTTCCCCCTTACCTCACATCGTACCAATCCGCAGATTTTCCATTGACTCGTGTTAGACGAAGTGCTAACATCCTGACTCAGTACAAAGAGACTGTTGCACCGAGACCGTGTCGGAACGGCCTGGATACAGCAACGGCAATCGCGTTTCCGCAGAATCAATCGATGGAGAATGGCCTGGGACCGAAGGGGGCGAAGCCTGCCCGCCGACAGCACCCAAAGCCATTGCGTCAGCTAAAAGTCCGTATTTTCGCTTCGACCGTCTCCAACGATCCCGCATGCACCCCTGGTTCGCCATTCGCGTCCGCTCCAACTACGAGCGCACCCTCTCGGTCTATCTCCGAGCCCATGGCTACGAGGAGTTCCTCCCCATCTACCGCGACCGGCGCCAATGGAGCGACCGTGTTCAGGAGATCGAAGCCCCCCTCTTCTCCGGCTACGTCTTCTGCCGCATGGACCTCCAGCGCACCACCCCCATCCTCAACGCCCCCGGCGTCGTTCACATCGTGGGCTACGGCACCAAACCCGAACCCATCGACGAAGAACAGATGGCCGCCATCCGGCGCTTGAGTGAATCCGGCCTCCGCTATGGCCCCCATCCCTTCATGCGCGAAGGCCAACGTGTGCGCGTTCGCTGCGGACCCCTCAAAGGCCTCCATGGCATCCTGCTCAAAGTCAAACAGGAGGACCGTCTCGTCGTCTCCCTCGAACTCCTCCAACGCTCCGTCTCCACCGACATCGACCGTCTCGATATCGAACCCGTCTCCTGAACGAATCCAACAAAGGTAAAGCCCATGGCCCTCGCAAGACGCACCCGGATGGTTAGCATTCGCCTCTCCAACGATGAGTTCGAACGCCTCAAAGGCCGCTGCGAACTCGTCGGCGCCCGCAGCCTCTCCGACATCGCCCGCGAAGCCATGCTCCTCCTCCTGGAATCCGAAGGCCGCCCCATCTCTGACCGTCATCACCTCTCCAACGGCCACCACGAACCCTCCACCCTCCACCGCGTCGAGTCCCTCGAAGACCGCCTCCAGACCCTCCAGCACGACGTCTTCCGCCTCAACCTCCTGGTCGAGAACCTATGCAAGTCCAACTAGCCTTCGCCTGCGCCCTGCTCCTCGCGCAAGATCCCCCCTCGACGGCCGCCAAGCCCCAGGTCAACCCTCCCTCCACCTACGCCCTCGGCGCCGATGACCAAATCGTCATCACCGCCCTCGACCTCGACGAAGTCTCCACCAAAGCTCCCATCCGCATTGACTCCCGCGGCACCATCAACCTGCCCCTCGTCGGCCGCATCCAAGCCGCCGGCCTCACCCCCGAAGAGCTCGAATCCCTCATCGAAAAACGCCTCTCCTCCGTCCTCAACGCCCCCGACGTCACCGTCTCCCTCGTCGAGATGCGCTCCCAGCCCATCTCCATCCTCGGCGCCGTCCAGTCCCCCGGCGTCCACCAGATCCAGGGCCGCAAAACCCTCTACGAAGTCATCTCCATCGCCGGCGGCATCCGCAACGATGCCGGCTACCAGATCAAAGTCACCCGCCGCCTCGAGTGGGGCAAACTCCCCCTCCCCAACGCCCAGGACGACCCCTCCGGCCGCTTCTCCATCGCCAGCGTCAATGTGAAATCCGTCATGGATGCCGATAACCCCGCCGAAAATATCGACATCCGCCCCTACGACGTCATCAGCGTCCCCAAAGGCGAAGTCGTCTACGTCGTCGGCGCCGTCAAGAAATCCGGCGGCTTCGTCCTCGGTGAACGCGAACGCATCTCCGCCCTCCAGGTCCTCTCCCTCGCCGAAGGCCTCGACCGTTTCGCCGACACCAAAAAGGCCAAAATCATGCGCCCCATCGGCAAAACCGAACAGCGCGAAGAAATCCCCCTCAACCTCCACGCCATGCTCAAAGGCACCACCCCCGACGTCGCCCTCCAGGCCGACGACATCATGTTCGTTCCCTCCAGTGGCAAAAAAGCCGCCACCGTCCGCGGCGCCGAAGCCGCCATCCAGGTCGGCACCGGCCTCGTCATCTTCCGCCGCTAACCAAGCCCACCAACCAACTCCCCCCACAAAACAAACAGATCCACCCCATGGACCCCAACGCCCCCGTCTTCGTCACCCGCCGCCCCTCCGCCGCCCCACCCGCCCCGGTGGCCGCACCCGCCTACCCCGACAACCCCTCCTTCGCCGACTCCGACGAAGACCGCGGCGGACTCATCGAATACTGGCGCATCCTCCGCCGCCGCAAAGGCACCGTCATCGTCATGGCCGCCTCCGGACTCCTCCTCGGCCTCCTCGTCACCTTCCCCCAAACCCCCATCTTCCAGGCCCGCACCTCCCTCGAAATCCAGGACATCAACAACGAAGTCACCAACCTCCGCGGCAACGGCACCACCAACGAAATGGGCACCGTCTCCAACGCCCTCGCCGACGTCCAAACCCAAATCAAGATCCTCCAGTCCGAATCCCTCGCCGAACGCGCCGTCGCCCGCCTCAACGACTCCCAAAAGAAGTCCGTCCGGCCCGTCTCCCAAGCCACCCGCCAATCCGCCTGGCGTCAAGCCCTCGGCCTTCCCCTCCCCACGCCCCCCGGCCCCGACGCCCAGGCCCGCGCCGCCCTCGCCAACCTCAAAGCCCGCGCCGCCCGCCCAACCCGCAACG
>JALHNI010000061.1 GCA_022843605.1 Bryobacter sp.
GCTTAATGGAGGGTCTATGGAGGGTGTGTTTTTCGACGGCTCGTAAGTTGTTGATTTTGGAGCGGGAGACCGGGGTCGAACCGGCGACGTCCAGCTTGGGAAGCTGACATTCTACCACTGAATTACTCCCGCCCTGGGAGTGACATCTTTAAGCTACCACCAACTCCCTCCCGGCACAATCCAGGAATACTCCGGTCGGGTTGCGGTGGCCTAAGTTCTTTTTCTTCTAAGACTTTGCCTGGAAGGGCCGATTCAAAGAGGGTTCGGTTCGCACACTTCCATGAAAGTTCTTTCTATCGGTTCCGGGCTGCTGACGCCAGCTACTCTTCACCATGACGATCCCTGTCTCGCCGTCGAGCAATTGGCCTCGCAGGAGTTCGACTTGGCCCTGGTCGGGCGAGTGGACTCCTCGGAAGACCTGCTGCGGCACTTGCTGGCGCAGGACCGGCATCTGCCGGTCCTGTTTTTGGTCGCTGGCGATTCTCCCAGCTGGTTGCTCGATCAGGCCAGCCGGTTGCTCAAGCTTGGCGCGGCGGGGGTACTGACGGAGGACACCAGCCCAACTGAACTGGAGCGGGCAATGCGCCAAGCGGCCAGGAAACGCGTGCTGGCGCCGCCCGAGGGTTGGCGCAAGACGCTGGTGGGAACCGGTCCAGCGATGTCGAAGATCGCCGACCTGATCCGACTCGTGGGTCCGCGGCGGGCGACGGTGCTGATCACGGGCGAGTCGGGTACCGGCAAAGAGATGGCGGCGCGGGCTCTGCATTTGGCGAGCACGCGGGCGTCGATGCCGTTCGTCGCCATCAACTGCAATGCGATCCCCCGCGAATTGCTGGAGGCGGAGCTCTTCGGTCACGTGAAGGGCTCGTTCACCGGCGCTACGCAGGACCGGATCGGGCGTTTCGAGCAGGCCCAGTCCGGGACGCTTTTCCTCGACGAAATCGGCGACTTGCCGCTTGACCTGCAAACCAAACTGTTGCGGGTCCTGCAAGAGCGCGAGTTCGAGCGCGTCGGCAGTTCGCGCACCATGAAGGCGGACGTCCGCGTGATCGCGGCGACCAACGCCGACCTGCCGGCCCGCATCCGGGAAGGCCGCTTTCGCGAAGATCTCTACTATCGCCTGAACGTGGTACCGCTCGAGATGCCACCGCTGCGCGAGCGTTGCGAGGATCTGCCTTTACTGGTGCGCCACTTTGTGGCCAAGATCTGCCAGATGGAGACCCTGCCGGAAAAGAGCGTTTCACGCGAGACGCTGGACCACCTGGCCGGCTACTCCTGGCCGGGCAATGTACGACAACTCGAGAACGCTGTGGAGATGGCAATTGCGATGAGCGGCGAGCGAACCATGCTGCTGCCGTCGGATTTTGCTCTGCCGTTGCCCTCTCAACTGCGTCCGGCGGCTGTGCCGGGTGTCAGGGTACAGGGTGTCGCGGTGCCGGCGATTCCGGAGGAGGGACTCGATTTCGAGCGGCTGGTGGGTAGCTTTGAACTCAGCTTGCTGGAGCAGGCTTTGCGGCGAACGGGCGGGAACAAAAAGCAGGCGGCGGATATCCTGCGGCTGAAGCGGACCACGATGAACGCGAAGTTGAAGTCACTGTCGGCCGCCTAACGAAACGAACCGGCGACTCATTGCTTCTTAAGGACTTAGCAGTTCTTCTGACGGGCTTTCATCCGCGATTCCAGCGCCGCCAGAAGCCGGAACTTGAGCCGATCCGGCACCGCCCGCGGCTCCGTGCCGCGATAGACCTGGATGGTCTTTTTGGTGGTATCGGCGACGACCCAGCAGTTGGGACATTCCTTCAGGTGCTGATCCAGTTCGGCCTTGGCCCCGGGCGAAGTGGACTCGTCCAGATAGTCGCTCAGTTCCTTCAAAAAGTCCTTACAGGAAAGCAAGTACGTTGCCTCCTTTGCGCCGGAAGAAGCGTGTCAGTTTTTCGCGAAGCTGTAAGCGGGCACGCAACAGGCGGCTTTTGACGGCGGGGATCGAGATCCCGAGCGCCTCGGCCGTCTCCTCCGTAGACAGGTCCTCAATGTCGCGCAAGACGAAAACGCTGCGGAAGATCGGCGCCAAGCTCTCCACTGACTTATCGAGGATGCCTCGCAGCTCTTCCTGCGAATATTGCGCTTCCGGGTTGTCTTCCCACACCGCGATCTCGCGGGGCACCAGATCTTCGCCGGTATCCACCTGCTCATCGAGCGAAACCAGCTTGTCGCTCTTGCGTTTGCGCAGTTTCATGAGCGATTCGTTGACGGCGATGCGAACGATCCAGGTATAGAACTTGCTGTTGCCCTGGAAGTTGTCGAGGTGGCTATAGGCTTTGAGGAAAGCTTCCTGCATGACGTCTTCCGCATCTTCGTCGTTCTGTGTGATGTTTTTGGCGAGCCGGTAGATTTTGCGCTCATACCGGGTGAGCAGTTCGGTGAATGCTGTGTCATCCCCGGCTTTTGCCCGGGCAATTAAACTGCCTTCGTCAAACGTCTCGGCTGTGTCTGCCATGTCCCTTAAGAATAACAGTCACGTCAGGGTCGTGTGATGGCCCAGTGCCAGAGATCAGGGATGCTGCCGATGGCGGAGGGCACTGATTCGCCGAGAAAACGAAAGGCGTCAGAAAGCACGACCGCCGAACCTTCGGGCGGCACGGGCCGGGCTTGGGTCTGCTTGCTGAGCTTGGCGCCCTGGTCGTCGAGCACCAGGGGAACGTGGAGATAGCCGGGCCGGGGTAGATGCAGGAGTTCCTGGAGGTAGATCTGGCGAGCGGTGGAGGCGAGCAGGTCAGCACCGCGGACAATGTCAGTGATGCCTTGGGCGCCATCGTCGACGACGACGGCGAGTTGATAGGCCCAGAAGCCATCGGCGCGTTTGAGGACGAAGTCGCCGATGGTGGCGGCGAGGTTCTCGTGCTGGGGGCCGAGGCAACGGTCGCACCAGTGAAGCTCGCGGTCGGGCACGCGGATACGGCGGCTGCGGGGAAGGCGGTCGGCGAGTCCGTCGCGGCAGGTTCCGGGATAGTATTCGCGGTTTCCGAGTTCGCTGCGCGTACAGCCACATGGATAGACGAGGTCGCCGAGTTGTTCGAGCGCTGCGGCGTAGGCCTCCTGGCGTTGGCTCTGGTACATTACGGCGCCGTCCCAATGCATGCCGTAGGCCTCGAGACAACGGAGAATGCGATCGGCAGCGCCGGGGACCGTGCGGGGCGTATCGACATCTTCGATGCGGACCAGCCATTCACCGCCGGCGCGGCGGGCGTCCATGAAACTGGCCACGGCGGCGACCAGGCTGCCGAAGTGGAGGTCACCGGTGGGGGAGGGAGCGAAGCGTCCGCGGTAAGTTGGCACGGCGGCTGTTAGTTTCTCACGGACGCCGATCGGCGAGAGCAGGATGAGCCCGCTTCTGCTATGAATGGAACATGAAAAATCAGCCCCGACGCTCATTTCTTGCCGGACTTCTGGCGGCCCCCTTGGCGGCGCAAACCTACGTCCCCAAACAGAGTGACCGGCCGGAGGCTTTGGCGGACGACGGCCCCGGCTTTGTCTCAATGTTCGACGGGAAGACCCTCAACGGCTGGGCCGGTGACCCCAAATATTGGCGGGTGGAAGAGGGCTGTATCGTCGGCGAAATCACGCCTGAAACAGTGGTGAAGAGCAATACCTTCATCATCTGGCAGGGCGGCAAACCGAAGGACTTTGAGCTGAAGGTGGACTACCGCATCACCAGCGCCGGCAACAGCGGGATCAACTACCGCAGCGTTGTGATTCCGGATCCGGTGACGCCAACCAACAAGTTTGCGATGCGCGGGTATCAGTGCGATATCGATGGCCGCAACGTCTATACCGGCCAAAACTACGAGGAGAAAGGGCGCCTGTTTCATGCCCTGCGGGGACAAGTGACGCGGCGCGTGGAGGGCCGGAAGCCGGTGCTGCTGTCGGCATTCCCGGATCCGAAGGAATTCATCACCTCTGACTGGAACGCCGTGCACCTGATCGTGCGCGGCAATACGCTGATCCACATGATCAACGGCCAACTGATGTGCATGCTGATCGATGACGATGTGCCGCACCGGGCGATGGAAGGGCAGCTTGGTGTGCAGGTGCATGTCGGCCCACCGATGAAGGTGCAGTACCGCAACTTCCGCCTGAAGACGTTGTAGGCGAGGTTGCTATACTCTCGACTTGCAATGGCGGGTGCTCATCCTCGCGTGCCTGCTCGGCGCGGAAATCCTTCTTACCTCAATCTGGTTTGATGGTGCAACGCTAAAGGCGAACGGCGGCTTGACGTCGGCGCTCGCGCAGTGGGGGCCGTCGATTCTGCGCTGGGGCGTCGGGTTTGCGGGCCTCTTTTGCTGCTTTGCTTATCTGCGCCATCAAGCCGCGTTGAAGGCCATCAAAACCCAGCAGCCCGTGAGCCGGGCGATGGTGGCGCTGCACGCGGGCGTGTTTGCCCTCTTTCTGCAGCTTTCGCGATTGCTGTACGGAGGTGAACTGGAGAGCGACGCCGCCGTCGTGGCGTGGAGTGGGCTGGCGACGGGCGTGCTGGCTACCGCCGCGCTGGCTTTTTTCCCCGGGGCCGTGTGGACGGAACTGCTGCGCGTGACCGGTTCGCTGTGGGCCTACAGTGCGCTGGCAGCGGCCGCAGCGCTAACCGCCACGCCTTTGGTCCGCGGACTGTGGGAGCCGACGACGCGGGCCACGTTCTGGCTGGTAAAGCTGATCCTGTCTGGCGTGGTGGATGACCTCGTCGTGCAGCCCGAACGCATGCGCCTGGGGACGCTCAGATTTGGTGTGATCATTTCACCCGAATGCTCGGGGCTTGAGGGGATCGGGCTGTTGTTGATCTTCGGCGTCTTGTGGCTGGTCCTATTTCGCGACGAGTTGCGCTTTCCGCGGGCGCTCTTGTTGCTGCCGGCGGGCGTCGGGATTCTCTACTTGGCGAACGCGCTGCGGATCGCGGCGCTGGTGTTGATCGGCGATGCCGGTGCGCGAGAGATTGCGGTACGCGGATTTCATTCGCAGGCCGGCTGGATCTCTTTCAATCTGGTGGCCTTCGGACTCTTGCTGGCGGCGCGGCGGATCGGATGGTTTCGACGAGCCCCGATGGCGCCAGTCACGGCACGGGAGGAGCGCCCGGCTGCGCCTTTCCTAATGCCGCTTTTGGCGATTCTGGCAGCGGGAATGATCTCAGGGGCCATGTCGGGCGGCTTTGAGTGGTTCTACGGTCTTCGCGTGCTGGCCGGTGGAGCGGCGTTGTGGTTCTTTCGGAAGCACTACGGTGCCATCGATTTCCGTTGCGGGTGGCAGGGGCCGGCGGCCGGAGTGATCGTCTTTGTTCTGTGGGTGTGGGGCGATACGCCGGCAGCCCCTACGCCCGCGGCTTTGGTGGCTGCGCCGCCCGCACTCTCGTGGGCCTGGATCGTGCTGCGTGTCATCGGAGGCACGTTGATGGTGCCCGTGGCGGAGGAACTGGCTTTCCGCGGCTTTGGACTGCGTCGGCTGATCGCTGATGATTTCGAGTCGGTATCGTGGCAGACATTCACTTGGCCGTCGTTGCTGATCTCGTCACTGCTCTTCGGCCTGATGCATGGTGAACGTTGGCTGGCGGGCATCGCGGCCGGTATCGTCTACGCGCTGGTGATGCTTTGGCGGGGACGCCTGGGCGACGCAGTGGTGGCCCATGGGGTAACCAACGGTTTGTTGGCCATTTGGGTGTTGGTTTACGGGCGCTGGGAACTGTGGTGACTTTCGCCGGCCACCGCGAATCCATAATGCGGGTTCGTGATACTGTGCAGGAATGAAAAAATTCCTTGGTTTCACGATGGTCCTGCTGAGTGTGTGCGGGTCGGCCTCGGCGGGTTCCGTCAACGCCCCGGAAATTAGTGCCTCAACTGGCGCGGCCGCGTTGGCGCTGTTGTCGGGCGGAATGCTGGTGCTCCGCAGCCGCCGCAAACAGAAATAGGTTTCTTCCCGGCACGAGAAGTTTTGAGATGAGGCCACTTGCCTTCAGGCGAGTGGCTTTTTACATTTACGAACGACGGCGAAAGGGTTCAGCAACCAGGGCGAGCACGCCAATCTCCGGAGGCACTCCCCGCACCCCAGCAACCAGGACTTCGCCAGCAGGCTTGCCGGGCAGGTAGGTGCCGAACAGACGATCCCACCAGACAAAGGTCTGGCCGAAATTACGCCGATGGTGCATGGGGTTAGCGGAGTGGTGCAGGCGGTGCAGGTCCGGCGTGATGAGGACGCTTCGGAGTATTCGTTCGACAGCCCCAGGGATGGCGACGTTTGAGTGAACGAAGACGTTCAGCAGAGCGGTGTGAAGCTCGGCAAAGAAGACCGCGGCGAGCGGTGGGGCCAACAGCAGGATAGCCACCAGATAAAGCGCATGGGCGCCCATGACCTCCAGGGGATGGAAACGGCCGGCGGTGGAGACGTCGTAGTCGGCATCCGAGTGGTGAACCTCATGGATACGCCAAAGGAAGCCGATCCGGTGGAAGAGCCGGTGCGTAAAATAGCGGACTAGGTCGAGCAGCAGGATCGCCGCGACGAACTGTACGGCGAAAGGCAGCCACGGCCGATTCAGAAGTCCCCAGGGGCTTGCGGCAACAGAGACTGCAAGGACCAGCGGGCTGAGACGGAAGACAAGCGCCTGCGCGCCGCCACCGAGCATGAACAAGAGAAGATGGGTACTCCAGCGCCGTTCCGGTGCCATGGACAGGGGTTGCCGTGGCCGCGCGCCTTCCCACATGCCCATGGCCAGAAACGAAACGACTATGACCGTCCACAGGGCGGTGACTTCGAATTCCATCCAGGGCATCAGCTTCCAGCGTATACAATTGGGCCGCAGGAGAACTGTTTACTATGCGCTTCCGTACCTTGCCGCTGTTCCGGACCCTCTTTACCGCCTGCTATCTGACGGGCGTCGCCCAAGCCCAACTCTTCCAATTCTCCAAGCAGCAACTGATCGACTTTACGGCGCAGAACCCCTTCGATCGTTTTGCTGACGGACGCCCGAAAGTGCCGGATGCCTTGCTGTCCAGAGCCCGCGAAATCTCAGCCGAAGAGGTGTGGGCCGTACTGCCGGGCAAAGGCTTCAACAATCAGTACGCCGATGGCTTCCACGTCCTGCACCCCGGGAAGAAACTGGTGGGCCGGGCCTTCACGGCGCAGTTTATGCCCGTGCGGCCAGATGTGGATGAGGTTGCACAAGCCAAGGCCAAGGCAAACGGCTTGCCGGTGCTGAAGAACCAAACCGTGATGGACATGCTGCAGCCGGGCGATGTGCTGGTGGTGGATCTGTTCGGGAAAAAGGTGAACGGGACCATCGTGGGCGACAACCTGTTCTACTACATCATGAAGACCACGAAGGGGACCGGCTTGGTGGTGGATGGCAGCATCCGCGATCTGGAAGGGATCTCGGCCATGGACATGCCGGCCTACTTCCGCCATGCCGATCCGACACCGATTCGCGATGTGATGCTGACGGGTATCAACATCCCGGTGCGAATCGGCGGTGTAACTGTGATGCCGGGTGACTTAGTCGTGGGCGATCGGGAAGGACTGTACTTCATTCCGCCGCACATGGCCACAGCGGTGTTGGACAACGCCGACGTGATTCACATTCACGACGAATGGACGCGGAAGAAATTCGATGAGGGGAAGTATAAGTCGAGCGAGATTTACGGCTCACCGACGGATCCGGCTTTGAAGAAGGAATATGCGGAGTATCTCAAGCGACGCCTGGAAGAATTAAAGCGAAGCCGGGCCAAGTAAGCGCTTAGCGGCTCGCGCGATCCGTCAGCGGCTTGGTGCTGTCCACCATCATCGCAGCGGTGCCCAGCAGGACGAAGCCGCCGGCGCACATCCAGAAGATCTCGCGCCAGTCAGTGAAGTGGAACGTCGTAGCCAGGATCATCGGAATGAGCTTGGAGACGGCGGAAGCGCCAAAGTTGCCCCACATATTGCTCCATGCCAGAGTCGACGCCACATGATGGCCGCCGATATCCTGCGCCAACGCCCACACCGCGGGCACCATGCTGTCGGTCGCGAAAGCGACAAGCCCACAAGCCACCGCTACCGCCACGGCCGACTCGAGCACCGGACAGACCAGATAAGCCGCCACCGCCACGCCACTGCCCGTCAGGAACGGCAAACGCCGGCCCCAGGTGCGGCCAAAGCGCCGGGTGAGGGCATCGCACCACCAGCCGCCAAAGAGCACCCCGCCCAGACTGCAAGCCAGCGCAATCGACACATAGCGGCTCGCCGTCACCGGATCCAGCCCGCGCACTTCCTGCAGGTAAGTCGGTAGCCATGTAATCAGAAACGCCCAGCCGATGTTCATGCCGATCGTCCCCAGGTTTAGAAACCACAGCCCCCGATGCCGGATCAGCGCCATCCAAGGCGACTTGCGGCGCAAGGCTTGAATGGGCGGCGCATTCTCCAGGATCAGGTCGCGTTCGGCCTGATTCGTCCAGGGATGTTCGGCCGGATGGTCACGAAAGATGAAATAAGTGGCTGCCGCCAGCACCAGCCCAATACCGCCGTAGATCCACAACACCGGCCGCCACGAACCCAGCGCGGCAATCGCCGCCGCCGTCAGCCACAGGGCCAGCGAATTGCCGATGCGCCCGCCAAACGCCACCACGCTATTCGCCCGCCCGCGCTGCAGAAACGGGAACCACCGCGTCACCACCAGGCTACTGGCCGGATAGGCGCCGGCTTCGGCGAGCCCGCAGGCGCTGCGAACGACGATGAGGCCGATCATGCCGCCGACGAAGCCGGTCAGTGCCGTGCAGAGTGACCAAAGCAAAATGTAAGTCACCAGCATCCGCCGCGGTCCGAAGCGGTCGGCCATATAACCGGCGGGAGTCTGGCCCAGCGCATAGGCGAAGAAGAACGCGGCGAGCACATCGCCAATCCGGTCCTTGCTCAAGCCCAGTTCCTGTTGGAAGCTGGCCGACTGCACCACGGCGCCCATGCAGACGCGATCCAGGTAAAGAATGAAGGCGTTGGCCGTCGCCACGCCCAGCACCGCGTAGCGAACGCCAGTGGGCTTCACTTCAGGTTCTCGCGCAGAAAGCGCAGGAAGTTGCCCTGAAAGATGCCATCAATGTCTTCGGGAGAATATCCACGCTGGGCGAGGGGGCCGACTAACGTGACCAGGTCGGCGATGCTATCGAGGTCCATGGGCGTTTGCTCGGTGCCGTAGCCGCCGTCGAGGTCCGTGCCTATACCTACATGGCGGGCGTTGCCGGCGATCTGGCAGATGTGGTCGATGTGCTCGCAGATTTTTTCCATCTTCAGGTTGAAGTCCTGCGGTGTGGAGCGGCGGTGCGTCCATCCGTGCACCATCATGATGGCGTCGAAGGCCATGCCGATCACGGCGCCGCGTTCCACCAGGGCTTTGATCTGGTCGTCGGCGAGTTGGCGGTTCCAATCGGCCAGGGCGCGGCAGTTGTGATGGCTGGCCCACACCGGGCCTTGAAACCGTCCCAAAGCGTCCCAGAAGCTTTCGTCGCAAAGGTGCGTGACATCGAGAATGATGCCGAGCCGATCCATCTCTTTCAGCAGTTCGTGACCCTTGGCGGTGAGGGGACCCTCGTCGTCGGTGCCGTGGCCATAGATGCCGGGTCCATAGTGGACGGGGCCCATGGCGATCAGGCCGTCGGCGCGGGTCTTTTCGAGATGCTTCCAACTGAGGATGGAGTCAGCGCCCTCCAGGCTCAGCAAATAGCCGATGGGAAGTTTATCGGTGACGGTGGCTTCCTGCCAGAGCTTGGCGTGGGCCTCGACTTCGGGCCAGTTGCGGAGTTGCACGAGTTCGCCGCAATCTTCCATCGTGCGGTACCAGGCCAGTTGCCCTTGCGTTTGCGCCCAGGCTTGCTCAGGGCTGCGCCATCCGGGCAGGCTGCTGAAGCGGGCGGAGTAGCGCGCAATCTGGGTGGCGACACAGAGCCCGATGCGGCCACGGCGCATCTCCGGCAGGCAGACGGTGTTGCGAGTACGGTCCGGCAGGTCCTTCATGCCGAGTTCGCGGCGGCGGATCTCCACTTGGGGAAGGCGAATATCGCGGTTCCACTCCATGGCGTTCATGGAAAGGTCGAGGTGGGCGTCAAAGATCAGAGAAGCCATGCTCTGTTATACCGTCATCGCCGGGCGGCCCGAACCGGTTTACTTCCCGAGCCAGGCCTGGTTGGCTTCGAGTATGTTGGCGCCGCGGTAAACCTGCGTTCTCCCGGACGGATGCTTCTCGTCAGGTTTGTAGACGAACTTGAGTTCCACCGGACCTTTCACTTTCCAGGGCGCAAAGTCTTTCAGCCGTCCGATCGCCGCGCGAGTGGCTTGACGGATTCGCGCGCGGGCTTCGTCGTGGGAGAGGCTGAAGACGGAGGCCTTGCCGGCGAGGCGTTTGACGGCGACGGTTTCCGCCTTGGGTTGGATGGTCAAGAGCTCGTCGCATGCGGCTTGATCGCCGGCCAGCATGATGAGGGGAATCTCGAAAAAGCCGGCAATCGCGGCGACCTGGCCGATCTCGCCAACCGGCTGCCCGTTGATCGTGATCTGTTCGATCGCAAAACTCTGCGAGTGCGCCAGCACGCCGTTGGGGGCTCCGGCCATTGCATGTTGGCCGATGAACACGATGCCGTCGTAGAGCTTGGGCTTCAGGTAATAGTCAGCGGGAGTGGGGCGCCCCTGGAGGAGGACCGCCTTGGGATGAATCTGATCAATGGAGAGCGCGCGGCTTCCGTCGTGGCCGTCCCAGATCACCACCTCGCTCGCGCCGGCGGCCAACGCGCCTTCCACGGCGGCGTTCACCTCCCCGGTCAGCAGCCGTTTCGACTCTTCAAAGCGGCGCTGCCCGGGCAGCAGTTGTTCGTCCGCATGGTTGACTCCGCCAACGCCTTCGACGTCGGTGACGATCAGGATTTTCGGGCCGGCGGCAAACAGCCCCGTCGTAGCCAGCAAGACGAGCATGGATCGCAACATGAGCTTTCGATTGTACCCTCCGAGCCGCGACCGGCAGCGAAATCAGCGGGTAGCGCCGAGTTGACGCAGCGCTTTCTGCGCGCGCTGGCGGACCTCAGGGTCCTTGGCCGCCGCAGACTTCCGCAAGTACGGGAGCGCCCCGATGGCTCTGGTGCAAAATTGGCGCGATGGGCGAGGATGGGTGAATGTCCCGCTTCGTTCCAGTTGAAGAGCTGTTCGCCGGTCGCCATTTCGATGCGGAGATTGGTGTTGTGCGTTCGATGGTACTTGAGCTTCAAGCTGAGCTACCGAGACTTGGTCAGCATGATGAGCGAGCGGGGCATAAATCTGGCGCACACGACGATTCTGCGATGGGTGCAGCACTACACGCCGGAATTCGAGAAGCGGTGGAAACGGTACGCTCGCCCGGTGGGTGGTTCCTGGCGGATGGATGAGACCTACGTCAAGGTGCGCGGCGAATGGGTTTACCTGTAACGGGCGGTCGACAAATTTGGCAAGACATGGACTTCCTTTTGAGTCGGCAACGAGATATCAACGCAGCCAAAGCGTTTCTTCGCAAAGCGATGAAGGGGCAGCGGATCCCCGCGAAAGTGACGCTGGATGCGTACGCTGCGTCCCATCGCGCGGTGGCTGATTTGAAGCGCGCTGGCGAGTTGCCGAAGCGGGTGGTAGTGCTCAGCAGCAAGTACTTAAACAACTTGATCGAGCAAGATCACCGAAGAATCAAACAGCGGTTGCGGCCGATGCTGGGGCTGAAGAGCTTTCAGACGGCGGAAATTGTGATCAGTGGTATCGAACTGGCGGAAAGGATCAAGAAGGGGCAGTTCAAGCTGGGCGGGCGCGGGGCGACGCCGCCTGAGATATGGCGAGCCGCGCTGGCCGCGTGATCGATTTCGGAATCGTTCAATGCAACCGCAGTGGCCGAATCTGCCTCAACTCACAATTTGCACCAGAACCTTGGCGAGTGCAGGGTGTTCCGGCAGACTACAAGCCCTACCTCGCTCCGATCAACAACACGCCTGGCACGACGAACTTCGGCAATAACAACCTTCCCCAGACGCTGCGCAACGCAACGGCCAGCAGGTCCTCACGGCCTTCTCGCCGGGTCCGGCCGGGGTCAACCCCTACAACTCGGGCGTCCTGCAGGGCCCAAAGAACTTCCAGGCCGACATCTCGCTCTACAAGGAATTCGTGATGAAGGAGCGCTATCGTCTGCGGTTCAACGTGGATGCGTTCAATGCCTTCAGTATTCAGGGTCTGACGAATCCGAATGCGACCGACGGCATTCAGCAACTGCTCACCTCTTACTGGAGGCCGCGGCAAGTCCAGTTCACGGGCCGCTTCACCTTCTAACGCGACCCGCTACGGTAGTTCCACACCAACAGGCCCTGATACCCACCCGGTATCAGGGCCTTTCCATTTAGTTCCAGCACGTGTCCTGGATGCTCGAGCAGCAGCACTGTCGAAAGCAGTTTGGGCCGGTTCCTTGTGCTGACGTCGAGTGCCAGCACCCGCCCGGTGAGGGCATTGGCAATGAACAGCGTATTGCCAAAGAGCGTTGGTTTGCCGTTTAGATCATGCCCTTCGATGCCGATCAAGCCGATGTCCCTAGGCGAACGCTTTTCGCCCGGGGCGAGGTGGAAGTACTTGTTCGTGGCCGTGACCAGCCAGCCATCCCCGTCCGGAGTGGCACCGTTCTCCGTGCCGATGCGGAAGGGATACTGCTCGCCTGTGGCCTGCGGCGGGGCGGCCGGGTTGAGGTCAAACAGGAACGGGCCGGAGACGGTCCAGGTCACCAGCGAATAGCGGTTGGCCACAAAGCCCGTCGGGATCGCCCGCTGATAAAACAGTCCTGGATGCAGATCTTCCATCGCACGCACTGGCTTGGCGGGGTCGGAGACGTCCAGGATGTGCAGGCGATTCATCCCCACATGCAGCAACACCCGATTTCCGCCCGGCGACGCAACCACCTGCTGCATCGAATAGCCGGGCACCCGGTAGCGCGCAATCTCCCGCAATCGTAGGTCGACGCCGGCGCGATAGACGCCCATGCCGCCCATCCCCTCGGCCACGTAAACGACTTCGCCGGAATGGCCCACCGACGTGGCAAAGCCTTGCGTGGGATAGGCCGCTAGCCGCTCGAACTTTTCACCCAGCCGCACCACATGCAACCCCGCCATGCCGGCGGCTACCAGGAGAGTCGCTTGGCCATCGGACTCTTTCTTCCAGAGATCGACGGCATACACTTGGCCGCCTTCGGGACGATAACTGGAGAACTGCGGATCCTGTTGCGGCCCGTCCCCTTTCACGGGCCTGAGACGGAAGGGTGGCAGCGGATCCATGGGCGTGGCCAGCCCCGTCGCCGGAACAATGTGGACATCGCTCCAGGCGCCGGCGATGTACATCCAGTCTTTGGTGATTGCCAAACCGACCGCGGGCCCGGGCTGCGCGGGCACCGGCAGATCGCCATCGCCAATGCCGGGCACCACCGGTAACTGCCGATGGGCCAACGCGCGCGGTTGGCGCGGATCGGCCACGTCAAAGACGAAGATGCCGTTGTAAGTGTCATTGACGAAGGCTCGATTGCCCGCCAGCCGTACCCGCCAGGTATCCATGTAGAGGCCATAAAAGATGGGTAGCTTCACGCGCGACAACAACTGAGGCTTGGCGCGGTCCTTGACGTCGTAGATCTCGAAGCTGTGTCCCGTGGCGTAGCCCGGCTGGCCTGCCGTGGGACGCACCGTGCCGGAACCCATCGAATGATGGCCGGTGACCACGTACGCGATATCGCCGCGAATCGCCACTCCATCCCCATAGCCATCGAGCGTAGTGGAAGAGACTTGCACCGGCCGCCGCGGATCGCGAATGTCGGCGATCACCAGTTCACGCGTCGACCAAACCCCGATGTACATATAGCCGTCATCCGCTGCGAGTGACTACGCCTCGCCCACGCGCAGCGTGCTCAGATGGCGTGGCCGCTTCGGGTTCGCAATGTCGATCAACTCCACGCCGGCATGGCGGCAGGCGATAAACGCGATGTCACCAGCAATGGCGAGGCCCGTGGCCAACTCAATCGTGTCGTAATGGGTGATAATGGCGGGCGACTCAGGCTGGCGCACGTCCACGAGAAAGAATCCGTCCTCGCGGGCAGTCACATACGCAATGCCCTTGCGGACGATCAGCTGTCGGACGTGCCCCAGGCCGCCAAGCTTGCCAACAACACGAGGGTGCGCCGGATCTTTGAGCTCGGCGATGTGCAGTGCGCCGCCCGCCAGCACATAAAGATAGTTGCCATGAGCCACGGCGTCAAAGGCGGGCCCGACTCCCAGCGTTCCGGCTAGCGAAAGTTCCTTGCCGTAGGGCCCTCGAGGAAGGTCGGCGGCGGGAAGGTCCGCCCGTAGGGAGATCAGCGCCGCGGTGAGGAGGAAGTATCTGGTCATAGCGTCCCCTCTATTAGATGCTGAGACGCCAGCCCAAAATATGTCGCCGGTTGATCGTTTTCGGCATCCGTTCGCACCCTTCTGAGTGAGCCCCAGTGGACACAGAGCCACAAGGGACTTTGGAGGAAACGAAATGACAAAGCGAATTGACGCGCGAAAAGGGAGAGGTGGGTTCACACTGATTGAGCTGATTACCTGCATCGCCACCACCGCCGTTCTGATCGGGCTGCTGTTGCCCGCCATCCAGAAAGTGCGGGAGGCCGCCGCCCGGCTCCAGTGCGCGAACAACTTGAAGCAGATCGGGTTGGCCCTGCACGGCTACCATGACGCGAATCGCGCTTATCCACCCACGCTGGCGGAAGCGATGAAAACGGCGGGATTTCCGGCCAACGGCGAAGTCGCCGGCTTCAAAGCTTCATCCTACGAGGCGAATGCCTTCGGTTGGAAGCTTGCCATGAACCCGAAGCCCGGTGTGACGGGAACAGAGACTGCCTTCGCGAGCGGCACCCCGGCCGGCGGAGTCGCGATTGCCTGGAAGCCCGCGCCGGGTTCGGAGGAGGGTCGCACCGCGATGTTCGCCGCCGTGCGCCAGGCCGGTGCGGTGGCGGTGCAGGAGTTCCTATCGCTGGCCGAGACTACCGCGGAGAGGGAGCGAGTCGCCGGCCAAGTGCCCTCGTCGGCCAACGATCCACGAGCGGTGCGCGAAGCTTTCGAGAGTTACAACAGCGCGGATGACAAGGTGAGCTTTCGGTCCATCCAGAGCGGGGGCGTGACGGCCCAGCTGGCGGATGGCTCCGTGCGGTCGATTCGTGACAGTCTGAACCGGCAGATCGTGCAGGCGATGCAGCTTGGGGTCTATGGGGAAAGATGGAGTCAACTGCCGGGTGTGCCTCTGTCCGAAGTGGATGGGCGGGCCCCGGGCAGCCAGAAGCCAGTGGGATTCGAGATCCTGCGCGATGCCACGGTCTCGTTCGTGAGCCACTCGGCTGAGCAACGGACGCTGCTCGCCCTGCTGGGGCAAGCCGAGAATGCGGCGCGGCAGGGGGACACTCCTGGAATGCGGGAAGCGCTGAAGCAGTACATCGCAAGAACAGAGACGCTCGGATCGCTCCCCGTCCCGCTGATCAGCCCGCTGGGACGGCAAACCTTAATCGGATGGGGCTCGTCGATGTATCAATATGCACACGGCAGTTACTAAGTTGGCCGGGCCTGAGGAAATGGGGCGGGAACCGCGGTTCCCGCCCCCAGTTACTTCCGCTCCGTGCGAGCGCTATAATTCCGCAAGGCCTCCGCAAATGTCCATTGAAGACGACGTTACCCGACTGCTCGTGGAGTGGAAAGCCGGGAACGAACAGGCACGGGACAACTTGATCCCCATCCTCTATGAGGAGTTGCACCGCATGGCCGCGCGGTATCTGCGCAACGAACGCGCGGCGCAGACGCTGCAACCCACCGCGCTGGTGCATGAGGCCTACATGCGGCTGGTGCAACAGCAATTGCCGGACTGGGAAAGCAGGTCGCACTTTTTCGGCGTGGCCGCCTATCTGATGCGGCAGTTACTGGTGGAGCACGCCCGCCGCCAGCACACGCGGAAGCGCGGGGCAGGCGTGGCGAATGTCCCCCTGGATGAGGCGCTGACTTTTGCGGCCGGGTCGAGCGCGCTCATCGTCGATCTTGACGACGCGCTGAAGGCGTTGGCGGCCTTCGACGAGCGCAAAAGCAAGATTATCGAGCTCCGTTTCTTTGGTGGACTGAGCATCGACGAAGTAGCCAAGGCATTGGAACTTTCCAGCGCCACCATCGGTAGGGAACAGAGACTGGCGGAAGCATGGCTCTACCGGGAAATGGGCCACGGTCAGGAATGACGCCGGAAAGCTGGAAGAAGGTAGGGGAGTTGTTTCACGCGGCTCTCGAGGTGCCGGCCAGTGAACGGCGCCAGTGGGTGGAAGCGGCTTGCGAGGGCGATCCCCGGCTGTTGGCGGAAGTGCTCTCGCTGTTGGGCAGTGATGCCGCGGCTGGGGAGGGGTTTATCGCCAAGCGACTGGAACCGGTGGTGGCTTCGCTGCTCCGCTCCAGGGCGGAGCCCACCCGGCCCGAGCGCGCGGGGCCGTACCTGCTGGTGCGCGAACTCGGCCGCGGCGGGATGGGGACGGTTTACCTCGGCGAGCGCGACGACGATGAGTATCAGACTCAAGTGGCGGTGAAGCTGGTTCGCCGGGGAATGGACACCGAGGTGATCCTGAACCGTTTCTACCGCGAACGCCAGACGTTGGCCCGGCTGCAGCATCCAAACATCGCGCGCCTGCTGGACGGCGGCACCACGACCGAGGGCGATCCGTACATTGTGATGGAGTACGTTGAGGGGGAGAAGATCACCAGCTTCTGCGACCAACGCGGCTTGAATACAAGCCAGCGGCTCGCATTGTTTCTGGACGTCTGCAAGGCCGTCGACTACGCGCACCGGCAGTTCGTGGTGCATCGCGACATCAAGCCGGGCAACATTCTGGTGGACCAGGCCGGGCAGGTGAAGCTGCTCGATTTCGGCATTTGCAAACTGCTGCAGACGCCGTCGCTGGCCGGGGAAGAGACGGTCGATGCCGGCCTGCTGGTTCTGACGCCCGACTACGCAAGCCCCGAACAGATCCGCGGCGATGCGATCACGGTGACTTCGGACGTCTATTCCCTGGCCGCGGTGCTCTACGAACTGCTTACCGGAGTGAAGCCGCACAAGATTGAAGAGTACACGCTGCGCGGCATGGAGCGGGCCATTTGCGAGACGGAGATTCCGGTGCCCAGCGTGGCTTGCGAGAGCCGTAGTGCGGCTCGGGCGCTGGAAGGGGACCTCGACAACATTTTGTTGCGGGCGCTGAGCAAGGACGCGCGGCGGCGGTACGAATCGGTGGATCACTTCGCGGAGGACATCCGGCGGCATCTCGCGCACCTGCCAGTGAAGGCCCGGCCTGATAGCGTCACTTACCGTTTGGGGAAGTTTGTGCGCCGGCGGCAAGGACTGGTGGCTGCCGCGGCGGCGGTCCTGCTAACGCTGTCTGCCGGAGTGGTGGTGTCGTTCCGTTCTGCGCGACAGGCCAACGAGAACTTACGGCTGGTCCGGCAGCTTTCGAATACCTTCGTCTTCGACGTCTACGACGCCGTGCGGGATCTTCCTGGTTCCACGCGAGCCCGTCAGTTGATCGTCAACACCGGATTGCAGTATCTCGAAAGTTTATCGCGCAACGTCAAAGGCGATGCCGATTTCGGGCACGAGCTGGCAACAGCCTACCAGCGGGCCGGCGACGTGCAGGGCGATGTGATGGGGGCCAACCTGGGGAACACCAAGGAGGCCTTGGGTAGCTACCACAAGGCGCTCGCGCTGCTGGATGACGCGCTGAGAAGCGACCCAAACCATCGCAACGCGCAGCGGAAGCAGATCACGCTTCACCGGCGAATCGGCAACATTCACGCGTACGCCCAGGATGCGCCGCAGGCCTTGGCAAGTTTTGGGCAGGCGGAGAAGGTGGCGGAGGCGCTGTTGGCGCGTGCGCCGGAGGACATGGGCGTGGCTCTGCAACTGGCGGAGGTGCAGATTGCGCTGGCCAATACGCTGCGCCGCGGCGCCGAATGGACCAAGGCGCGCGACGGCTATGTACGGGCTCTGGCTTTGCTGGAGCAAGTGGAGAAGGCGGATCCGAATGATCGTGAAACGCAGAGCCAGTTAGCGGTAGCCGCTTCCGGCGCCGGGCTGTGCGATGTACGGTTGGGCCGGTTGCGGGAGGCGCTTGACGCTTACCGGCGGGCGGCCGTCCGGCGCGAGAAGCTGATCCAACTCGATCCCTCAAACGTCACGTTGCAGCGCGACATGATGTTTCTGCATTCGCATGTAGGTGACGTCCTGGGTAATCCTAATCTTCCGAATCTCGGCGATCCCAAGGGAGCGGCGGAGGCCTACGGCCGCATGATGGAGGTGGCTCGCAGGATCCACGAAGCCGACCCCGCTGACCAGCGAGCGCGCAGCGACTATGCCATTGCCACTTCTCGCGTCGCGGCGCTGGCCCAGGAGGCTCCGGTCCGGATCCGGTTGCTGAACCAAGCGGTGCAAACTCTGCGGGAAGTGGTGCAACAAAATCCCGCGAACCGGTCCGATCAAGCGGAACTGGCCTTTATTTGCCTTTTTCTGGGGGACGCCCATCAGCAGGCTTCGGACTCGCGAAACGCGCTGCTCGCGTATCGCGACGGCTTGAAGCTGGCGGAAGGTCTGCTGCCGAACGGCCCGGCGACGGTGACTGCCGCCACGGTGATGCTGTACCGGAAGATCGGTGAGTTGGTGGCCGGCCAGGGGCAGCGCGAGGCGGGACTGGCACTGGCGCGGCAGGCGCTACAGTTGTCGGATCCGGAGGGTCCGGTGGTCAAGGGCAGGACGGCGGACTCCAAGAGGTTTCTGGCCGCGCGGGGCTCCGCGGCCGCTGGGCAGATTTACGCGGTGATCGCGAAGTCGGCGTCATCGCGGCCCGCCGATCGGCCTGAAGCCCGCCGTTGGCTGGAGACAGCGCTGGAGCAGTACCGCGCACTCGAAAGCCATCGGTCGTTCTCCAGTATTTACCGCGACGAGATGCAGGCGGTTCAACAAGCGCTGGAGCAGTTACGATGACCCCGAGAGAGAGACGTTTGGTTCGGGATAGCTTCCCCATCATTCGCGAAGAGGCGGGGCCGCTGTCCCTGTTGTTCTATGGCCGGCTTTTCGAAATAGACCCGGCGTTGCGTCCGATGTTCCATGGTGACATTGCCCGCCAGGGCATCAAGCTGATGGAGATGCTGGCCGCGGTGGTGAACAGCCTGGACCAGTTGGAGACTTTGACGCCGGTGCTGCACGCCATGGGACAGCGCCACGTGGCTTACGGCGTGGTACCCGCCCACTACGCGATGGTGGAGAAGGCGCTGACGTGGGCGATCGGTCAGGCCCTGGACCTGGATTCAAACGCCGAAGAGCTGTCCGCCTGGCGTAAGGTGATCAACGAGATTGGCACGGTGATGAAGGACGGAGCGGCTTTGGTGGAGCCCTTATCGCAAGGCGACCAATAAGCCGCCGGACCATCGCAGCAAAGCCACCTTCGCCCGTTCCAGCTGATGTTGTGCGTCATAGTAACTGATCCAGCGTTCGCTCTCCGTGAAGCGTGCCTGCTCCACCTCGGCCAGGGTGGCGCGTCCGTTCTCCTGCCGCGCCAGGGTCACCACCACCTGCTCGCGTTGCAGTTCGAGTTCCATGCGCGCCAGTTCGCGGGCTCGTTCCGCATTGGTGACGGCCTGGTAGGCGCGCTGGGTTTCGTAACTCGTCTGATTGCGGACGCGGCCCAGTTCGGTCCGAATGCGGCTGCTTTCGGCTTGCGCCGTCGCCGCGGCCGCCGAGGGTGCGGTCCCTGCGAGGACGGGCAGTTGGAACGAGAGGCCGAGCTGCGCGTTGTTGCGTTGGAAGCGGTTGAAGTACTGGTCGAAGTTATTGAACTTGGCGAACAGCCCATACTGCGCGACTAACTCGATTCTCGGGAGGCGGGCGGCGCGTTCGCTCTGCAGGCTGAAGCCTTGCGCGAGCAAGCTGGATTGCAGCCGTTTGAGTTCGCTGGAGCTTTCGAGGGCCTGGGTGACGGCGGCGGCCTCGGACTCCGGCAAACCGGTGAGAGGCGCCACTTCGACGGTGGTCTCCACACGGTCCTCGGCGCTGCCGCCGATCAGCAAGGAGAGCTGCGTTTGAGCAAAGCGGGCATCGCTTTCGAGCAGCCGGGCGCGTTCGCGGGCCCGTTCGCGATCCAGTTCGGCGCGCATTTCGTCGAGCTTGATCGCCCGGCCTTCCACGACGCGCACCTTGATGGACTGCAGTACCTGGGTGAGGGCGTCGACTTGCTTGGAGGCGACGCGGGCAAGACGCGCAGCCCGGTCAGAATCCAGGTACGCGATCGCCACACGTTCTGCGACTTCTTCACGTTTGCCTTCGGCGCCAAGCTTGGCGGTGCGGGCGTTCTCGCGCTCCTCGGCCAGTTTCAGGCTCTTGGTTTTGTCGTAGATCGAGGCCACGGCACGGGCCTGCACGATGGAAGGGGCGGAGCCATCGATGCTCATCGGGAAGCCGTAGGTGTAGGCCATGCCGCTGCCTACGTAGACCTTGGGCACGAAGGGATCGCGCGCGGCACGGACCGCCTGGTTGGCCTTCACCTCTTCGAGGCGGGCCAGAACGATGTCGGGGTTCTGCTCCAGGGCCAGGTCGACCGCCTGTTTCAAGGTGAGCGTCCGGGTTTCCGCGTACAGGGCTCCACAAGCCCCCAGTGACAAGGCCGAAAGCAGCAAGAGTCGCATTAATTCGAGCGTACCGCGCTATGATGGAGCGCATGTTGAATCTATTGCTGGGCTGGCTCGCCAGTGCCCTCAGCCTGCTGGTGGTGACGTACTTCGTACCCGGCTTTTACGTCAGTTCTTTCGTCACGGCGCTGATTGCAGCAGTGGTGATCGGCCTGATCAATGGCACGCTCGGCTTCGTCGTGAAGCTGCTGACCTTCCCGCTGCGCCTGCTGACCCTGGGCTTACTGTCGCTAGTGATCAACGCGATGCTGCTGTGGTTTGCCACATACTTTGTGGACGGCTTCCGCATCGATACGTTCACCACGGCGCTGATCGGTTCGTTGCTGCTGAGCCTGGTGAACTGGGCGTTGCGCCTGGTGCTGAAGAGCGACAAAGACTAGGAATGTTGACCATCGAGCCTTCCGCCTGGGAAGTGATGGTGCGTCATGCCGAGGCGACCTATCCGCGCGAGTGCTGCGGCGTGATGCTGGGTACGGCTTCGGGCGAACAGAAGCGGGTGACGATCGCCCACGCTCTCGAGAATGCGTACGAAGGCGGCCAGGAGGATCGTTACGAGATCCGGCCGGTGGACTTACTCCGGGTGGAGCGGGAAGCCCGCGAACAGAAGCTCTCGGTGATCGGCATCTTCCATTCGCATCCCGATTGCGACGCTTACTTCTCAAAGACTGACCTGGAAAATAGCTGTCCCTGGTATAGCTTCGTGGTGCTGTGCGTGCGACAGGGTAAGTTCGATCACGCGAACAGCTTTCTGCCCGATGCCGACCAAACCGTTGCGGTGCCAGAGCCGTTGACTTACTAAGTGCGATCGCGCTCCAGCACGTAGCCGTAGAAGACGAGCGAGGCGGCCCAGACGATGATGGCGGCCAGCAAAAGTCGGACGTCTACACGGTGCACCACGGTGCCCGCACCAAACATGAGGACGATCTGCAGAATGCTTGTCTCGAGCGAAGCCCCCGCGGCGAAGCGCCAGCGCTTCTGCTGGCGCGGCTTTACCACTGAGGGATGATGCCCCACGGCCAAGGCGCCCAGCATCGCGGCCAGCGCCGGCAGCGGGGCGAGGGGGAGCGTGAGCAGCAAGGCGACGCCCAGCAGCGGCAGGCCTTTGGCAAGCAGGATCTGCCAGCCGCGCAGAGGCATCAACTGATAGCGCGTAAAGCCGGAAGGTCCGTCGAGCGCCAGGAGGGATTGGGCGATGGTGCTGAGGGAGAGGATCACCAACAGGCTCACGCCGAAGAAGGCTTCCGGCTCCACCTTGGCGGCGAGGAACCGGTAGGCCGTCGCGGCGATGGCGAGAATGAGGGCCAGGTAAGTATCGAGTGCACTGAAGAGCTCGCGTACATTCTTGGCCATTAAGGCGCCGAGCGGGTGGTGCGGCACACGCACCAGGCGCATGAGGTTGAGCTGCGGCAGGCGAGCGGGCACGGTGGTGAAGACGTAGGTGAGAAAGGCGATGGCACAACCCAGGGCCAGAAAGCGCCAGCCGAGTTCGAGGGAGGCCATCTGGCCCCGGATACTCCAAACCATGACGCCGAGGGTGATCCAGGCGATGGGGCTCATCAGCAGGCTGGCGCCGCGAAGAAAGATCCGTTCGCCGCGGCCGAGGGGCCAGTGGCCCAGACGGTCAACCGGGATGCGGTTGAGCGGGTCAGCACTTAAGGGGAACAACAGAATGAGGCCGACCACCAGGGGGAGAAAGGCGTTGGCCGGCTGCATCCCGAAGGTGAGCATGGCGAAGAGGAAGAAGTTGTTGGTGCCGAGCGAATTGAAGCGGCGGAGATCGCGCCAGCTCAGCTTCGCTAAAGCGGCTAGGATTGACGCGAGCCGAGCCATGACCAATCCCCGGCGCGTGGCGCCTCCACTAACTCAAAGTAGATCGACTCGAGCGGCCGGGTGAGTCCGTCGCGCTTCGAATCGAAGACCAGCTTGCCGCCGCGGATCATCATGACGTGGGTGGCGATCTCCTCGACAATCGAGAGAATGTGCGAGGTCAAGAAGACGGTGACGCCGCGTGGGGCGATGGCCACGAGTAAGTCGCGTATGGTGCGGGAGACCACGGGATCGAGCCCCTCGAACGGCTCGTCGAGAAAGAGTACCCGCGGGTTCGGCAGCAGGGCCATGGCGAGCGCTGTTTTCTTACGCATTCCGTAGGAGCATTCGTCGAGAAAGGTCTTGCGGCCATGTTCCAGAGCGAGCGAACTGAGTAACTCGGCGGTGCGCCGTTCGGTTTCACTTTTGCTGACGCCATAGACGGCGCCGGTGAGGGTCAAATGCTCTTCCACGGTGAGGGAATCGAAGAGGCCCAAGCTCTCCGGCAGGACGCCTACCGCGCGCGCGAGGGCGGGGCTTGCCGGAGAGCAGGGAATGCCGGCGACCGTCGCGGAGCCGGAGGTGGGGGCGAGCAAGCCGGTGAGCATTTTCACTGCCGTGGACTTACCCGCGCCGTTCGGCCCGAGGAAGGCACAGATGGTCCCCGGGGCGATGGTGAGGTCGAGTTCATGGACGGCGGTATGGTCGCCGTAGATCTTCGTGAGTTTTCGGGCTTCGATCATTCACTCTGTTGAGCAGCCATCTGCTCGATCTCCTCTTCTTCGGTGGGCGTGTGCCGGTAAGCGGCATCGGGCAGGGTGAGCGCCATCACCAACCCTAGGATGGGCACGGCGGCGACGACCAGAAACATGCGTTCCACCGAGGAGTGATCAGCGAGCCAGCCGAGCAAAGGTGAAGCGACACCGCCCACGGTGGTGGCCAGACCGATGGTGATTCCCGATGCCGTACCGATACGATTTGGCAGATACTCCTGCCCCAGCACCACCATGACGCTGAAATGAATAAACAGGGCAATGCCCAGGGGAATGAGTAAGAGCGTGGCCCAGGTGACGTCGCGGGCCTGCTGGAGTAACCAGATGGTTGGACTGAGTAAGGCAAAGGCGATGATGATGACACGCTTGCGGCTCCAGCGGTCCGCCATTTGGCCACCCAGTAAGGTGCCGAATGCACCGGCGCCCAACATGATGGAGAGCGCGGTGCCGCCAGCGGACTTACTCTGGTGCAACACTTCGATCCAGAAGATGGGCAGGAAGGTGTAAATGCCGAAGGAGACCATGGACCGGGCGGCGACGCAGCCGCTCAGACGCCAGAAGGCGCTCCAGCGATCCACGCCGCCACCGCCGGCTTTCCTTTTCCGGGCGGCTTGCCGCTCCTGGGCGACTCGTTCGAGATAGCCCAATTGGGAGTACAGCAACAGGGCCATCAGGATGGCCGGGGCCAGCAGCCAGGCGACACCGCCGAGGCCAAAGGCGACCATCGCCTGCGTGGCCAGGAAGGGACCCAGGGCAAAGCCCGCATTGCCGCCGACGGCAAAGAGGCTCATGCCGGTGGCATGCCGATCTCCTGAGGAGAGCATCACCAGCCGCGCGGCTTCCGGATGGAATGCGGCGATGCCGGTACCGGCAATCACCATGGAGGCGAGGGCCAGCGGATACGTGGTGGACCAGCCGGCCAAAGCCAAGCCGAAGGCGCCGATCAGCAAGCCCAAGGGCAACAGCCAGGGCGAATTCCGGCGGTCGGCAATGTGGCCGAACCACGGCTGGATGACTGAGGAAACAACGTTGGCGGCAAAGACGAGGCTGGCGGCCGCGGCGTAAGTGTAATGACGTTCGGAGACGAAGAAGGGAACCAGGGCCGGAACCGCGCCCTGGCTAATGTCAATGAACAGATGGCTCACGGTCACGGTAGAGACCGCGCGTTTGTTCATTTTGCCTTTCCTGGCGCACGAGGAGCGGGCTGATCGGCCTCAATGCTCTTGGCTACCGCGTCGAGCACGCCGTTGATGAAGGCGATGCTCTCGTCGCCGGAGAAGCGGCGGGCGAGTTCGATGGCTTCGTCGATGACAATGGCGGTGGCGCTTTCACCGCGCATGAGTTCGTAGGTGGCGACGCGGAGAATGTTGCGGTCCACGGAGGGCATGCGCTCAAGCCGCCAGTTCTGCGAGTATTTGGTGAGCGTTTCGTCGATGGCGGCCTGACGGTCCAGGGTGCCGTAGACGAGGGCTTCCATGAAGCGATCGCGTTCCAGGCGGGTGTCGGGCAGATCGTCCGAAGAGTGCAGCGTTTCGTAAAAGGCATCGAGCGCTTCATGCACGTCGAGTTTGCGCATGTCGCAGGAGAAGAGGACTTGCAGGGCTCGTTCGCGGGATTTACTGCGTCCCGGCATTAGGCGCGCAGCTTCTTCATCAGGTTGGCCATCTCAATGGCGGTGGAGGCGGCGTCGGCGCCTTTATTGCCGGACTTGCCGCCGGCACGATCCATGGCTTGCTCCAGGGTGTTGGTGGTGAGCACGCCGAAGGCGACGGGGATGCCGGAATCGAGGGCGGCGGCACCCACTTTGGCGGCTTCACCGGCCACGTAGTCGAAGTGGGAGGTGTCGCCCCGAATGACGCAGCCGAGGGTGAGGATGCCGTCGTGACGGTTCTGGCGGGCGATCTCGCGGACGACGACGGGCATTTCGTAAGCGCCGGGGACACGGACGATTTCGATGTCGGCGGCGCGGGCGCCGGAGCGCGCCAGGGTGTCAAGAGCGCCGTCCAATAAACGGTCAGTAATCAGGCTATTGAAGCGGCTCACGACGATGGCGAATCGGAGTCCGGCGGCGTTCAGTTCGCCTTCGATGGTTTTGGGATGCATGAGGGGAATGTCTTCTTGAGTTTAGCGTAAGCATTTACACTGGTGTTTTGGGAAAGTTGCATACGGTGCCCGACTGGAGATCGAGGTTTCTCCCCGAACGGCAGATCACCATCTACACGCCACCGGGGTATGACGAAGGCGAGGGGCGTTATCCGGTGCTTTATCTGCACGATGGGCAGAATCTCTTTGAGCCGCATCGTTCCTTTGCCGGGGATATCTGGCACGTGCAGTCGACGGCGGATGCGCTGATCCGGGCGGGCGAGATTGAGCCGTTGATCATCGTGGGGATTGACCATGCGGGCGCCCAGCGCATTGATGAGTACACGCCGACGGCCGATCTTCGGACGAAGCGCGGCGGGCAGGCCAAGTTGTACGGGCGGTTGATCGTGGAAGAGCTGAAGCCGTGGATCGATGGCGAGTTTCGTACGCTGACCGATGCCTGCCATACGGCGATGGGGGGCAGTTCGCTGGGAGGCCTGGTGTCGCTTTACCTGGGCTTTCGCGCGCCGCACGTCTTTGGGCGATTGGCGATTTTTTCGCCGTCGCTCTGGTGGGATCGCCGGATGATGCTGCAGCGGCTGCGGGCCAATATCCACCGTCGCCGCACGCGGATTTGGCTGGATATCGGAACGCGGGAGGGCCGCGCCTATGTGCAGACCGTGAACCATACGCGCGAACTGCGGGATCAACTGGTGAAGCGCGGTTGGCGGCAGGGCGAGGACCTTTTCTACTTTGAGGATTCCGGGGCGATGCATACGGAGCGGGCCTGGGCGCACCGCTTGCCGATGGCGTTGAAGTTCCTGTTTCCGCCGCCGTCGGTGCTGGATGTGTGCCAGGAGACCGAGGCGCCGAAGGCGATTCCGGAGGAGTTGATCTGGTGAGGAATTAGCGCCCGGCTGGGCCGCGGGGCATCCCTCAACTTGTGCGGGGCGTGAAGAAGCAGAATCTGCCGGAGAAGGTTTGCCCGGTTTGCGGGCGGCCTTTTGTTTGGCGCAAGCGTTGGGAGCGGAATTGGGAGGAGGTTCGCTATTGCAGCGAACGGTGCCGGCGGCACAAGAAGGCTCCCGTGACGCCGTAGTTTTCGGGGGCGAACGAGGCTTCCCCAACTCACTTTCTGCTTTCAAAGATCTGTTGAGCGGGCCGTGCGGAGTTGGTCTGCACTGCTGCTGGCGTACGGGCGGGTGGGCCGCTGAGAAGCGCCGTGATCGGTGTCAAAAGTGTTGAGAAGTGTCAAAAACTGTCAAGCGGCGAGGGCCTGGAAGGGAGTTTTGCCGCAGCAGCGTTTGTACTTGAGGCGGCTGCCGCAGGGGCAGGGCGCGTTACGGATTGGGTTTGGGTATGTTGGGTGAGCGGTTTCGCGCGGTGAGGCGATTTCTTCTTCCTCGGGCTTTTCCATTGTTTTTTCTATCGGTGCTTCCATCGATTTTTCCTTTGGCGCGGTAGAGGGTGTTGAGGGCGAAGGGGCGACTGCCGCGTCAAGCTCGGCGTGAAAGCCGGCGAGGAGATGGCTGTCGGGGTAGATACGGCCCTCTTCGTGGCGGTGCGCGAGGTTCAGGATGTCGAGGGCGGTTTTGTGCCGGACGGCGGCGGGGGCTTCGGTGTCGTCGAGAATTTGGCGAAGGGCGCTGAGGGCGGAATCGGTAAGGTCGTTGAGGTCGTCGGCGATGTGGTCGGCGCGGAGACGTCGATGGGTGTCGAGCGCTCGGCCGAAAGTGGGCACGGTACGGATCCAGAGATGGACCGTGGCCCGGTGAACGCCAGCCCGACGGGCGGCGGCACTGATGGAATGGCCCGCAACGAGGCCGCGGAGAACTTCCTGCTGGGTATGGCTCAGGTCGTTCAGGCTGGGGGGGTTGGATGGTTCGAACTTATACATAGAAGGGCTCCCGAAGTGAGGATACACGGCGGGTGTGCCTGCGGCCGTTACAGGAAGGCTGTAAGTTGTTGGTGGGATTGGTTTAAGAGGAGTTTGAATTGGTTGTGAACGCCGGTTAGCGGGCTCTACGGTTAGCCACAAACAAGGCCAGAGCACGTGGCCGAGGGCACTTCGAGGGTAGGGGCGTTGGCCCGCGCAAAGTAAGGAACGCCCTATTCTGCGGTTTGGGTTCCGCCCCCGTTGGCGAGTTCAACGGCGGAGCCATTGCGACCACGGCGCTCGGGTGGTTTCGACGGCAGCCCCTTGAATCAACGTTTTCCGGAAGTGCAAATCGCTCGACGCAGGGCCGTCGTACCATGGGTTGACTCCGATGCCCGAAGCCCCTGAAGTCCCGTCGACCATTGCCGATCTTGGAGTGCGAGTCGGACGGAGTTGGACGTCGATTGATAAAGCTCGCGAGAACACGTTCCAGCGCCGCGAGGAACTCGAGCGATGCTTCCTGGGTCACAACTCTCCAGACACGACCTTAGTCGCATTTGGTTCAGTAGCCAGAGAAGAGGTGACGGCGAGCAGCGACCTCGATTGGGTGCTCCTCGTGGATGGCCAGTCTGTTCCGGAGCATAAGTATCAGGAGCGTGAGATCGCGAGTACGCTCTTGGCCAATGGCTTTATCGAACCTGGCCGCAGCGGCGTTTTCGGACGCATGGTTGGAAGCCACGAGTTGGTTCACAACATCGGCGGCGAAGATGATCTCAATTCGAATACGACTCGTCGAGTGTTGCTGCTGCTGGAGTCCTATCCTGTTGGCAACCGCGAAGCTTATGATCGCGTGCGGCGCCAGATTGTGCGTCGGTATCTCGAAGACGATCGCGGGCTCACTCATGCGAGCAGCGACGTTCGCATTCCTCGTTTCTTGTTGAATGACCTCACCCGTTATTGGCGCACCGTGACGGTCGATTTCGTCTACAAGCAGCGTGCCGAGAACGATAAGAAATGGGCTCTGCGGAATGCCAAGCTTCGCATGTCTCGCAAGTTGATCTTCGCTGCCGGGCTCGCCTTGGTTTTCTCCTGCCATTTAGATCCTCTTGCAGAAGACGCGCGCCGTTCGTTGAAGGAGCAGCGAGATGTCTCGCTGCTAACGGCTTATTTGGAGCGGCAGTTTACTCTGCCGCCGCTCGAGACCATTGCGAAGCTCTGCTGGATTCTCAAAGTCAGTGACGCGACAATCTGTGCAATCTTCGATAACTACGATCGGTTCCTCGAGGTTCTGAATGATCCTGAACGCCGTGCGGATCTTGAGCGGGCACATTCGCATGACGACTTGCGAGATTCTCCGGCATGGAACGAAGTGCGAAAGATGAGTAGGCCATTCCACGACGGACTCGTCAACCTGTTTCTCAATGAAGCCGAGGGGCTCAAGAGACTCACTACTGACTACGGAGTATTTTGATGACCAGACCAATTGGATTCTCGACGGGTGCGTTGGCGCGTGGGGACTTTCGTGCCGCCCTGGCGATCTTGCGGCGGCATCACCTCGCCGTTGTGGAACTGTCCGCGCTGCGGCTTCAAGAACTTGAACCTTTGGTTGCCGCAATTCCGTCGCTAAAGCTGGAAGACTTCTCGTTTGTCTCCATCCATGCGCCAAGTAAGTTTGGACCTGAGTCTGAGCAGTGGGTCGTCGATCAGCTGGTTCTGCCCGCGGCGCGTGCATACCCGGTGATCGTTCATCCGGACGTCATTTTTGACCAACGCAAGTGGAGTATCCTTGGCGACCGGCTGGTGCTGGAGAATATGGACAAGCGAAAACCGGTTGGGCGCACAGTCCAGGAACTGGCCGGAATTTTCCGCGCTTTGCCCTCGGCGCGATTCTGTTTCGATATTGGACATGCCAGACAGGTTGACCCAAGTATGACGGAAGCTACTCTCCTTCTTGATGCCTTTGGGGATCGATTGACTGAGGTCCACATGAGCGAGGTGAATACCGCAAGCCGGCACGATCCGATTTCCCCGAATGCGGTGATGGCATTCAGTTCCCTTGCGGCGGCTGTTCCTCAAGATGTTCCCATCATTCTCGAAGCTCTGATCGACCAGGGGCAGAGTGACGTTGATACCGAAGTGCGGCGGGCCAATGATGCTTTTGCGTTGGTGCATGCTTGAGGTGGCTGTCGATCCGCCAGCCTTTAAACTCCAGGTACGGTTTCAGCGGCCTTCTCGTTTTGGTGATGGGATTCACGAATGAGGAGCGCGTTCGAGAGTTCCCGCAGCAGAGAATAAGTCGTGGAAGGTTCGATCCGCATTCGCGGAGAGTTAGCGCCGTTACAAGCGGAGTCTACCCAACCCGGTTCGCGGGTAGCGCAGGAGCGTCGTGTCTTACCAGCCTGACCCTGAAGGCCTGAAGTGAGGATACACGGCGGGTGTGCCTGCGGCCGTTACGGAATAGCTGTAAGTGGTTGGTGGGATTGGTTTAAGAGGAGTTTGAATTGGTTGTGAACGCCCGTTAGCGGGCTCTACGGTTGGCCACCAGAGCAAGGCCAGAGCAGATGGCCGAGGGCGCTTCGAGGGTAGGGGGACCTCTACGCGTTCTCCCCGGACCTTTTCGACCCCCGCCCGCCTTTCTCGCGGTCACCGGCACCGTTGGCGGCTTCCTTCCGCGAGACTCCAACTCCAGGGCGCCGAATCTCCTGAAGCATTTGGCCGAATACCTGCTCATTAAAGGTGGATGCCCTCGTGTTAGCACATGCGGTCAAGCGGCTAAACAGTCTCGATGGCTGTTCTCTATGGCTGAGGCGCATCAGAGCGGCGAATTGAAAGGAATCGATATGCCCGTGACACCCAGTGAAAACGAAGAGGAATACTTCGCCCGGCAAGAGCTCGAGCGGCGGCGAAGGATCGCCGAGGAGGGAAAGGCGGCCAGGCTGGAGGAGGAAAGTGAGCGGCTCCGGCTCCTGCACTACATGAGGTGCCCGAAATGCGGCACTGAGCTTCAGGAGGTCCCCTTTGGCGATGTCCTGGTCGATAAATGCTTCGGGTGCGAGGGACTTTGGCTGGATCACGGCGAAGTCGAAAAGCTCGAGATGAAGGAGGCCGGCTTTGCTACCAAGCTGCTGAACGCCTTCAAGAGATAGACGGGGACGTAGCTGAGTCCAGGAGCGTTTTCGTTGCGTCAGGGCACCCGTGTCTACCCCCGTCGATCCGAGTAAGCGGTCGTGCGCGGCGCAGGTTCGGTGTCGAGCCAGGCAGGGGCGGGTTCGCCCGAATGCGGGCGGGCGTGTTTGACGACGCGGGTGCGGACGAGATTCAGTTCGACGCAGCAGGGCGCCGGCCCAGGTGATGGTGAAGCAGGCAGGAAAAGGAGCGGTCGTGCCGAGTCGGCCGTGGGTGGCGTTGCGGTAGGTGGTTGGCGTCGGTAGTTGCCGCGCGGGGTCAGGTGAAAGCCAGTATCCGGGGTGGTGCGATGCAGTTTAGTGGGCCCAGATGCCTCCGTTGATTAGGAGTTTCGGATTCGAAGCTCTCAATTGTTGTGGGGCTGGAAGTGCGGGTGACGGGTTCGTTCGAGAGTCGGACGGCGGCAAATTGTATGTTCAGTTGAAGATAGCGAAAACCTTGGGATATGCGGGGGTGGCACCGTTTTCCCGGGGGTGGCACCGTTTTCCTGGTGCGAATGACGGGCGTCGTGCTCGATCCCGATTTCGTCCCGGGCACTTTTCCGGATGCGGTTCCGCATCCATACTGTGACTAACCACAGTAGCCCCTGAAACCAACTGTCGCCAGCGAGTCAAGTTGACACAATGAGCCATTATCAGAAGCTGAACCGCTGGCCTGATGATTTGGTAACGAACAGCTCTCTGGTGCGTTGGCGGACTGAGGTTAGTCGATATGATCGACGTAGGCCATGGGCAAATACGATCACCTTGTAGGGTTCTTTGACGCGGCAATTCTCACGATCTATCGGACTCAGCCTGACAAGTACGATGTTGAGACTGACTACTTCAGCGGCGCGCTAAGCACCTCAGACAAACACTTCGCAGAGTTCGCGCAGCATCAACAAGGAAATTGTATTGGTCTGAAGTTTGGATTTAGGGCCCAGCACAACGGCGAACTGGTGCTGGCTGTCTGGATGCCCGGCTTCAAACACTGTTCTGCCGACGAGTCAGCAAAATGGAGCGGATTCGCAATCGATCCGGACAGTCTGATCGCAGAGTCGGATGACCGTCGCTTTCAGCTTTGGGTCCAGCGCTACCTAAACGGGAGTTGGTATGTAGAGGAGGGTGGCATCGCTCGGCTAAGGAGGCTTGTCGGCGAATTGAACGCGCTGACGCTCGGCATGGTTGATCACGCTCTCTTCAAATTCGAAAAATTGGAAGGTCTCCATTTTCCAACGGCTCAGAATAGTCACCGCTATCACGACGCTCATGCGGAGGTATATAAAAGGCTGATTGACGGTTTGAAGAAAGACTGTCTCAGCGCTTTAGCATCCCGACTGAACATTCCTGTGAAGAATTCCAGCAACAGTAAGACCGTAGCCCTTCTCAAAGCGATCCTCCCATCCCATTTGCATGACCGCATTGTCCCGGCGCTCGAAGCCGTATCGGAGAATCGTCGACTAGCGGCCCACGAAGCCAGACCGGCGCCGGAAAAAATCGACGCTTTCGAGCTTTTCAACCGAGACCTGGCGAGAGTAGGGGACGCGCTTGAATGCATCAGGAACCACCTGGCGAACAATCTCGGGGGCACCGTTGTGCGTTAAGAAGAAATGGGAGCCGCGTCTTCTCAAACCCCGCAAGACGGACGTTGCGTTGCTCCCCGGCCCAAAAGCGGGGTAGGCTCGGCAAATGGAAAACTCCGCATTGTCAGTGGCTCTCATCACCGCGCCCGATGAGCCGCCTTTCGTAACGCCTGAGGCGCGGGAGGCGATTCTGAAATTTCAGCGGTCTTTTGCGGCTTACGGGATAAATGTCGAGTGGCGGCAGCCACTGGAACGTCGGGGAGCCGGAGCCCCATTGTCGCCGCCCCTCGGGGAACTGCTTCTTCAGGCGGCCGCTACTATTGGGCCGATTGTTGGCACGGCGGTCGGCGTGTGGTTGCAGGGCAAGTACGGCCGGAAGGTGCGCCTAAAGATCGGTGAGATTGAAGCCGAAGCTCAAACAGTAGAAGAGGTAGAAAAGCTGATCGACCGCGCACTCGAACTTCAAGAGCGCAACCAACCCAGAAAGGTCACGCCTTGAGCTTGTGCTGTGGGGGCCTGCGTGATTTCACCGAACGCAGGATTATCGGAAGCGGCCCAACGTTGACACATGAGAATCTAGGTTGATGCTGATCGCTCCGTCATCCTCCCACTGCTGTGCAAACTGCTTTGCGCATCCGTGGTTAAAACACTTTATTCGCGACGGAGGGGACGAAAAAGGCACGTGTTCTTACTGCCAGGCGCATCACGTTCGCATGTTAAATATCGAGGCATTGGCCGAGCCTTTTAACAATCTGCTGGGGGAATATGTTGGCGAATCCTACCGAGAACACGAAATCGAACCGGGAAGCCATCATTGGCGAGCGAGGCCGCTGCTTGAGGCGCTACAGGAAGACTGGGAGCTATTCGCGCCTGTCACGCTTGCCCGTAATACGGTGGCTTCACTCCTGTCGGCAATACTGAATCATTCGGTCCACAAGTTCGGTGACCAGCTAAAGCACGACAGTTGGGTGTTGAACCATAGCACTCAGGCAATGTTTACCGCGTCTCGACAGTTCAACAAATTCTTCGGGTGTGACCCCTTCAGTGACCGTATATCTTTCGAAGAGGTTCGTAAGTCCGTGGAACTTCTAGGCACAGCAGAGAATCAAGTAGCTGACAACCTGCCATATTTTGCAGTGCTTCTTGAGACTGGGCGCGCTTTCGTTAGAGCGCGGCAGGGGTGCGAGAAAGATGCAGTTGGAACGAATAAGCCCTATGATGACCTCGGGCCGAACCCGCTGCATCCCGCAAGTCGAGCGAACACAGACTCGCAGTATGCGCTCTACCTCGCAGACGCTGCAACCACCGCGCTGGCCGAGATTCGGCTTCTGCCTGGCGATGTTGCATCAGTTGCTGAAGTTTCACTCACTCAAAACGTCACGGTCCTCGATCTGAGCCAAAGTTTCGGTGAGATCAATCCCTTTGTTACGAAGAACCTCTCCTGGATCCTGGATCTCAGCCATCTTCTATCTTCGGTCGCGGAGGTAATCTCACGACCAGCGTTTAATCCCTCGGATTACGCGCTTACACAGCATATGGCCAATATTGCAAGAGCAGCGGGTTACGATGGCATTCGCTATCCAAGTGCACTGGATGGGCGTCAAAACAATCTAGTGCTGTTCACAAGCGGCGTGGTCCGAATCGGAAATACCTGGGTAGCGACACAAGTCGAGCCAAATTCTTAGCTCTTGCATTTAAACACGATAAAATACATTTTCATGTTTACCACTCCTTGCCACTCACCGGAGTGGCCCGGTGCCGAAGGGGAACGCGATTGAGGTCTTGGCCCGCTTGCACGGCGAACTCGCCATGCCCAAGTGCGCGGCATCCCAATGTGACGGTGATCCATGCGCCGGCGGCAGTGGCGACCGTCCTATAATAAGGCTGGATGATACGGGTGTCGCCAGCTTCCGCATGGGCGTATTTTGCGTTTGCCGCCGCGAAATGGATTTCGCCGTTGGACCGCAAAGCGGCAGTGTGGAAATGTCCGGACGAGCGGAATAGTGACACCGTCAGGATGCTAGCCGCGTATCGCACCGAAGATTGACCCAACCAGTGCCTCAATGACGCGTCATCCGGAAGTTGGCGAGAGATCAGGCTGCGGAATTCTGGTTGCCGCAACCTATCCGAGACGACATTGAATGGGCCAATTGGCTCCGATGGTTGAAGCTAACCTAAACACGCTGGTCATAGAGTAATGGTGGAACGGTTGTGGCATGGCTGGCCGAGACCTTGATCGCGGACGCCCCGAAGGTGGCGGTCCTTGGGCGCGCTGGGAGCGAAGCGGCTGCCTGTCATAGGCGTCGTTCCTCGTCCGCCGCAAGCTTTCCTTCGATGTGGCAGACGCGCTACACCTGCCGGATTCGGTTGGTGAGAGACGTCATGGAGCGGTCACGTCACGGAAATCCTCGGGAGGCCTTCATAGTGGGGAACTCCCTCCGGTTCGTCCATCCGTTGCATTTTAGGGCAATACGAGGCAGTATGGTGTCGCCGGCCGTCCATTGTTCTGAGAAACGCGCCGGCGCCAGGGGCGGTAGCTTCCGCGATGGAAGAGCCAGCGGACTCGAGGTTGTCGAGATCACGATGCGATTTTGTTAGACGGAGAATACGTGATGCCATCCGAAAAGACGGGCGTCGATCGGTTGTTGAGCAAACTGGACGACGAACAAAAAGAGAACCTTGGCGACCTGATGTGGGCGTGGAAGACTGGTGGCGACGAAGCTCTCAGAGCCGCGCAAAACAGGCTGAATCCCAGGTTAATTGATCCTCGTGACAGAAATCCGGATCCGGGCGCGAAGTAAGGCAACAGCTTCTTGGGGACGACGGTAGCCTCGTCCGGTTGGACGAACCGCTATTCGCCGCGGATTGCACTGAGCCACTAGTTGCGATTCTCTATCGCACAAAGGGAGAGCAGAAATGCCTTTATCGAAGGAACTCAAGGACAAGCTGGAAGGGCTTTCACCCCAGCAAAAGGGGAACCTTTCGGACCTGATGGCCGCTCACGAGCAGGGGGCGGACGCCTTGCTGGCCGCCATGAAAAGAATTTGGGGTCCGGTGCGCAATAACCCCGCGTAATGGCCTCTAGGGCATCTCGAACGCACTTTTACAGTGGCACTCAGGTCAGAAACAGCGTGATTGACCATCCCCGAGGCAATTTTTTCAGCCCCAATGCGGCCAGCGCCTGAGAATCAATGAATAGACGGCCAAAGGGGGCTCTCCGTAGGGACGGCCCTCGAAGTGCTGTGTAAACGGATTGGACGTCTCGAAGCGTGGAGCTACAGCTTCACTTCGGGAGTACGATAGTCCCGCGAATCAGGAGTTGCACATGCAATCGATCGCAAGAAGTGGGGAAATAGAAAATGAGTTGTTGTCGCGATGTAATGAAACCAATCGAGGCGTCCTCGTTCTGTACGCCGAAATACACTGCGGCACAGGCCGCGCAGTCGATCCGCAAGTCGGGTTGCGGCTGCGCGCCGGTTGTCGCCGATACGAAAGCGCTTGCGCTGGTCGGGGTCGTGACGGAACGTGACGTCTGTTGTCACGTCGCGGCTGATGACCTGCGCCCTTCTGAGGTCAGCGTCGAGAAGATCATGCGCCCCTTGTCGGCATGTTGCAGTGCAGATGAGTCGGTTGATGAAGCACGCCGTAAACTCCATGAGCATGGTGCAACGAGCCTGCCTGTTGTGGATAAGACCGGCTGTTGCTGTGGAACGGTTAGTATTCAACATCTGGACGAATCGCCCAAGAACAGACTCTAACTGGTGCGAATCTGGCGTGACGCTCGAGCGAGCGGCAACTTCGATCTGCGATCGTGCCTTCCTCACCACAGCGCAATTTCTATCGCTAAGTCGTCGTAACGGACACCACCGAGATAACAACAAACAGCCACTTAGGAGAATTTACGATATGTCCCACGAAAAGTACGAAACTTGTATTAATGCTTGCCAAGAGTGCGTGGTCGCCTGCGAGCATTGCGCGACGGCCTGTCTGCATGAAGCCGACATTAAAGCGATGGCGCTTTGCATTGCATTGGACCGGGACTGCGCGGATATTTGCAGTCTGGCAGTGCAGCTCATGTCGCGCGGCTCAGCCTACGCTTCGAAGTTCTGCGCGTTATGCGCGGAGGTTTGCCAGGCTTGCGGCGACGAGTGCGCCAAGCACAAAGTAGAGCATTGTCAGCAATGCGCGACTGCTTGCCATAAGTGTGCCGAAGAGTGCCGGAAAATGGCAAAGATGTAGTTGGGCTCTTGACGCCTCTCGCTCCGTCCCGCTGCGAGTTCCTACGATTTGAGTGCGGGAAACGTTGGCAGGAAACGTTGGGGGGAACAACCCCGATCGCCGCTGGACTCGCCCGCCGGCCGACCGATTGGCCCTGGTCCAGCGCCAAGGCCCACTTGGCCAATCACGACCCCGACGACTTACTCACCCTCGACCACTGGCGTCAGATCTTCGGCAACCCCGCGACCATCGCCCACGACTGGCAGATCTACCTCAACGGTCCCCGCGAGGAGGTCCAGCACAACGCCGCCCGAATTCGCCGCTGGCACACCGGTTCCCGGCACAATCGCCCGCTGAACTTTGCCAACGGTCCGCCAGGCAACTGACCCGGCGTCCCCCGCGTCGTTGCCCTCGGCCTGTGTTCCTGCTCCCCGCGTCCATCCTACCCCTCCCCGAGCGTCACCCTGACGCCCTT